>CAZSUN010000006.1:66512-80912 GCA_964610045.1 uncultured Sphaerobacteraceae bacterium
GGCCGATCGGCCCCTCCGGAAGGCGACTCAATTACTGCATACCTCCCCCTGTGAGCGTGTCGGGAAGGGGTTAGGGGTTGGGCGCACCCGCAAGGAACTGTCGCCAGTGCATAATGCGCCGGAGAATGGCCTTCCGCGTCTCATGCGGACGACGTCCTGGGCCCCTCTCAGTCCAGATCCTCGAGACCGTTGAGATGGGCGCTGCTCGCTGGATCGGCAGGTTCGATCACGGTGACGGATGTGACCTCGTCCCCGTCGTCGAGTCGCATCAGGGTGACACCCTGGGTCGTCCGGCCGATGAGGGAAATCGAACTGGCCGCGATTTTGATAGCGACACCCTTGCTACTGAGCAGGACAACGTTGTCGTCCGGCGCGACCATGGACGCCGCCATGATCCTGCCGGTGCGGGGAGTCAGCTTCATAGCCTGGACTCCCTTGCCTCCTCGCCCCTGGCTCCGGTAGTGATCCAGGCTCGATCGCTTGCCCAGGCCCTTCTGTGAGACCACGAGCAGGTCCTGACCATCACGAATGACATCGAAAGCGATGACGAAGTCGTCCGGACCCATCCGGATCCCGATCACGCCCTTGGCGGGTCGACCCATTGCCCGGACATCGTTTTCGTCGAACCGGATAGCCTGTCCGCCCGTTGTCACCAGGACGACATGGTCGGTCCCACTCGTCATCCGAACCCAGGCGAGTTCATCGCCGGCGTCGAGGTCGATCGCGATCATGCCGTTCGAGCGAACGGTGCGGAACTGATCCAGCGATACCCGCTTGACCGTGCCACGGCGTGTGGTGAAGAACAGGTACTTCGCTTCGGAGTAATCCCGCACCTTGAGCAGCGTCGTCACCGCCTCGTCCGGTTGCAGGCCGATGACGTTGACGATCGGAATACCCTTGGCGGTGCGGCTGGCGTCCGGCAGCTCATGGACCTTGATCTGGTAGACGCGGCCGCGATTGGTAAAGACCAACAGGAAATCGTGCGTGTTGGCGGACAACACATGCAGGGGCGCGTCCTCGTCGCGCATCGTCATGCCCTGCTTGCCGCGGCCGCCACGGCGCTGCGTGCGGTAGGTATCCTGTGGCAGGCGCTTGACGTATCCCTTCTCCGTCACCGTCACCAGCACGTCGACTTCCGGGATGAGATCCTCTTCGGACATCGTCCCGGTGCCGTCCACGATCTGCGTGCGACGCACGTCGCCATACTTGTCCTTGAGTTCCTGCAAGTCCTGGCGGATGAGCCCGACGATCAATTGGGGATCGGCCAGCAGGCTTTCGAAATACGCAATGCGCTGGAGGACTTCCTGGTACTCCTCCTCGATCTTCTGGCGTTCGAGGGCGGCGAGACGAGCCAACCGCATGTCGAGGATGGCGTTCGCCTGAAGTTCCGACAGGTCAAAGCTGCGCATGAGATTGCGACGCGCGGACTCGGTGCTCTGCGATTGCCGGATGATCCGGATCACTTCTTCGATGTTGTCGAGGGCGATCTTGAGGCCTTCGAGGATATGGGCACGCGCCCTCGCACGCTCGAGATCGTATTCGGTGCGTCGCGTGATCACTTCGTGGCGATGATCGATGTATTCCTGCATCGCGCGCTTCAGGGTGAGCACGCGGGGCTGGGTGCCACGTTCGACCAGGGCCAGCATGTTTATACCAAAGGTCTGCTGGAGCGCGGTGTGCTTGTAGAGGTTGAGCAGGACCTTGCGCGGTTGGGCATCGCGCTTGAGTTCGATCACCATCCGCATGCCGGAGCGGTCAGACTCGTCGCGGAGGTTGCTGATGCCGTCCAGCTTGCCGTCATGGACGAGTTCGGCAATGCGCTCCATCAGCACGGCCTTGTTCACCTGGTAAGGCAACTCGGTCACGATGATCTGGAAGCGGTTGTTTCGCTCCTGCTCCTCGACATACGCCTTCGCCCGGATCAGGACGCGTCCACGCCCGGTCGCATAGGCGGCCTGGATGCCTTCCCG
Organism: uncultured Sphaerobacteraceae bacterium; assembly: GCA_964610045.1. Taxonomy (GTDB): domain Bacteria; phylum Chloroflexota; class Chloroflexia; order Thermomicrobiales; family UBA6265; genus JACCYX01. The sequence continues at coordinate 68,483 of CAZSUN010000006.1, forward strand.
GCCGAAGATGGTGCCGCCGGTCGGAAAGTCCGGACCAGGCACGACGGCGAGGAGGTCTTCCACCGTCGCATCCGGGTTGTCGAGGAGCAGGGTGATACCGGAGCAGATCTCGCCGAGGTTGTGCGGCGGGATGTTTGTGGCCATACCAACGGCGATGCCGGCGCTGCCGTTGATGAGCAGATTCGGCAGGCGGGCCGGCAACACGGTCGGCTGCATCATCGACGCGTCGTAGTTGGGATACTCGTCGACGGTGTTCTTGTCGATATCGGTCAGCAGCTCGTCGGCTATGGCCGTCATCCGCGCTTCGGTGTACCGCATCGCGGCGGCCTTGTCACCGTCGACGGAGCCGAAGTTGCCCTGCCCGTCGACAAGGGGGTAGCGAAGGCTGAAGCTCTGGGCCATGCGGACGAGAGTATCGTAGGCGGCGGTGTCGCTGTGGGGGTGCCAGTTCTTGATGACCTCGCCAACAATACCGGCGCTCTTCCGGTAGCGGGTGTTCGAGCGCATGCCCATCTGGTGCATGGCGTAGAGCACGCGGCGATGGACAGGCTTGAACCCATCGCGGGCATCCGGCAGGGCACGCTGCACGATGACGCTCATGGCGTAGTCGAGGTAGGACTGCCGCATCTCGGATTCGATGCTGGCAATCCGAACGTTTCCGATATCCACTGTATTGGGCTCCTGATTAATGCGGAGGCTGCTGAGCCTAACGCCTAATTGTACCAAATATGGACTTCATTTTCCGGCTTCCAAATGCGTTCGTACGCACCCAAACAAGCGCCTGCACAGCGTCTGGGACCGCCTACGGTCGATCCGGTGCGCAACACCTGATCGCTGAACGAACGAGGCGCCAGGCTTGCAGCCCAGCGCCTCGGAATTCACGGCGATGCGGTTGTCGTGCGGGGTGGAATCAAGTGAGCGGCTTGCCGCAATTGACGCAGAACTTCGCCCCCGGCGTATTGACCGTCCCGCAATCCTTGCAGGTCACCCCGGAAAGGTTGGTGCCACAACTGGGACAGAATTTCGATCCGGCGGGAATGGTAGCCTGGCACTTTGGACACTGTTCGGTTGCTGCCTGCGGTTGGGCTGCGGCGGCAGACGGCTGCTGCGACTGGCGCATCGCCTCCGACATTGCCTGGCCGATACCGAGTCCGGCGCCAAGACCCACCCCAGCCCCGGTAATATCGCCCGCGGTGCCAGGATTGTTGGCGGCATCCCCGATCGCCTGGGCGGTGCGGAACCGGGTGTATTCGCCCATGTCGCCGAGGGCTGCCATGCCCGAGCGCTCGTCGATCCGGGCCATGACCTCATCAGGCGGGGTGATCGCGATGATCTGGAAGGTGGTCAGTTCCAGGCCGTAGCGGCGGAACGGTTCTGCCAGGGAGGCCCGAGCAGCGTCAGCCACTTCCTTCGTCATTCCCTGGAGGTCCAGGATCGAAGTGTGGACATCGCCCAACAGGTCGTTGAACTGATTGAGAATGATGCTGCGCAGGAATTCATCGATCTGGGCAGTGCTGTAGCTGCCGCGCGTGCCGACGACCTGGCCGACCAGCACCTGTGGGTCCGCAACCCTGATGCTGTACGTGCCGTGGGCCCGCAGCCTGATCATGCCGAGTTCGGAGTCACGGTACACAAGTGGTTGCGCCGAACCCCATTTGAGGTCGGTGAACTCCCGCATCGAGATGAAATACACCTCGGACCGGAAAGGAGTCTTGCCGCCGAATGGGAGACCAATCAGCCCGGTCAGCAGCGGGATGTTGTTGGTGGAGAGCGTGTGCCGGCCCGGGCTAAAAACGTCGAGCGCCTTGCCATCGCGAAAGAAGACTGCGCGCTGGCTTTCACGGACGACCAACTGGGAACCCAGGCGGAACTCGCCGGATGTATCCTCAGGCTCGCGATGAACGAGCTCATTGCTCATCTCGTTCGGATATTCGATCAGGTCGATGATCGCCATCAACATCCTCCTCGCTGGCCAGGTCCTGGGGGGCAACTGTCAGAAAAGATGACCGCGCTTGTCGTGTGGCCAGTTCGCCGGTTTCCAACCTTGGAAGCCGGCGATGCTCATGCCGGCCGGCAACCGGACGCGCACTACGACGGGGTGCCGCCCGGCGACGGAGTCTCGTCCTGCTCAACGACCTCACCGCTTGGGAGGTAGGCAAGGTCGTCACCGCTCGACAACGATGCAGTTGCTGTTCCGCCCGACTTCAGGGCTTCCAGTTGCTGCTCGATGTCCACGTCGTAATCAAGTTCGCGGAACTGAGTGTCGAACGACCCGGTATCCAGTTCCTGATAGGCTGCAGCCTCGGATTCGGATTGCCGGATCTTGGCTTCCATGCGGCCGAGCTCGGAGGAAGCATCGAGACCGGAGAGAGAGGCGACAGCGGAGGACGACTGGGTTACGACCTTCTTGGTCGCTTCCGCCCGGCGCTGCCTGGCGATCAGGCTGTCGCGCTGACTGGTGGTCTGCTGATACTTCGACTCCAGGGCATTGAGCTGGGCCCGCAACTTCGTAACGGTGTCTTTCTGGACTTCCAGCTGGTGCTGGTAGACAGCGAGGTTTTCGTCGCTGTCGCGCTTCCGGCGAAGCGCCTCCCGGGCAAGATCGTCCTTGCCAGCGGAGACAGCACGCTGCGCCTTGACGCCCCACTCCTGCGACAGGGCGGCATTCTCCTTGACGTCTGCCTCGAGTTCCTTCTCCTGGGCGATCATCGCCGCAACCTGGCGGCGGGCTTCGGTGATGTTGCTCTGCATGTCGCGAATGATCTGGTCGATCATCTTCTCGGGATCTTCAGCCCGGTCGAGGAGATCGTTGACGTTCGCGCGAACCAACCGGGACATGCGATCGAGGATTCCCATGGTCATACTCCCTCGGCTCAGGCCTGGGCCTTGCCGTAGACGACAACATCCGCCTCATCGAGCGTTTCGCCGGAAAACGAACGGGTGGAATCCCCGACTGCATACCAGAACGAAACTTCCTGTTCAGCCCCCGCAGTATACGCGTACTGCGCAGCCACCGGTTTGGATGACCCGTCACCAGTATCGATCACCAACTCCGCAGCCCTGGCACCGGTCGCCACTTCTCCGGAGGCAGCGCGTTCGGTCAGTCGTGCGGCGTCCTGGCCCGGCACAGTACTGCCGAGCAGCCAGTTCACCTGGCCGCTGCCACTATCGCCAATGCGCGAGAGCTGAACGACTCCGACGCCACTTGTCAACGTAATGGTGGCGTCAACGAGGAAGTTGTCATTGCCGATCGACAACGCATCACCGCGACCAAGCAGCATGAGCGCAGACGGTGGACGAACCGGATTCTGGTCCAGGAGGGCGAGCACCTCGGCGTCGCGGTTCGGGCGGGCGGTCTCGACAACCGACTTCCGGCCATCGAAAAGCTTGCCGAGTCTATTCAATTCATCCTGATAGGCGCTGATATCTACATCGAGCGGACCTTCGGGAGCGGTGGAGATCCGGTCCGCGATGGCGGCAAGATTCTCCACCTCGGACTGGAAGACAGCGTCGAACTGCCGGAGCTGGTCAAGCACGAACTCGTCGACCGGCTGATCGGTGAAGATCCCACCGTACCCGTACGAGGTGGTGCGAACCCGATCAGCCAGCAGGCGAGTCGTGCCGATCAACCGTTCGATGGTGGATAGCGAGGTGAACGAGCGTTTCTCGGCCAGCCTGGCGCTCGCCTGGGTGAGAGACTGGATGGTGGAGTCCAGCGACGCCGCAATGGCATCGCGCAGACGGCGATCGTCGTCACGCCGACTCTCCTTGTCCCGGTAGCCGGCATAACCCGGCACCTTGTTGAGCAGGCTTCCGATGGTGGATACGATCCGATTGTCCAAAACGGTTGTCCTTTCCCGGCACCGATGCCGGAATCAGAGAAAGATCTCCGCTCCACAATACGGGCACTTGATCAGGCCCTTGCCGGCCAGTTCGAGTTGGCCGCCGCAGTTGGGACATGTCTGCCGACCGTTGAGTTGGGACGCCTCGACCGAGTAGAGCATGCCCTTATCCCAGTCGACATAGCCGGAAAACAGACCACGGCCAACCAATGCATGGAGATCCGACTGGACCTTGTCCCTGGTGGACTTCAGTTCCAACACGAGGTCGCTGATCTGAACCTGCCCTCGCGTCTTGACGATGTCGAGAAGCGCACGTTGCTGCCGAACCTCGGCGAGTTGTTGCTCTTCGGCCCGCCCTTTCGACAGGATGAAGATGCCGCCTCCAACCAGGGGCAACACGATGAAAATCAGCAACAGCGCAAAACCGAACACGGCGCCGGATACGCCGGTGGAATCATCGGCGACCGCCGAGATCATCCACGCCCCAACAGCAAGCCCTATCGCAAGACCAATTCCGATGAGGACCAATCCGAGCGTTTTGCCGGACGATGTCATGCCTGCCCTCCCGCGTTGCGGAGCAGAAACCCTGGCGTGTTCGGTCGCGACGGCAATGTGCCGGGCGATCGTCCTGGATGCTCAACCGGAAGTTTACCGCCAAACGCGCGACGTTATGGCTCGTTTGGCAGTGGGCTGGCGGTGAGCGCGAACATGAATTCCCCGCGACAGGCGATTTCACCGTCCACAGTGGCGATGCCGCTGCCAGTTCCGATGTTCCTCCGGATTTGACCGAGTTCGACTTCGAACCGCAGGGTATCGCCAGGCACGACCTGTCGCTTGAAACGGACCTTCTCAATACCCGCAAACAGCGCGATCTGGCCCTCGTGTCCAGGCTGGCTCAACATGGCTACCGCGCCGGTCTGGGCAATCGCCTCGACAATCAGCACGCCCGGCATCACCGGATAGTCTGGAAAGTGTCCCTGGAAGAACGCTTCATTGGCAGTGACGTTCTTGATCGCGACCGCTCGCTGTCCGGGCGTGAGCTCGATTACCCGGTCGATCAGGAGGAACGGATAACGGTGAGGAATGATCTTCCTGATGGCAACCGAATCAAGTGGAAGCTGCAAGTCCATCGTGGTTGTCCCCTACACTCGTGCGATCTGTATCTCGGTGACTACTCGGCGGTGAGTCTATGAATACCGATGGAAGCATGTCAAACCCGGGTGAGCACACTAACTCACCAATCCACACGCTCCACATCGTTGGCGCCGGTGCGTGGGGCACGACGATCGCCGGTCTCTGTGCGCGCAATGGGCGAAGCGTGACCGTGGTTGCCCACTCGGAAGAGGCAGCCGCCAGGCTCCGATCGCTGCGGCGGCCGCATCCACATTCGATTGCGTCGCTTCCACCGTCGGTCGCGGTCGAGCACCTCGATCGCCACTCGTTGGCCACCGCTGACGCCGTCGTCCTGGCCGTGCCTGTTCAGTCGATGCGGGCCGCCCTGGGTCGCCTCCGACCATGGTTGAGCGGCAAGACGATCCTGAGTGCGGCGAAAGGGATCGAGGAGGTTTCGCTCCAAACGCCGTCAGCCGTGATCGAGGAGGTCCTTCAGGGACAGTGCCGGTTGGCTGTTGTCTCCGGACCCAACCTGTCTTCGGAGATTGCCGCCGGCAAGCCGACGTCGACGGTGGTAGCCAGCGAGGACCTCTACCTGGCGGGCCAGCTGGCTGCAACCCTTCACTCGGAGTCATTTCGCACCTATTTGAGTGTGGATGTGATCGGGGTCGAGCTTGGCGGCGCCCTGAAAAACATCATCGCGATCGGCGCAGGCATCGCGGATGGCCTGGAGGCGGGCGACAACGCCAAGGCGGCCTTGATTACGCGGGGATTGGCAGAGATTGCACGTCTCGGCGTTGCCTGCGGCGCCAACCCGATGACGTTCGCCGGGCTTTCCGGGATGGGCGACCTGGTGGCAACCTGCGCCAGCTCGCTCTCCCGCAATCACCAGGTGGGGGTAGCGCTGGCGCGCGGGGAATCGCTGGCGGCGATCCAGCAGGCCATGACCGAAACGGCGGAAGGCATCGCGACCACCCGCGCGGCCGTTCAGCTCGCGGTGCGACACGGTGTGGAGATGCCGATCGCGGCCCAGATGCACCAGGTACTCTTCGAGGGGGTTTCCCCGAACGACGCGATTGCCAGGCTCATGGGACGCGATCCCGGTCCGGAATGGCGAACGCCTAGTGAGCCTGCCGGTCGATAAGCTGCTCGCGGTCCGGCCCCACACCAACGTAGCGCACAGGTGCACCGAGATGTCCTTCAAGGCGATCGATGTAGGCGTGCAAGTTCCGGGGTAAATCCGCAAAGGACCGCGCACCGGTTGTGTCTTCGCCCCAGCCCGGAACGAATTCCAGCACCGGGGAAGCGCCTTCGAGTTCGTCGAGGAGCGCAGGCACGTGGCGAAGCTCCCGGTCAGCTAGTTGATACCCGGTGCAGATCCCGATCTCCTCGAAGACATCCAGCACATCGACCAGGGTCAACGCCACTTCGTTCACCCCGTTCAGGCGGCTCGTCTGGCGAGCGGCCACGGCATCGAACCAGCCGGTCCGCCGTGGGCGGCCGGTATTGACACCCCACTCGCGACCGCGTTGACGGATCAGCTCACCCGTTTCGTTGACCAGTTCGGCCGGCATCGGACCGCCGCCAACCCGCGTGCTGTAGGCCTTGTAGACGCCAAGCACGGTCTGGACCTGGCGGGGGGCAACGCCGGCGCCCTGGCACGCGCCGGCGGCCGTGGGCGACGATGACGTGACATACGGATAGGTGCCGTAATCGATGTCGAGCATCGCGCCCTGCGCGCACTCCACGATGACCTGCTCGCCGTGGTGCAGGGCGTCCTGAACCACGACCTCCGTCGGGACGACCATCGACCGGACAAATTCCGCAGCCTCGACAAGTTCCGCGTATATCTCGTCGAACTCCAGGGGTGGGTCGCCGAAGACGCTGACGATCTGCGCGTTCTTCGAATCGATCTCGATCGCCAGCTTGCGGCGCAGGAGATCGGGCCGAATGACATCGCACATGCGAAGACCGTGACGCGACGCCTTGTCCGCATAGGCAGGACCGTTGCCGTTGAGGGTGGTGCCGATCTCGTCCTGTTCGCGCCGGCGCTCTTCCAGCCGGTCGAGTGCCTTGTGGTAGGGGAGCACCACATGCGCCCGGTCGGAAACGATCAGTCCCGAGGTATCGATGCCCCGCGCCTGCAGCGCCGTCAGTTCGCCAACGAGGGTGGGCAGGTCGATGACGACGCCAGCACCGAGGACACAGCGTACGTGTGGATTGAGGATGCCGGAAGGAACGAGGCGGAGCTTGAACGTGCCGCTCCGCGTCTGGACCGTGTGCCCGGCGTTGCTCCCGCCGTTGGCACGGACAACCATCGTCGCGCTCGCGGCCAGCGCGTCCGTCAGCTTGCCCTTGCCTTCGTCGCCCCACTGACCGCCCATGATGACCGTTGCTGGCATGGTGCCGAGTTCTCCCCAGTCCCGCTCTCGCGCTCCCGAAACTCCGGGGCGGGCGCACGGACGGCCGGGGTGGTCCCGGCCGATCGTCACGCGCTGTCCGCCAATTGTCGCAGATTCCGGCGCTACGGGATGACGCCAGTCCTGATTCCGCTTACGAGCGGAGCGCACGCAATCGTGCGAACAGGTCCTTCTCCTCGTCGCTCAGATTCTGCGGAAGGTCGATCTCGGCTTTCACCAGAAGGTCGCCCGAAACGCTGCCCCGGCTCTCGAGATTTGGCAGGCCCTTGCCTCGAAGGCGAAACACACGCCCTGGTTGGGTTCCCGGCGGGATCGTCAGGGCGAGATCCTTGCCCAGCGTGGGCACCACCACCTCACCACCGAGAATCGCGGTATAGAGCGGAATCCTGACCGTTTCCGACAGGTCGTCACCCTCCCGCTCGAATCGGTGATGCGGCACAAGCTTGATCACCAGGTAGACGTCGCCGTTCGGTCCGCCGTTGACGCCAGGACCGCCCTGCCCGGAGACACGAACCCGGGAACCTGTCCGCACGCCCTTCGGGATGCTGACTTCGAGTTCCTTCGTGGACTTGACTTCACCCGTGCCGTCGCAGCGAGGACAGGTCGTTCCCCGGACCTCCCCGCTCCCGTGGCACAACGAGCAGGTCTCCGGCGCGCTGACCGTCACCCGGCGACGGGCGCCATTGGCCGCCTCTTCCATGGTGATGGTGGCGGTCAACTCCAGGTCTTCGCCCCGGCGCGGCCGGTTCGATGTGGCCCGGGTACGGCCAGCGCCCGGTTGCTGGTTCCCGAACAGGGTCTTGAAGAAATCGGAGAACGGGCCGCCGGTGTCACCCGATTCGAATGTGAAGTCACCGTCCGAACCGGTGTACCAGGTCCCATAGTTCTGACCGGCTGCCTGGTTGGCGGCGCCACGCCGCGCAACGTCCTCAGCGGAATAGCCTGCATCTCGATAGCGCTGCCAGTCCTCGCCAACCTGGTCGTACAGCTTTCGCTTGCCACTGTCCGACAGGACCTCGTACGCCTCATTGAGATCCTTGAAGCGCTCTTCGGCACGCGGGTCGTCCCGGTTGACGTCCGGGTGCAGCTCCTTGGCACGCTGACGAAAGGCGTTGCGGATCGCCTTCTCGTCGGCGTCGCGTCCGACCCCGAGCACCTGGTAATAATCCTTGAAATCCACCGTCTTCGGCATCGCACACTCCCCAACATATTAGTCTTTACATAGTTTATTAGTTGAGTCGATCCGACGCAAGGTGTCAGCGAGGCTTCGGCGTGAACAGACGGATCATCCGGCTCTCGCCGGATACCAGCCGCTGGTATGTGCGCCGCAACCAGACCGCGCCCAACACCACTGCGGGGATGGCGAGCCAGCCGCTGACAAGGGAAGCGATCGTCACCACGATCGCGATGATGTCCTCGACGACACTGGCGTACGGATTGCCAAGCCCTTTGGTTGCCCCGGTGATCGATGGCCGCGTTTGCATCTTCCAGGTGTGGACAGCGCCGGCGATGGCCAATCCGAGCAACCCTGTCAACCACGGGCTGACGGAATCCTGGCTGCCGATCGCCATGAACGCGATGGCGCCCGCGACGGGTCTGAGCACGCTATGGGCGAGGTCGCTGATCGAGTCCAGTTGCGGGATTTTGTCGACGATGAGTTCGATTGGGAGCAGGAGCAGGAGGATCAGCAGGCCCGCGTTTGACGACAGGAACGCGAATCGACCCTGGAGGTCGATGGTGTCCGTGATCCGGTCGGCAAGAGCGAGGATCAGGAGGGGAAGGGTGGCGTTGAGACCGCAGGCGAATGAGACACCAGCGCCGGATAGCCAGATGTTGGGCACGCAATCGACTCCAGATGCGTAGGCAACCCCTGGTGTCGACTGCGCGTCCGGCAGCCTGGAGGAACAACAGGAGCGGCTCCCCATTCCGGGAAGCCGCTCCATTGTGACGGACTCTTCGGAGGCTGCCTAGTCGATCGAGCGGACCACGGTGACCAGTTTTCCCTGGATTCGCACATTGTGCGGATCGGTGAAGATGGGTTCCATGGTGACGTTGGCTGGCTGGAGCCGCACCCGGGTGCCCTCGTTGAAGAACTTCTTGAGGGTGGTTTCCTTTTCTTCCTCGAGCCAGACGGCAACTGTCTCGCCGTTCTCGCAGGTTTCCTGCTGCTTGAGAATGACGATGTCGCCGTCGTTGATCAGGGCGTCGACCATGGAATGACCGCGGACCCGGAGTGCGAACAGATTGCCGCCACCGCGCGGCGCCAGTTCGGGACCAAGGTCGATCATGTCGACATCCTCGCTGCCTTCCAGCTGACCGGGCACCGGGATTGGAAGACCGGCGGCGATGCTGCCGATCACCGGGATGCTGACGACATTGGAGCGTACCGGCGCCCGGCCGACGACCTCGATGCCGCGCGAGATGTTGCGGTTGCGCCGGATCAGATCCCGCTCCTCAAGGACACGCAGGTTGTAGTCCACAACACTGGTGGAGGAAATGGCCAGTTCCTGCTGGATGTCCCTGATGGTGGGGGGATAATCGTTGTTTTCGAGGAACGCCACGATGAAATCGAGGATCGATTGCTGGCGTTGGGAAAGGCTCTTCATCCGTCGTCCTTTTGCTCGTTCGCTACCCGGATGTCGAGCGCAGACCGGGTATGATTGATTGCGGCGATTATAGTGTCGAACACTTGTTCGTGTCAACACGGCACATTGCCATGAATTCGCCACGAGCGGCGGCGAGTACGTTCCGAGACGACATCTTCCATACATCCCAGGAATTGAGCCCACCGTGACCACCACCGATCCTTTGGCCAAACTCGAATTCGGCGAGATCCTGCGCCGGTTGGCGACACACTGCAACTACAGCCTTGCCGCGGCCCGCGCGCTGGAAATCGGACCGAGCCGGGACCGGAAGATCGTGCGCTACCTGCTCGACGTCACGTCCGAGGCCGTCGCGCTACGCGTCCAGTTGCCCGACTTCACTGTTGGCGGCGCTCGCGATATCCGGACCGAACTCGAAAAAGCGGAGAAGGGCGGCCGGCTCTACCCGCACGAGTTGATCGAGGTGATGGACACGTTGCGGGCCGGACGGGAAATCCGCCGGACCTTCCAGCGCATCCCGGACAGCGAGGCACGCTATCCAAATCTGCGAGAATTCGCCGACGCGATCGAGAACTTCTCGCCGCTCGAAACCGACCTCAGCCGTACATTCGGTCCGCGGGGTGATGTCCTCGACACCGCCAGCGACGAACTCGCCCGCATTCGCAAATCGGTCCGCATCGCCCACAACCGGTTGATGGACCGCCTCAACGGCTTCATCTCCGGCAATCGCCATGGGTCCGCGCTGCAGGAGAACATCATCACGATCAGGGCAGGCAGGTACGTCGTGCCTGTTCGCGCCGAGGCGAGGGGTCTCATCCGCGGCATCGTTCACGACACATCCGCCAGCGGGCAAACGCTGTTCGTCGAACCATTTGACGTGGTCGAACTGAACAATCGCTGGCGCGAGCAACAGCTTGCCGAGGAACACGAGGTCGAGCGCATTCTCGATCGCCTCAGCGGCCGGGTCGGGGACGATGCCGACGGTATCCGCCGCCTGATCGAAGCGATAGCCGCCATCGACCTGGCGCTGGCAAAGGCGCGCCTGGCGGATGTGATGCAGGCCAGCCGTCCCGGCCTCCACGAACCTCCGGTTGGGGCTGGCCGTAACGCCGACGCTCCGGGCCATCCCACGCACCGGATCCGGCTCGACCAGGCCCGGCATCCGCTTCTCAACCAGCAGACGGTCGTTCCGCTCTCCCTCGACATTGGCGATCACTTCCGGGTCCTGATCGTGACGGGACCCAACACCGGCGGCAAGACCGTCGCCCTGAAGACCGTCGGGCTTCTCAGCCTGATGACGCAAACCGGCCTGTTCATCCCGGCCGAGCCGACATCCATCATGAGCGTGTTCTCTTCCGTATTCGTCGATATCGGCGACGAGCAGAGCATCGAGCAGAGCCTTTCGACGTTCTCGTCGCACGTCCGCAACATCGTCGGCATGCTGCGTGGGGTGGGTTCGGACAGCCTGGTCCTGCTCGACGAGGTCGGCGCCGGCACTGATCCGCAGGAAGGTTCGGCCCTGGCCCGGGCGCTGATGTCGGCCCTGCTTGGCCGAAAGGCGATGGTGGTCGCCACCACACACTATTCGGAGGTGAAGGCGTTCGCCTACGCGACACCGGGCGTGGAAAACGCCAGCGTCGAATTCGATATCGAAACCCTCTCGCCAACCTACCGCCTGACCGTGGGGATTCCCGGACGGTCGAATGCGCTCGCCATCGCCAACCGGCTCGGTATGCCTCCCGAGATCATCGACGACGCCAGGGCATTGCTCTCGCCAGGTGACGAGCGCACCGAGGCGCTGATCGAGCAAATCCGCGACCGCCGGGACGACATCGACCGTCAGTTGCAGACCATCCGGCAAACCGAAGAAGAGACGCGAACACTCAGGCGACGGGCGGCGCAGTCGATCCGGGAAGCCGAGGAGATCCGGCGTACTGCTCGCGAAACGGCCATCGCCGAGGTGGAGGCCGAACTGGCGGAGGCACGACAAACCATCCGCAGTCTCGAACGCGCCAGGAGCGAGACCTGGGCTCAACGCGAGCAGGCGAGCATCAGCCGCGAGGCTCGCGATGCGATCGAGTCCGCCGAACGTGATGTGCGGCTGGTGCAACGCCGGCGTCAGGCAGCCGCCCCGCCGCCTTCGATCCCGCAGCAATCGAAACGCGCGTTGCGATCGGGCGATCGGGTTCGCGTCCTGTCACTCGATCAGTCCGGTGAGGTCGTCTCGGTCGAAGGTGATTCCGCCGAAATCTCCATCGGCTCGCTGCGCATGCGGTCACCAGTTTCTGATCTCGAGCGCATCGGAGGATCGAGCGAGAGTGAACCACGGCGTGCCAGGGTCAGTGCGGGAACGCGGGCGGACATCCCGATCGAAATCGACCTGCGAGGGTACCGGGCCGAAGAGATCGCGCCGATCGTGGAGCAGTACATCCACGATGCCTACCTGACCGGG
>CAZSUN010000007.1:0-25558 GCA_964610045.1 uncultured Sphaerobacteraceae bacterium
GCAGCGAGGCAGTGAGGCGAAGCCGGACGAGACCTCCCGGTGCAACGAAGCGAGAGCCGGGAGCTTACGCCCGCCTTTAGCGCTTCTCGCACAGGTTGCGCCATCGTCGGTCGTGTGTAGGGGCAGCCCAGGAGCGTCAGCGACGTGTGGCTGCCCTGCATTTCTTGGCCACCAGTTTGCTATTCACTGAAAACCTCGGGTTCCAGCCTGATCCGGTACGCGCACCGACGCGCGCCAGCCAGGATGTGGTCGATCCGCTCGACGGAAGCGCCAGGTCCGAGCACGGCCTCGAACACCCTGATTTCGGCCCGGCAGAACTCCTGGCAACTCGCGGCGGCGGCGCAGATCGGGCAGTGATTCTCGATGAAAACCACCGAGCCGTCCGGCTCCGCCTGCCACTCCGCCATGTATCCCTCATCGGACCGGATGCAGGCGAGAGCCGCCACCCGCTCGGGCAGCGATGTCGTGGCCGCGAGTGCTTCCCGGTATGCCGCCAGTGTGGCTCGTTCCCGTGCATGGACGACGGTTGCCACCGCTTCCTCTCCGAGCTCGTCCCGCATCGTCCCGATCAGGTCCACCATCAGTTGGGCGTGCGTGTCGGGGAATCGGCGTTGGGCGGCGTCGGTCAATTGCCAGATCGCCATCGGCCGTCCCACCCCTCGCGCCTCGGCCACCGAGCGCACCAGTCCCTGGTCATCGAGCCGGAGCAACTGCTGGCGTGCCGCTTCTCCCGTGATTCCCAGGTGCAGTCCAATCGCGATCGACGATTGCGGACCATGCATCTTGAGGTACATCAGGATGCGTTCGCTTGCCGGTTTGGTTCTGGGTTCAGTTGGAGCGGATGACATCGTCGGAGCCCGTCACATATTGTCCAAGAATATGCTTTGAAAATAGTCGATAGAGCGTGGCGAATCAAGACCGCGGGGCTCGCGGATGGTATTCAGGGGCCTCCGGCTGCGAAGGGTGCCGTAGAATGGTGAGAGTCATTCGCAGGACGCGATCCGCTGTGTCGTGACGCGGCCTGCCCGCTGCCGGCGATCTCCGCACAGGCTGTGTGCGGTGCGGTTGCCCGCCCCGAAAGGAACCGCCTCATCATGACCGAGAGCACCTCCGCATCCGACTTCGCGGCCAGTGCCCGCGCGCAATTGACCACCGCCTCCGGCGCCTCCCTCGACTACTACCGGATCGAGCGCCTGGTCGAAACCGGCCTGCTGGATTCGATCGATCGCCTGCCATTCACGGTCCGCATCCTGCTCGAGAACGTGCTGCGCAACCTCGGCGGCGAGTTTGCCGAGATGCCGCACCTCGAAGCCCTCGCGCGCTGGCAACCGGTGGCGGATCCGGCCAACGATTCCGAGTTGCCGTTCCTGCCCGCCCGCGTCGTGTTGCAGGATTTCACTGGTGTTCCCTGCGTGGTGGACCTTGCGGCCATGCGTTCGGCGGTCGACAGGCTTGGCGGCGATGTCACGAAGATCAACCCCCTCGTCCCGGTCGATCTCGTCATCGACCACTCGGTTCAGGTCGACCAGTTCGGCACAGTTTCCGCCTTCGCCTTCAACGTCGAGCGCGAGTACGAGCGGAACAGCGAACGCTACGAGTTGCTTCGCTGGGGCCAGCGTGCATTCAGGAACTTCCGCGTTGTCCCTCCCGGCACCGGCATCGTCCACCAGGTCAATCTCGAATACCTCTCGCCGGTCGTGATGGTCATGCCGGACAGCTCCGGCACCGATGTCGCCTATCCCGACACCCTTGTTGGCACCGACAGCCACACCACGATGATCAACGCCCTCGGAGTGCTCGGCTACGGTGTCGGCGGTATCGAGGCCGAGGCGGTCATGCTCGGTCAGCCGCTGTACCAGCTCGCGCCGGAAGTCGTTGGTCTCAAGTTCCACGGCGCGATGCGCCCGGGAACCACTGCGACCGACCTCGTCCTCGCCGTGACCGAGCTCCTGCGCAAGCATGGCGTTGTCGGCCGCTTCGTCGAGTTCTGCGGCACTGGCCTCAGCAACCTGGCACTCGCCGACCGGGCCACGATCTCCAACATGGCTCCCGAATACGGCGCCACTGCCGGTCTCTTCCCGATCGACGATGAGACCCTGCGATACCTGCGCCTCACCGGGCGCTCCGACGACCAGATCGATCTCGTCGAGCGGTACGCGAAGGCGCAAAGCCTGTTCCGGACTGACGACACGCCCGACCCGGTCTTCAACGACCTGCTCGAACTCGACCTTGGCACCATCGAACCAAGCCTCGCCGGGCCTCGCCGGCCGCAGGACCGCATTGCCCTCGGCAACGTACAGTCGGTCTTCCGCGATGCCTACGACACGGTGTTCAGCAGCAATCCGGATGGTCACGATGTCGAAGGCAACGGCTACGATGTGCAGTCCATCGAGTCGTTCCCGGCCAGCGATCCTCCGGCCGCGATGGCCGGCACGACCAACGAGGGATCCATTCCGGGCGACTCCGAGGCAGCCGCGATCGCCGAACGTCAGGAAGCCGCCGCGGCCGCAGCCCTCGCAACCCGCGCGCGCGCCAGTCACGTCGGGGATGTGGAGATACACATCGAGGGTGTCGATACCGAACTGCATCACGGCTCGGTCGTGATCGCCGCGATTACCTCCTGCACCAACACCTCCAATCCTTCGGTAATGCTCGGCGCCGGCCTGCTCGCGAAGAAGGCCGTCGAGCGCGGGCTCGATGTCCACCGTTCGGTCAAGACGAGTCTCGCGCCTGGATCGCAGGTCGTCACCCGCTACCTCGAAAACGCCGGGGTGACGCCATATCTGGAAGCACTCGGCTTCCATGTGGTCGGTTTTGGCTGCACTACCTGCATCGGCAACTCTGGACCGTTGTCTGATCCCGTCGCGACGGCGATCGATGACAACGAACTGGTGGTCGCGTCCGTCCTCTCCGGCAACCGCAACTTTGAAGGCCGGATTCACCCGCAGGTGCGCGCGTCGTTCCTGGCATCGCCACCGCTGGTGGTCGCCTACGCACTGGCCGGCACCGTCGATATCGACCTCAACAACGATCCGATCGGCGAAGACCCGAATGGTGAGCCGGTCTTCCTGGCGGAGATCTGGCCGACCGAGCAGGAGGTCCAGGACGCGATCGCCCAGTCGGTCAATCCCACGATGTTCCGCGAGGAGTACGCGACGGTCTTCGCCGGCGACGAACGATGGCAAACGCTGCCGATTCCCGAAGGCGACCTCTATGAATGGAATCGTGAGAGTACCTACGTCCAGGAACCGCCCTTCTTCGCCGACCTTACGCCAGAACCAGCCCCGGTCCAGGACATTTCAGGCGCGCGGGTGCTGGCGCTGCTCGGCGATTCGGTGACCACCGACCACATCTCCCCGGCCGGCTCGATTGCGAAGACCAGCCCGGCCGGCCAGTACCTGATCAACTCGGACGTACAGCTTCGCGATTTCAACTCCTACGGGTCGCGGCGCGGCAATCACGAGGTGATGATCCGCGGCACCTTCGCCAACATCCGCCTGCGCAACGCAATTGCGGAAGGCCGTGAAGGAAACTGGACGACCTATTTCCCCACTGGCGAAATCCTGCCGATCTACGACGCCTCGATGTACTACCAGGAAGCCGGAGTGCCGTTGGTCGTGATCGCCGGCAAGGAGTACGGCACCGGGTCGTCCCGGGACTGGGCCGCCAAGGGCACGCTCCTGTTGGGAGTGAAGGCGGTCTTCGCCGAGAGCTTCGAGCGAATCCACCGGTCCAACCTGGTTGGGATGGGCGTCCTGCCGCTTCAGTTCAAGCCAGGGGAGAACGCCGCCTCTCTCGGGATCACCGGTACTGAAACCTTCGCCATCGCCGATCTCGACGAACAGCTCGCGCCGCGTGCGGAACTGCCGGTGACCGCCACTCGGGAAGATGGATCGACATTCACCTTCTCGGCGATTGCCCGCGTCGATAGCCAGGTGGATGTACGCTACTACCGCAACGGCGGCATCCTGCCGACCGTACTGCGGCGACTGGTACAGGCCTGAACCGGTTCGTACCGGTTTCACTCGCGCAAACCGCCACCGGACCTTGTGTTGCCCCCGGTGGCGGCTGTGCGTGCGGAAACGGACGCCGGTCCAGCGGGGATTGAAACGACATGCAGGACCGAATCGAGGTTGCCGCGATCGTCGGCAGCCTTCGCCGCCAATCGATGAACCGGGCGTTGATGCGGACATCGATGCTGGTCGCGCCGGAATCGATGCGGATCGTCGATATCGAAATCGATCGCCTCCCGTTCTTCAACGAGGATGTCGAGCGCGATGGCGATCCGCCCGTCGTCGCGGCGATGAAAGCCCAGCTCGCCCGTGCCGACGCGGTCATCTTCTTCACCCCGGAGTACTGCTACTCGATTCCGGGAGTGCTCAAGAACGCCCTGGACTGGGCGTCGCGGCCGGAGCGGCGTTCCGTGTTGAAGGGTAAGCCCGTGGGTATCGCCGGCGCATCTGTCGGGCGATCGGGCACGATGCGAGCCCAACTCCACCTGCGGCAGATCCTGCTCCAGTTCGGCGCTGTCCCGATGCCATCGCCCGAACTCTATCTCACCTTCGGCGAAGGCAAGTTCAACAACCTCGGTGAGCTGACCGATCCCGGCTCGCTCGATGCCCTGCGCCAGTTGCTGGCGTCCTTGGAACAGTGGACGCGTACCATCGGGCGCACCGCGTCGTAGGTCGTTCCGGGAACATTGCACCGTTCGGCCACGTTGGACTGACTGGAGGCGCACGCGCGCCCATCGGTTCACGTGTTTTCGGAGTTTCCAAACCAATGCACAGGATAAACAGGGGATCAGGGCACAGCGCATTGCTCGATCGACGTCGCCTGGTAGCCGCACTCTCCCTCTCACTCGCCGCGGGCACCGCACTACCAGGCTCGTCCGCTGCCCGCCAGGATGGGCACGGCCTCACAACCCATGAGCCAGCGACTGATGGTCTTGCCAACCTCCAGGAACTGCTCGCACTCATTCCTGCCACGACCTTCGACGCCCCCGAATCTGCCGGGCTGATTTGGGTGTTTGCCGATGTCGCCACCCAGCTTGCGTCGCTCGGTGTCGAACTCCCAGGTGATTTCGGGGCGCTTCCCGATGGCTACCTGAACGCCGTTTACCCACTCGCCATTGGATCCAGCGTTTACTCGTACGGCATGGACGAGGAGTTCGTGGAGGCGATTGGTTTCCTGCCGCTTGCGGTTCACAGCACGCTGTTTGCCGGATCGCCCCCAGCGCAGGTCTCCCTCTTCCGGGGAGGAATCGATCTGTCCGCGCTCCCCGCTGCGTGGATCGCCAGTGGCTATGCAGAGATGGAGACCGCAGGCGTGACCTGGTGGAATCTCGGAGAGGACGGAAGCCTTGATTTCGAGCATCCGATCCAGCGCCGTGTGATCTCCGCGCTCAACAACGTCGCGATCCTCGATGATGTTGTTGTTGCCTGCGGCACCATTGGGTCGATGGAGCAGGTGATCGAAGCCTGGACGGGGGTCGAGGAATCGCTGGCCGGACATGCGGACACGCAACGTGCGCTTGCCGGGTTGAAATCAGGAATTGTCTCCGCCGCCGGGTTCAACCCGGTCACGTATTTCGCGGCCACAGCGCCGCCGCCAGACCTCATCGCCGAGTCCGATTCGGCGGTTGGACCGATGCCTGAACTTGACGCCATCGTGACCGGGATCACCGCCGGCTTCCATGCGATCTCAAACGATGGGCTCGACGCGGTCACCACGCCGGCCGTCGGGCTCGACGCCAGCCGCGTCGTCATCAGGCTGGCCGCTGGGTCAAGTGCCGAGAGCGCCGATGCGGCGGCGGTGGCTGCCTACCGATGGCAAACCGCCGCGAGCCTGAGCACTGGCCAGCCTCTCGACGAGTTGATGCCATTGGTATCAGCGGAGGTGGATGACGATGTTGTGGTCCTCACCTTCGAGCAGGCAACCTCTCCACGCGCCTGGTTCGACATCTTCCTCAATCAGGACACATTCGCCTTCGCCCCGAGCGGTTAGCACCGATTCCGATGGAAAGACCGCGTTGCCTCGTCGGGGCGCCCCGAGCCTGTCCTGAGGCGAAGCCGAAGGCAGCGAAGCGAGTCACGCCCGGAGTGGCAGACCACGGATGGTCCGCCAGCGACGGCAGTCCATCGTCGATCACCCGGAGTCGGTATCAGAGGGGGCGGTAGACCGTCGCAATCGTGGTAGCCGTGGGCCAAGGCGGCACGCGCATGGTTGGGTCGCGTCGGATCTGGCCTGCGTGCCGCCGCATGCCCTCCGGGAACGACCGGAGGGTACGTGGTGCTTCGCGCTTGGCCCTCGGCGACAGGGATACCTCCCCCGCTGAACGAGTCGGGAAGGGGGCAGGAGTTGGGGTCGAGGAATCTTCTCCGCCCTGCCATCGACCGGCACAGTAAAGATTCAGCCGTTTGGAACCTAGCTCGTTTCGTCCGCGGGTGGCTGCAACCGGGCGCGAATGTCGAGGAGCTTGCCCGCAAGCCGGTCCCGGTCGTCGAGCAGCAACTTCAACCGGTCTGCGTTCGCCGCCAGCTTGATCATCGAGTCGATATCCCGCGGATTCGCCTGCGCCTGCTCGATGGCCTCGCGGACACCGTCGAACGACTGGTCTCCGCCATCCTCATGGAGTTCCTCCAGCAATCCGGGCGGAATGCTGCTGCCGAGCAGCCCCGTGTTGCCTTCGGCGTTGGCGCCTTCTTCGAGCGCTCGTGGCTGGCGGAGACTTGGGATGATGAGCTTGAGTTCATCGAGGAGGCGCTCGGCTCGATCAGCAGGATCCTCGTCGGTGGTGTCCTCCGATTCCGCATCCGGTACTGCCGGCGTCACGACGATATCCTCGCCGGCATCAGTGGACACTGTCTCGCCATTCTCTTCGGACCATTGACCCGCCCAAGCAGCCAGGGTCGCATCGCCGCCGTCATCGGCATCTTCGGATTCGTCGGTTGACGAGTCATCTTCGACGGTGTCCTGGGCCTCGGCGGTTGATTGGTCGTCGACCGGCTCGGGTTCATCTGGCACGGGAATGGCCACCGGTTCGTCGGATGTGTCCGGGTCGTCCGCGAGGACTTCGGCTTCGGCCGCGTCAACGGGGTCGAACGTAACGTCGATAGCCGCGTCATCGGCCTCGATCGGCGGTGGGCTGGATCCGTCATCCCCTTCCACGCCTTCCACGTCGGTCGAAGACGCGGTGGAACCCCACGACCAGGAGAAGACGGATGCGGCGCTTTCGACCGGAGCCGTATCCGGTTCGGGTTCAGTCGCAGGTGATTCAGCCTCATCCCCCTGGGACGATTCGGTGTCTGGCTCGGGGGATGCCAGTTCCGGCTCGTCTGCCGGAGGCGAAACGGCCGTCACAACGACGGTTGGGTCGGTATCGGGCAACGCCCACGAGTTCACTTGGTTCTGGGTTGTGGTGTCGTTGAGGCGAGTTCCGCACGATGTGCAAAACTTCGCGCCGTCGCGCACCGTCGCCCCGCAATTCGAACACTCTTGCATGTGCGGTTCCTCCTCGATCGAATCGCCTCGCAGGTGACCTGGATCGTCAGTGTAGCAGGACAGATGACCCGCCATGCCTCGTTGTGACCGAAGGGCAAGGAAGTGCGACACGCCGGGCACGTGCGACGCGTTAACGGATTGAGTTCATGGATGCACGGGCTGTTTGGGGTCGTCCAGGTTCTGGCTTTTTGGGGAGTGAAACGTGTCCGGAAATCAGTCGATTCAGGCACCGGGGCGTGGTAGGCTGGTGACAGGTTGGGACACCCGTATTGTTCTGACTCGTTGGAGTGCATGGCCGCCACTGGACCAGCGTCGAGGGCGACGAGAGGCATTCACCGTTTCTCCAGGGGGATCGTTCGTGTACCCAGGTCGTCCCGCGATGCACTTGTCACTTGGATTTTCGTTTCCGAAGGCCGTTTGCCTGACAATCCTCGTTGCCGCGCTGCTGATCTTGACGGGTCCACGCGTGATGCCGGCAGCGGCGCAGAATGTTGACTACATCAGCGCCAGGAGTGGCGCCGCGCTCGATCTTGGGTTCCCGGTCCTGGTACCTTCATGGGTGCCCGCGCCATTTGGCGGCGAACCTTCCATCGACGGCGGCGGCGGATCGTACAGTCTCTACTGGATGAACGGCGGCGGCGATCCAACCTTCCTGCAGGTGACGGGAGTGGTTGGTGGAGGACTGCCGGCCGGCTCTCCCTACGATCTCAATATCCAGCTCAGTATCAACGCCAGCGTCAACGGCTATGGGGCCATTCACGATGTGACCCCGATTTACGATGCCGTCTGGTGGATCCAGGGTGGGGTGCTGTATTCCGTTCAGAGCCGGAACATGACCGGTACTGACAGCCTGTCACTGGCGAACTCGCTCACCCAATTCGTGCCGCCTGCTGCCCCCGGGCCTGAACCCACCGCGCCTCCGGTGACCCAACCGGCCACCGGAACGGATCAGGGCGCCGGTACCGGGTCTGATTCTGTCACCGATCAGCCGGCAGAAACGTCGATGGATGACACCTCGTCAACAACGGAAAGCGATGACGACACCGAGACCGGTACGGGCGACGCCGGCAGCGATGATGCAACGAATGCTCCAGTGACGCCGATCCCGGTTGGTACTGATGGCACTGGCGTTCCCGTCGTCGCGTCGGATGGCACGGGCGGCCCGCCCGCGGAAGTCGCTCCGAGCGACGGCACCGGTGGCGGCAACGATATTGTTATCATCCCGCGCTATACGCCGCAGTACGTGCCGACTCCGTAGCGACGACGGACCTGATTGCGACTGGCCGAGGTGCCTCGGCCAGTCGCAATCAGGTCCGTGTGTAACTCCAGGACCCCATCCTCGCCCCTTGTGTCATTGAGAACCGGTTGCGGCGGGATTGATGGGGGGTCGGTCGTGGGTAGGTGCCGCACGGCGAGCGTATGGCGGTCCTTTCTTCCGCAATCACTCACCCTGCAATCAGCTGATGACCGGCAAGGTGATCGCGAAACACGAGCCTCCCTCCGGCGTGGAAGTCACTGACAACGTACCATCGTGTTCCTGAATCAGTTCGCTGCTGATGTACAGACCGAGTCCCAGGCCAGGCACCGCGCTCTCGGTCGCACTCCGGGCCCGGTAGAATGGGGTGAAGACTGCCTCCCGGTCGGGTAGCGAGATGCCGGGACCCGTGTCGATCACGCGAATCTCCACTGTTGCCTCCTCCCCTCGCCCTGCCGTTTCCGTCATGGCAAGGGAGATGAGGCCGGGATTGGCGTACTTCACGGCGTTGCCCACCAGGTTGTCGAGCACCTGGTGAATCCTGTCTCCATCGACGATCGCGTATACCGGATGCGGCGGCACATCGAGCGCCACCGTATGATGCTGCGCGGCAGCGTTCCACGATTCCGACACCGACACGCAGACCGCGACAAGGTCTGTTCGCGCCCTGATGATCTTGAGACGTCCTGCCCGAAGCCGCGATACATCCAGCAGGTCGTCCACTAACCGGGTGATCCTGTCCACCTGCCGTTGAAGGTTGTTCAACCAGGTGACCTGCTGGTCGTGCCCACCCTCGCGTTGGAGTTCACGCGCCACGATCTGGGCGAACCCGCGAATCGGCGTCAGCGGCGATCGGAGCTCGTGCGACACCACCGAAATGAATTCGTCCCGGAGGCGCTCCGCCTCCTTGAGCGGTCCCACGTCCTGGAAGATGCCGACGACGGCGTCGATCGTGCCGTCTTCCGCCCAAAGCGGCGCCGCCGCTGCCACGACCGGGATGACAGTCCCATCGTTGAGACGGACGGAGAGTTCAACACCCGTAATCACGGTGCCTTCCCGCAGCGCCCGCACGATCGGGATCTCGTCGGTCGCCTCGGGACCACCGACCACCCGAAGCCGGTCTGCCCGGCGCGATCCCGGCGGGCCATCGAGGTGGACGCCGAACATCCGCTGGGCGGCGGCGTTGGAAGCCACGATCGTGCCGTGGGGCGGGCGCGCCACCATCACCGCCTCGGGAATGGTCTGGATCACGGCCTGCAACCGCCGGTAGTGATCCTGCACCCGATCCAGCAGTTCGTCCTGGTCGTCGGCGAGCCTGGCCGCCTCCATGAACGCGATCGTCCGGCTGGCCAGGGCATTGAGGCGCGCGATCGCGGTTTGGCCAAACCGGTACGGCAGGAAGAGCCCGACCCAGGCGACCCCGACCAGCCGGTCGGCGGTATCGACCAGCGGCACTCCGACCGCCGATCTGAGGTGCGGATGGGTCGCGGTTACATCGAAGGAGTCCGGATCTTCTCGCGTGTCGTATATGGCGATTGGGCGACGTTCGCGGGCAATTCGCCCGGCAAACCCTGCGTCAACGTCGATGTCGGACACGGATGGGAAAAGCGGGTCGTCGTCGGCGATGTCACCGCCGTACACCGCAGCCCGTACCAAAGATGCTGTCTGTCCATCGACCAGGTAGAGCGCTCCGGCCGATGCCCTGTTCACGCGGACCATCGCTTCCAGGATCGCCGCGAGAACGTGCAGGTAGGCGGCCTGGTCGCCAGGCGGTCGTTGGGCGGCGGCAATCTCGACCGCACTGAGGGCAGTGTTGGCAGCCCGCAGGGCGGCGACTTCGAGCCGTGCCCGGGCGCGGTCGTACTTCAGGTGCTCGATCGTGACGATGACGGCACCGGCGCCGGCGATGAAACCCAGCATCGTCGCCAGCGATCTGCCCGTGGCCCAGGCGTCGAATGTCCGCTCCTGCCCGATGAAGAGCAGGTCCAGGCTGATTGCCGAGACCACCAGCGCGGTCACGCCGCCAAGCCAGTCCGCCACGTAGGTGGAGAGACCCACTGCCATCAGCAGGACGACGACAGGGATGGTGACAACCCCGTGGATCTCGACCAGGCTCAGGAGCAGTGCCGGCAGAATGGCCACCACCGCGGCGAACAGGAGTCGCCACGGCTCGAAGCGGGCGGCACGCATGTCGGTGACATGCTCGCTGCCGATCGACACCCATCGCCGGGCTGCAACCGCCCCCGCGCCGATGGTGCGCATCGATGCCGCGCCGGCGTGACGCAGCCGATCCCAGGTTTTGGGGTCCATCCGTGCCTGCGCCCATCGCTTCGTTTCGTCGAACACAGTCACTCTCCCGCTGCCGTCTCCCGTTCGCCGAAACGCGCCGGACTGGCTGTCGTGCAGCGACGGCAGGTGCGGGCCGCATCTACTCAGGAGGGCATTGTACAGGCGGCACGGTTAGGCCCTCCCGGTTTGGGCGATTGGCACGAATCCCGGCCGCGACTGCACTACGCTCCGGTACCTTTGGGCGAACCGCGTGTAAAATCCCGATGGGCTGCTCGGAATTGGGAATCCAGCCGGCTGTCCGGGCGCGCCAGACCGGTTCGGCGCGCTTTCCCAGGATCAATTGGAGTGGCAACAACGTGACGGAATCGCACATCTCGACGTCCGGCTTGCAGTCAGCGGTCGAAGACCCCATCCACGACATCACCATCATCGGCGCTGGGCCAACCGGGCTGTTCGCCGCCTTCTATGCAGGGTTGCGCGGCGCCAGCGTCCAGATCATCGATTCGCTCGAAGAAGTCGGTGGCCAGTGCAGTGCGATGTACCCGGAAAAGTACATCTACGATGTCATCGGCTATCCCAGGGTATTGGCCAAGGACTTCGTGGCCGCCTGCCTCGAACAGGCGCTGCGCTCTGATCCCACAATTCACCTGCGCGAGCAGGTGCAATCGCTGGAACCGCTGCCGGATGGCACATTCGTGCTCCACACGTCGAAAGCCCAACGCCGCAGCCGGTCGGTGATCATCGCCGCCGGAGTTGGGGCGTTCGAGCCGACACGGCTGACCGCATCCGGGGTCGATGCGCTCGAAGGTCAAGGCATTCACTACTTCGCCAAGCACATTGAGGATTTCCGCGATCGCAACGTGGTCATCGTCGGCGGCGGCGACTCGGCGGTCGACTGGGCGATCACCCTGGAGCCGATCGCCAAAACCGTCAACCTGATTCACCGCTCGAAGTTCCGCGCGCATGAGTCGACGGTTGCCGAACTCGAAGCGTCCACGGTTACTTTGCACTATCCGGGGTATGAGGTGATCGACGTGCGTAGCGGCGACCATGGCCGCATCGCCAGCCTCACGTTCAAGCACCTGGACGGCCACACCCGGGATCTCGAGGTTGACGAACTGATCTGCGCGATTGGCTTCAAGGCCGATCCAGGCCCGATCAAGACCTGGAATCTTGAATTGCAACGTAACCAGATCACGACCGACCACACCACGATGCAGACCAGCATTCCGGGAGTGTTCGCGGCGGGCGACATCGCCACCTACGCGGCGAAGTTCAAGCTGATCGCCACCGGCGCCGCCGAAGCGGTCACCGCGGTCAACCACGCCGTCCAGTACATCGACCCAACCGCCCGGCTCGACGCCGGCCACTCGACCACGATCATGGAAAAGCGCGCCAAGGCTGCATCCGAGGTATAGCGCGACATACTATTGGGTTGCTTGTAGGGTCAGCCCAGGCGCGCAGCGCCGTGTGGCTGACCTTCCTCTCAGACAACTATTCTGCGCAACGCTCTACCCTCGGTAACCGCCGATGCCGATCCTGTCGCGGACGCGGTCCAGCGTCACATTGGCGTAATCGCTCGCTTTTTGGGCTCCAACCCGAAGGATCTCCTCGACCTGCCCTGGGTCTGCTTCGTAGACCGCCAGCCGGGCCTGGATGGGTTCGATCGCGGCGACCACCACGTCAGCCAGCGCGGTCTTGAAATCGCCGTATCCCTTGCCCTCGAACTCCCGCTCGACATCCTGTGGGGTCGCATCCGTGAGCACCGCGTAAATGCCGATCAGGTTCACCAGGGCTGGCTTGGCCGGGTCCGCCACGATCTCTGACCCGGAGTCGGTCACCGCGCGGCGAATCTTGCGCCGGATGACATCGGCTGAATCACTCAAGGCGACATAACTGTTCTGATTCGGGTTGCTCTTGCTCATCTTCTTCGAAGGATCATCCAGGGACATGATCCTTGCCCCATCCTTCTTGATGTCGTGTCGTGGCACCACGAATGTCTCACCGTAACGGGTGTTGAACCGGTTGGCGATATCGCGGGTTATCTCGACATGCTGCTTCTGGTCCTCGCCGACAGGGACGAGGTCGGTGTCATACAGCAGGATGTCCGCCGCCTGCAGCACCGGATAGTTCAGCAACGCGGCACTGACCGAATCATCCTGGCCAGCCGACTTGTCCTTGAACTGCGTCATCCGGCGGAGTTCGCCGTACTGGGTCACCGAGTTCAGGATCCAGCAGAGTTCGGAGTGGGCGGCCACGTCCGACTGCACGAACAGGATGCTGCGTTCCGGATCGATCCCGGAGGCAAGTAACAGGTTTGCCAGGTTCCTGATATTGGTGCGCATGCTCTCGCGCGTCGTCGGCAGCGACAACGCGTGCAGGTCGACGATGCTGAAGACGTTGTCGTACTGGTCCTGCTGCTGAACCCAGTTGCGGATCGCGCCGAGATAGTTGCCGATGTGGAAATTGCCAGATGGCTGGATACCGGAAAACACGCGCTGGCGCACGTCCGGAATCGAGGAGGTGGCCGGGCTGCCGGCAGTCTGGACCGTCATGTGATGCGCTGTGCTCCGGAACGATGGGCGATCACCTGGTCGCCCGCGAACGATGGCCTTTGTGCGAAAGTATACAAATGGCCGTGGCGCTCCGGTGACACGGTTCTCGTGGAAGGAGCCGTCCGGTGTTGCAGGCAATTAGCCTCCAGCGGCGACACGCCGCGCGCTATCGGCAGATCGTTCGCACACTGGTGCGGTACGGTCTTGGTGGCGTGGTAGGGCCGGTCGACCTCGGCGGCTGGATGCGTCAGCACATGCCGGGCCTTGGCCGCCACGGCGACATCAGCCAGGACTCGCTTCGGCGCTCGCGGCCCGTCAACCTGCGGGCAGCCCTCGAAGAACTTGGACCCACCTTCGTCAAGCTCGGGCAGATTCTCTCCACCCGTGCCGATCTCATCCCCGCTCCCTACATCGCCGAACTCGAACGCCTGCAGGATCACGTCCCGGCCGAACCGGCGGAGTCGGTTATCGCGACGATCGAAGCCGAACTCGGCGCTCCGGTTGCGGAGATTTTCCCGGTGTTCGAATCTGTCCCGCTGGCTGCCGCCTCGATCGGGCAGGTGCATGCCGCCACGCTTCCAGATGGCACGCGCGTCGTGGTCAAGGTGCAACGGTCCGGCATCGAGGCATCGATCGCAGAAGATCTCGACATCCTGGCCGACCTCGCCCGTCTTGGCGCGTCGCATTCGGCCTTGCTGCGACAGGCTGATGTGGTGGCGTTGGTCAAGGAGTTCAGTTGGACACTCCGCGGCGAACTCGATTTCCGTCGGGAGGCGGCGAACATCGAGCGGTTCCAGGCCGCGCTGGTATCAACAGGCACCTCCGAATCGATCCGGATCCCCAAGGTCCATCGCGACCAGAGTACCCGCCGTGTCCTCACCCTGGAACGGATCGACGGTACCCGGATCGACCGTGCCCATGACGGTTCGGACGAACGTGCGGTTGCCGCGCGCCTGATCTCGGTCACCACGGAACTGCTGCTCCGCTCCGGTATTTTCCACGCCGATCCGCATCCAGGAAACTTCGCCATCACCTCCGGTGGCACACTGGTCATCTATGACTTTGGCATGGTCGGCACCATTGATGAACGGCTGCGCGAGCGGCTCCTGCTGCTTGCCCTGGCGATCTCCGAGCGCGATGCCAGCCGGATCGTGGACGAGGTGGCGCTCCTCGGGGCTTTGCCGCCCGGCTGGGACCGGCACGCGATGGAGCGGGATGTCAGTCTGCTCGTCGCGCAGTACGTCGGCACCAGCCTGCGGGACCTGCCGTTGACGATGGTGATCCCCGACATCATGGATCTCGTACGGCGGCACGGCGTGCGCATTCCGTCCGAACTGGCGCTGCTGGCGAAAACCGTCTCCATGCTGGAGGCTCTCAGCCGGCGCCTCGATCCCGGCATCGACGTGATCGCCGTCGTCGATCCGATCATCCGCAGCGGCATCCGCCAGTTCTGGTCACCGGGGTTCTGGGTGCGCCGGTACAAGTTGCGTCCGCTCGACGCAATGATGCTCGGCGTCTCGCTGCCTGGCCAGGTCCAGCGGCTGTTTGCCCGGATCGATCGCAACGACCTGACCTTTCACATCCACATCGACGACTTACCGGAGACGATGCGAAGCCTCAACGGCATGGTCAACCGGCTCGCCTTCGCCATCATGACTGCCGCCGCCTGGCTTGGCATGATCTTCCTCTTTCTGGCCGTCGATCCGGATGTGACAGGGTTCCCCGGCAACCTCTTCCTGCTGGCGTTCGTCCTGCTCGCCGGGCTCGTTGGGTACGGTATCTACGCAATCTGGCGCAGCAGCCGCTGAACGGCGCACAATATCCGACTATTGTTGTAGGATTTGCGGAGCGATTCCGGTGTGCGGAACCGCTCAGTCGCCTGTCACAATATGGAGTCAGACATCGTGGTGACCAATCCTTCACGCAGGCAGTTCGTCATCGGCTTGACCGTCGGAACAGCGTCGGTCGCCGCCATGCCGTGGGCATCGTCCGCGCTCGCGCAGGAAGCGTCTCCCGCCGCTTCCTCGGGAGCGGCCGCAACCGATTCGTTTCCCGTCACCGTTCCCCATGTCTACGGTGAGACGGTGATCCCGGCATTCCCGGAGCGGGTCGTCACCATCGGCTGGTCAACCCAGGATGCGGTGATCGCCCTCGGCGTCGATCCGGTCGGTATCCCCCGGAACGACTGGGGTGGCGATGCCGACGGATTCCTGCCGTGGACTCGCACCGCACTCGATGGCCGGACCCTGCCTGCTGTCCTGGACATGAACGCCGAAATCCCGTTCGAGGCGATCACCGGGCTCCAACCGGATGTCATCCTGGCTCCGTACTCCGGCATCACCGAGGATGACTACAACATCCTGAGTGGCATTGCCCCGACCGTTGCCTTTCCCGAAACCGCCTGGGGCACCTCGTGGCAGGACGGCCAGGTCATCACCGGGCAATCGCTTGGCATGACTGCCGCCGCCGAACAGCTCGTCACCGAGACCGAAACACTGATCGCGTCCCAGACCGATCAGTACCCGCAACTTGCCGGCAAAACCTTTGCCTACGGCAACATGGGTGACGGCCAGAGCTTCAACTTCTACACCACCACCGATTCGCGCTCACTGTTCCTGGCCAGCATCGGTCTGGTGCCAAGCGCCTTCACCGAGAGCCTCACTGAACTCGCTGGCGAGGCCGTGTACTTCGCCCCGATCAGTTACGAACTGGCGAACACGATCGAGGCAGACATCGTCGTCATGTGGTTCGGTTCGCAGGAGGAGTACGACGCCGCTCAGGAGGAATTCGCCTTCCAGGCGATTCCTGCGGTCCAGGAGGACCGATTCGCGCCGGTGGTGGGTGAGGAACTCGTGATGGCGAGTTCGGCCTTCTCCGTCCTCTCCATCCCGTTCATGCTCGATCAGTTCATCCCGATTCTCGCTGCCGCCGCGGACAACGTCTAGAGGTCTGTGGTCGAAGGTTCAGGTTGCGTATTGCCGACGGAGTGGACAGCCCGAGGCGCACGCCGAGGACCTGTCCACCCGTGAGATCCGCCTCGACCAAACCATCTATGCCAAATCCGGGTGAACAGTGGAGGTTCCTCGTAGGGCGACCCTCTGTGGTCGCCCGGCGTGACAGACCCTGCACGGTCTGCCAGAAACGGCAACCCATCATGAAGCACCCGGACTCGGTATTACCTCCGAACACCGTGCAAAACACCCTGGCAGCCGAAAGCTGCCGGGGTGTTTCAGGTTTGTCGTTTCGATGCCTGGAAGGGAAATGTGGCCGGTCAGGCCAGCACCGCATCGGCGTCGACCGTGTCGGCCGCAGTCTCGTCGTCGCACTCCTCCGGCAGCCATTCCGTGCCGTAGGTGCGCATGCTTTCGATCACGGGCAGCAACGCGAAACCCTTTTCGGTGAGCGTGTACTCAACGCGAGGCGGCACCTCGGCATAGCACGTCCGGGTCACGACCGACGCGTCTTCCAGCTTCTTCAGGCGCTCTGAAAGCGTCTTTGGACTGACGCCGCGAAGCGACCGTTCCAGTTCGCTGAACCGTTTCTCGCCCTTGACGAGATCCCGGATGATCAACGGCGTCCACTTGTTTCCGATCAGGTCGGCGGTGCGGGCGACCGGACATCCAAGATTAAACGATTCCTGTTTCGACATGGCGAACTTCCGATCCTGTGATGCCGATGTGGCGACGCTTCCCGAATGATAGCATCGGCATAGGGAGCGCACAAACGATTCAGCCTGCCGTCATCTCGCCTTCGCTCGTATACTGATCCCTGCCGAGGACCGCCCACACTGCGACTGGCCCTCCCTTGCCGCGTCATCGTCACCGAGAGGACTCGTGATTCCCTTCCCCCTGGTCCGGATCATTGCGTATGCGATTGCCGCGACCTCGGCGGCGCTTGCGCTCGGCACGGTCGCACCGCAATTGATCAGCTTCGACGATGCCGCCACGGTCCTTTTGTTCGGACTCATCGTCGGCGTGATCGATTCCGTCCTCAAACCGGTGATCAGGACCCTCTCCATCCCGATCACCTGCCTCACCTTCGGGGTGTTCGCGCTGGTGATCAACGTTGGCCTCTACTACCTTGCGGGTCAGGTCACGCCGGGGATGGAAGTCAATTGGTGGGGCGCCCTCTTCGGATCGCTCCTCACCAGTCTCGCGGCCGGACTGATGTTCGCGGTCGTGGACGAATCATGACGACGTTCCTGCCGGAGACGGCCCGCGAATTCCCCGTGCCGATGCGGATCGGGGTGATTTCCGATACGCACATCTACACGTCGAGCCGCCGTGAAGTCCCATCCCAGGTCTTCGATCTCTTCCGGCGCGCCAGTGTCTCCCAGATCGTCCACCTCGGTGATGTCAACGCGGCGTGGGTGCTCGACGAACTGGCGAAGGTCGCTCCGGTTCTCGCGGTATACGGCAATAACGACGATGACGAACTCACATCCATCTTGCCACTGTCGCTGCAATTCCGCATCGGGAAATGGGAAGTCGGCGCGATTCACGGCTTCGGCGGCCAGTCGGCCCGCGAGGTGGTGACCGAACGGTTCGCCGGCGTCACGGACCTCGCGCTCTTCGGTCACAGTCACATACCCTACCTTGACCGGGTGAACGACACGATCCTCTTCAATCCCGGCTCCGCCACCGATCGCCGCTGGCACCCACACTTCGGCATCGGTGTCATCAGCTTCACCCAGGACCGTATCGACCCGGAACTGATCGTCTACAGCAACCCGGCACACCTCGACGGCATCGCCTATACCCCGATCGACGCAGTATCCACAGGAGGGACATCACCATGACCATTCCGGTTCGAACTCTGGAAGATCCTCGCCTCTCGCAGGGACGGTGGCTCCGTATCCCTGGACCCACCGTGGTCCATCCGGATTCGGTCAAGGCCCAGACGTATGACCTGTTCCCCCATCGGGGCAAGCAGATCACGCCGTTCATGCTCGGGCTCTACGCGAAGCTGCGGGAAATCCACCGCACGGAACAGCAGGTGCTGGTCTGGCCGGGGAGCGGCTCGGCCGGCTGGGAAGCAGGGATCGTGAACCTGGTCTCGCCGGGCGACACCGTCGTGGCCACCGTCACTGGCGCGTTCGGGGAGCGTTTCGCCCAGGTCGGTGAAATCTACGGCGCAGATGTCCGTCGCCTGAAGGTCGAGTGGGGGCAAGGCATCACCCCCGCGATGTTCGAGCAGGCCCTGGACGAGGCGGGTGACGTCAAGGCGGTGTTCATCACCCACAACGAGACGTCAACCGGGGTCACCAATCCGTTGCCCGACCTCGCTGCGCTGGCGAGGGCGCGCGGTGCCCTGGTGCTTGTCGATGCGGTCAGTTCTGCCGCGGCGATGCCCCTGGAGTTCGACGCCTGGGACCTCGACTGGGCGTTCTCCGGCGTCCAGAAGGCGTGGATGTGCCCGCCTGGCCTGATGGTTGCCGCGGTCAGCGAACGGGCGATGGCGGCGGCGAAAGCAAACACCAACCCGCGTTTCTACTTCGACCTTCTGGGCATGTCCAACGCCGCGGCGACCGGCGGCACCGCCACCACCGGCGCCCTGTCGCTCTTCTACGCGCTCGACGCCGCCACCGACGCCATGCTCGCGGAGGGGATCGAGCAGGTATGGTCCCGGCACGCCCGGCTCGGCGCTCACGTCCGCGATGGCCTCGCCGGACTCGGTCTCCAGGTCCTGGCGGACCCGGCCTTCGCGTCGAGCTCCGTCACCGCATTCCTGACCCCGAACGGCGAATCTGCCGAGTCCTTCCAGGAGCGCATCAGCGACGAGAGCGGCATCGCCATCGCCACCGGCCAGGGGCCGCTTGCCCAATCCGCCAACCGGATCGGGCACATGGGCTGGGTCGAGCAACCGGAACTTGATGCCACCATGGAAGCGATCGGCCGCGCCGCGCGTACCTGACGCGTTGTGTCTGTGAGCAGCCTCGCGTATACTTCGCAGGAACCTCCACCAAGGGGACCGCATGTCGGCGTGTCTTCCGGACGGAGGTTGCTGCGTGTCTTTTGGTATTCAAGGTAGGTCTATGGACGGTACGGACATTCGTGAGTACGGCCAGGGCACAACCGATTCCGCGTCGGCGGAAGCGGAGCTCGCCAATGGGCTGTCGCTCATGGAGCAATTCCTCAGCAATCCCGAGCATGACTACAAGACCCTGAAATATGGGGACGTCATGGAAGGGATCATCATGCACCGGGATCGGGACGAGCTGCTGGTGGACATCGGGTCCAAGGCGGAAGGCATCGTGCCGGCGAAGGAGTATTCCAGTCTTTCCGCTGAGGAGAAAGACGCCCTGGAAGTTGGCGACACGATCCTCGTGTTCGTCGTGCAGCCGGAAAACAATGAGGGCCATCCGGTCGTCAGCATTGACCGCGCGCGACAGGAAAAGAGCTGGCGCCGGCTCCAGGAAATCCACGAACAGAACCAGGTTATCGAGGCCGAAGTCACCAACTACAACAAGGGTGGCCTCCTGGTGAACCTCGATGGCGTCCGCGGGTTCGTTCCGGCCTCCCAGGTCAGCGAGATCCGCGGTGGCGACGAGTCGAGCAAGCAGGCCGACATGGCCCGCCTGATCGGCACTTCGTTGCCGCTCAAGGTCATTGAAATCAACCGGCACCGGAACCGCCTGATCCTCTCCGAGCGGCAGGCGATCCAGGAACGCCGCGACGTGATGAAGGAGCGCCTGATCGAGGAGCTCCACGAGGGCGAAATCCGCAAGGGTCGCGTGTCCTCCATCTGCGACTTCGGCGCCTTTGTCGACATCGGGGGAGCGGACGGACTCGTCCACCTCTCCGAGCTTTCCTGGAGCCGGGTTCGCCACCCAAGCGAACTCCTCAAGGTTGGCGAGGAAGTCGATGTCTACGTCCTCGGCATCAACCCGACCGAGAAGAAGATCGCGCTGTCGATCAAGCGCACCCAGGCCGAGCCCTGGAGCCGCGTTGCCGCCTCCTACGAGGTTGGCAAGCTGGTTCGCGGGACCGTCACCCAGCTCGCGAACTTCGGCGCCTTCGCTCGCATCGAGGATGGCATCGAGGGCCTGATCCACGTCTCCGAACTGGCCGACGAGCGGATCCAGCACCCGAAGCAGGTCGTCAGCGAGGGGCAGGAGTTGCTGCTCCGGATCATCCGCATCGACCCGCAACGCCGCCGCATGGGTCTCAGCCTGCGCCGCGCGCTCGATACGCCCGATGAAGAACTCATCTCCGTCTTCGGCGAGGGCATCCTCGAAGAGCGCGACGCGCTCTCCCAGAAGATCAAGGATGCGCTCGAGGCCGAAGGTCTCACCGGGCAGTTCGCCGAGCCGCGTGAGGATGAGGAATCGTCCGAATCCGGCGATGGCGAGGCGGTGTCCGCCGAGCCGGTCGAGTCCGAAACCCGGGTCGTCGATCAGGTGGCTGCCTTCGAAGAGCGCCAGCAGCGCGCCGAGGAAGCCGCCGCCACCCGCGCGGCAAGGGCCGCCGCGGCTCGCCAGCAGGCCCGCTCCGTCGAACCGTCCGCCTTCGAGGGCGAGGAAATGTCGGCGATGGCGATGGCATTTGCCCTGGCCGGCGCGCTCGACGTCGAGAACGAAGAAGCCGCCGAGAGCACCGGTGAAGACGACGAGGCTCCCGCTTCGGAGTCCTGATTCCGGAATCACTGCACAAACAGAAACGCTGGACAGCGGTGTGGGTTCGCCCACACCGCTGTTGCCGTGCCCCGGTATCGTCGTGCATAGTAGGTTTGGGGAGTGGCACAACATCCCCTCCCCGGCGGACAATGGTTGCAGGGATGTCCAGGCGCTCCCGAGGTCGCGTGATACCAGCAGGATGGTCGGCAACGTGTCACGCTGATTGCGCCATCGTTGCAGAACTGGAGGAGGGGAGCCCGGATGGCAGAAAAGTTCGATAAATTCACGGACCGGGCACGCAGGGTCCTGACGCTCGCTCAGGAAGAAGCCCAGCGGTTCAACCACAACTACATCGGTACCGAGCATCTGCTGCTTGGCCTCGTGCGCGAGGGCGACGGCGTCGCCGCCAAGGTCCTCGGCAACATGGGCGTCCAGCTTCCCCGTGTCCGCTCCGCCGTCGAGTTCATCATCGGCCGTGGCGAAACCATGGTGATGGGAGAGATCGGCCTCACTCCACGCGCCAAGAAAGTCATTGAGCTCGCTGTCGACGAGGCACGCCGGCTGAACCACCACTACATTGGCACCGAACACCTGTTGCTGGGGCTCGTGCGCGAGGGAGAGGGGATCGCGGCTGGGGTTCTGGAGAGCCTTGGGGTCAACCTCGAAAAGGTGCGCGCCCAGGTCATGCAGGTCGTGAGCCAGAATGCGTCCAGCCAGCAGCAGACCAAAGCCCAAACCAAGACCCCGTACATGGATGCTCTTGGCTTCGACCTCACCGAAGCGGCCCGGACCAACAAGCTCGGTCCCCTTGTGGGCCGGTCGGTCGAAATCGACCGGGTGATGCAGATCCTCTCCCGCCGTACCAAGAACAATCCGGCCCTGATCGGCGAGCCAGGGGTCGGCAAGACCGCGATCGTCGAAGGTCTTGCCCAACGCATCGTTTCCGGCGATGTGCCGGAGCAACTCCAGAACAAGCGGCTCGTCGCCCTCGACATCGGCGCCCTGGTCGCCGGCACCAAGTATCGCGGTGAGTTCGAGGAGCGGCTCAAGAAGATCGTCAATGAGGTCAAAGAAACCAAGAGCATCCTCTTCATCGACGAACTCCACACCCTGGTCGGCGCCGGCGCTGCCGAAGGCGCGGTCGATGCTGCGAACATCCTGAAGCCCGCCCTTTCCCGGGGTGAGCTTCAAACCATCGGCGCGACCACGCTCGACGAGTACCGGCGCTATATCGAGCGGGATGCCGCGCTCGAACGGCGCTTCCAGCCGGTCCAGGTCGATGAGCCATCGATCGAGGAGACGATCCGGATCCTTGAAGGGGTGCGCAGCCTCTATGAGGAGCACCACCGGCTCAAGATCAGCGACGAAGCGCTCAAATCGGCGGCAAACCTGGCCGCTCGCTACGTCACCGATCGCTTCATGCCCGATAAGGCCATCGATCTGATCGACGAAGCCTCGTCGCGGGTTCGCATGCAGCGCTCCGCTGCCCCGCCGAACCTGCGGGAGGCGATGGTCGGCCTTCAGTCGTTGCAGCGTGAACTCGATGCCGCGGTCACCGGTCGCGACTACGAGATGGCCGCCGAATTGCGGGATCGTGAGCGCAAGCTCCGTGACCGGATCGAGTCCCAGGAGCAGGAGCTCAAGGACGCCCAGACGTCCGATGAGACCTACGTGACGGAAGAGGACATCGCTGAAGTGGTCTCGATGTGGACCGGGATTCCCCTCATCCGGATCGCGGGTGAGGAGAGCGAACGCCTGCTCCACATGGAGGAAGCCCTCCACCAGCGAATCGTTGGCCAGGAGGAGGCGATCGAAACCGTCGCCCGGGCCGTCCGACGCGCTCGCGCCGGGATCAAGGATCCCCGCCGCCCGATCGGCTCGTTCATCTTCATGGGGCCAACCGGTATCGGCAAGAGCCTGCTCGCCAAGGCCCTCGCGGAATTCATGTTCGGGTCCGAGGATCATCTGATCAAGATCGACATGTCGGAATTCATGGAGCGGCACGCGGTCGCCCGCCTCGTCGGTGCCCCTCCGGGATACGTCGGGTACGAGGAGGGTGGTCAACTCACCGAAGCCGTCCGCCGGAAGTCCTACTCCGTGATCCTGCTCGACGAAATCGAGAAGGCGCATCCGGAAGCCTTCAACATGCTCCTCCAGATCATGGAGGATGGCTCCCTGGCCGATGCCAAGGGCCGCAAGGTCGATTTCCGCAACACCATCATCATCATGACCTCCAATGTCGGCGCTGACGAGATCAGCAAGGACATGACGATGGGATTCGTCGGCCGCGAGGACGAGGAACGCACCAAGCGTCGCGAATACACTGCCATGAAGGACAAGGTCATGTCCCGGCTGAAGCAGACATTCCGGCCAGAGTTCCTCAACCGCATCGACGCCACCATTGTCTTCCACTCGCTGACCCAGGAGCAAATCCGGGAAATCGTCGACCTGGAAATGCGGCGTGTGCGCGATCAACTTGCCGAGCAGGACATCACCCTCGATATCGACATCGAGGCCAAGGACCTGCTGGGCGAGCGTGGCTACGATCACACCTACGGTGCTCGGCCACTCCGCCGGATCATCCAGAACCTCATCGAGGATCCTCTTGCGGAAGGTCTCCTCACCGGTCGCTTCATGCCCGGTCACACCGTGCTCGTTACTGTCGAGGATGGCCTGCTGAAGCTCGAAGAGGCCAAGGAACTGGCGATCGTCTAGTCACCTGAAAATCAGCCGCCTGACATCGAAGAGCGTGGGCGCTTGTCGCCCGCGCTCTCGAATTTTCCAATCACCTTGTCCCGTGCCGTATGGGAGGACCAAGGCGGCACCATCGACGTCGTTGGCTCAACGTACCATGCCGCCGCGTGTCTTCCCGCTGCGCGATGGCCATCAAACCGGGAGGACACACGCGGCGCAGCGACCACTCGGCGAGGGCGACTGATTGTGCGCCGCTGGTCCTCCCCTACATTTTCCGAACCCGAATAGGCGCGAAAGCACTTGGAAGGACGACGAATGCCGAAAGTGCGAACCACCTGGATTTGCCAGCAATGCGGCGCCATCAGCCCTGGCTACCTGGGCAAATGCCCCGGCTGCGGCCAATGGCACACCCTGGTCGAGACTATCGAGGAGCGGTCGACGCAGACTCCACCGAGACTGGCCTCACGGGCCGACCTCCAGCCGCTCGCGACGATTCGGTTCGACGAACACAACCGGATCCCGGTCCCGATCGCCGAATTCGGGCGCGTCCTCGGTGGTGGCCTCGTGCCGGGTTCGCTTGTGCTCCTCGGTGGTGACCCTGGCATCGGCAAGTCCACCCTCGTTCTCCAGGCAGCCGCTGTGCTCGGTCAATCTGACCGGCCGGTCGTCTACGTCTCGGCCGAGGAATCGGCCCAGCAGATCAAGCTCCGCTCCGACCGCCTGCACCTCGACCCCAGGCATGTGCTGGTCATGTCGGAAACGCGCCTCGACACGATTCTCGGGTCATTGGACGACATAACGCCTGGACTCCTCATCGTTGACTCTATCCAGACCGTGATGGTGGACGACATCAGCTCGTCGGCCGGCAGTGTCTCCCAGGTTCGGGAATGTACTTCCCGGTTGATGCAGTGGGCGAAGCCGCGCAATGTTCCGGTCTTCGTCATCGGCCACGTCACGAA
Source organism: uncultured Sphaerobacteraceae bacterium (assembly GCA_964610045.1). Lineage (GTDB taxonomy): Bacteria > Chloroflexota > Chloroflexia > Thermomicrobiales > UBA6265 > JACCYX01. The sequence goes on from CAZSUN010000007.1 coordinate 24,868, forward strand.
GGAGGGCACCATCGCTGGACCGCGTGTGCTCGAGCACATGGTCGATGCCGTGCTCTACCTCGAAGGCGAGCGGTTTCACCAGTTCCGCATTCTGCGGGCGGTCAAGAACCGGTTCGGCTCTACTGACGAGGTTGGTGTCTTCGAAATGGCAGATGTCGGCCTGCGCGAGGTGAGGAATCCCTCCGAGGTGTTCCTGGAAGAGCGATCCGGAGTGGCGTCGGGGTCGGCAGTCGCCGTCACCATGGAGGGGAGCCGCCCGATCCTCGTCGAGATCCAGGCACTTTCCACACCGTCTGCCTACGGGTTGCCGCGCCGCAACGCCAATGGGCTCGATGTCAACCGTCTGCAATTGTTGGTGGCCGTCCTCCAGAAGCGGGTTGGACTCGAACTCGGCATGCAGGATATCTATGCGAATGTGGTGGGCGGCCTGCGTATCCAGGAACCGGCGGCAGACCTCGCCGTCGCAGTCGGCATCGCTTCCAGCTTGCGGGAGCGCCCGGTCGACCGTGGTACCGCCGTCATCGGCGAGATCGGCCTGTCCGGGGAATTACGCTCGGTGAACCAGCTCGACCGCCGGATCGGGGAGGCATCCCGGCTCGGGTTCACGCGGGTCATCGTCCCGCACGGCACGCGTAAACAGGAAGCCGGGGAGGCATCTTCCGGTGTCAACCTGATCCGTTGCGCCACCGCC
>CAZSUN010000007.1:25658-73833 GCA_964610045.1 uncultured Sphaerobacteraceae bacterium
TTCTTGCGCTGCTCGTCGCCCCAGGTACCGGGAAGGGGGATCAGGAGCGACGGGAGACCGAGGTACCCCAGTTCGCTGACCGTTCCCGCCCCGCTCCTGGCGACGACCAGATCGGTCATCGCGTAGACATCCGGCAATTCGTCTCGCACGAAGTCGACCACCTGGTAGCGTCCGGCAAGTTCCGCCGGCATCGCTTCCCGGAGTTTCGTCAGCCGCTCCAGGTCCGGATTTGCCGATGCCGGCCCAGCCTGGTGCAACACATTCGCACGCTCCAGCACGTCGGGCAGGATCGCTTCGATCCGGGTGTTGAGTGGGCTTGCCCCTCGCGCACCACCGGTGACGTACAGCACCGGCAGGTCATTCTGAAATCCGTACCTGGCCCTGCCTGCGTCCTCCGAGCCGTCAAGGAGCGTGGCGCGAACGGGGTTACCGGTCACCACCACATTCCCGTGCCGTTGCCGCGCCAGAATTGCCGCCTGCTCGAACCCGACAGCGAACGTGTCCGCGAACCGTGCAGCCGTCTTGTTGGCGATACCGATCTGGGCCGTCTGCTCGTGGGTCAGGATCGGTGTCGATCGCGCCCCGGCGACAACCGTCGGCACACTGACTGCCCCGCCCGTGCTGTAAATCACGTCCGGCCGGAAGCGCCGCACCTGATTCCACGCCTGGACGGTGCCGACCGGTATCCGGAACAGATCCGTTAACGTCTCGATCGATGCATATCGCCGGATCTTCCCTGTCTGAATCGCCACGAACGCGACATCGTTCGCGGCGGCGATCTCGCGCTCCACACCCTTGTGGCTGCCCAACCAGAGCAATTCCAGCGGGAGGTCGCGATGTCGCAACTCCTGGATCACCGCCACGGCGGGCAGCACATGCCCCCCCGTGCCGCCGGCGGCAATCAGCAATCGAAACGGTGCCGGATCCTCTGACACGAACGCACTCCTGGCCATGACGATGTTGTCAACCGTAATCTCAAAGCGATCGGCACCAGGTGGGGCGGACCATCACCGCTTGCCGGTCGCGCTCAAACCGTGGCAAGGGATAGTCTGGGACATGCCGTTCGTTTGTACAGGCCGACCCGTGTCGGCCCGTTAGGCGTATGCGTCATTGGCCGGCAACGGCTCATCGACCTACCGGCCCTGCCTCGCGTTGTAACAATCCCGGCAATACACCGGCCGGTCCCGTCGTGGTACGAACGGCACCCGTGTTTCCGCTCCGCAAGCGGCACACACCGCCGCGAACAACTGCCGCCCCGCCCCTTGTCGTGGCCCGGCTGCACGACCGGAGGTGCTCCTTCGGCCAGGCGTCGACGGTTCCAGGTCGCTCGATTGCCCCAGGCGTTCGTAAAGCGCGATCAGGTCGCCGTTGCGCGCGGCGCGCAGCTTCGCCCGGCAATCCGGGCAGGCGTCAGCGGTCTTCAACCCATGCTCCCGCCGGAACTGCTGCTCTGCTGGCGGTACCAGGAACGCTTGTCCGCAATCCATGCATACCTGTTCGATCGGAACCGTCTCTGTCACTGCGCGCTGTCCTTCCATGCCTTCGTCGCGCACATGGTAGCGCAGGCGTCTCACGCGGCGCTTTCCTGGGTAGCGCCCGCCAAGTAAAGTTGCCGGATCACATCCTCGATCTCTGGCTCCTCAACGCCCATGTCGCGAATCTGCCCGAACGTGCCCATCCGGTCCAGCAGCACCGGCGCCGTCCACGACGTGCGGTCGAAGGAGACCGTGACGCGTGGTCCATCGCTGGAGATCAGGTCGACTCCCTGTGGCAGCTGCGTCGTCTGGACGTCGGGAGTGTCGTCATAATCCACGATCAACCGTCGCCTGCTGCCGAACCGCTCCTTAAGTGTGGCCAGGCTGCCGTCGTAGGCCAACTCTCCCCGGTCGATCACGATAATCCGGGAACACAGCCGCTCGATGTCCGCCAGGTCGTGGGTTGTCAACAGTACGGTCACACCGGACTCGCGATTGAGGTCGGCGAGGTAGTCGCGAATGCGGGTCTTCGCCACCAGGTCCAAACCGATCGTCGGCTCGTCGAGGTAGAGCACCGCCGGCTCGTGAAGGATCGACGCCGCGAGATCCCCCCGCATTCGCTGGCCGAGCGACAGTTGCCGCACCGGCGTCGCCAGGAAGTCGGTCATGTCGAGCAGCTCGACCGCGGCCTCGAAGTTCCGGTGAAACCGGTCGGCCGGCACCTTGTACATGTACTGAAGCAAAGCCAGCGATTCGGACAGCGGCAGGTCCCACCAAAGCTGCGTCCGCTGTCCGAAGACGACCCCGATCTGCTGCGCCAGCTTCCTCCGCTGCTCCCACGGCACGAACCCGGCGACGGACGCCGAGCCGCTCGATGGAACGAGGATCCCGGTCAGCATCTTGATCGTGGTCGACTTTCCGGCGCCGTTCGGGCCGATGTACCCGACCATCTCGCCCGCCGCGATGTCGAATGACACCCCCGATACCGCGAACACTTCGGTTGCGTCGCGATCGGCAAGCCCGCGCAACGCACCGAGCATGCCGGTTCGCTGCTTGCGCCGGGTGAATGTCTTGGTCAGGTTTTGCGCGGATATGATCGGATTCGTCATGGCATCCTCTCCCGGGTTTCAGCTTCCGGTTGAACGGTAGTGGCGAATGGCGACCTGCCAGCCATAGCCGATGGCGACGCAAAAGGCGATCGCGGCCAGCGGTGCGACGAACGATGCCGCTGCCGGTGCTCCCAGGGGATCGTCCTTGTCCAGCAGGTACACCGCCGGGTAGTACGTCATGAATCCGATCGGGACGACCCACAGGAAGATGAACCGCAGCCCGCGCCGGAAGATGTGGATCGGGTACTGTCCCAGATCCGATCCGCCGTACGTGAAGGCATTGACTGCCTCGACCGAATTCACGGTCCAGAAGCTGATGATCGCCTCCACGGTGAACAGCGCGCAGAACAAGGCGATCCCGCTCGCGATCGCGATCGGAAGATAGGCCGCCTTCCCCGGCGTCCAGTCAATCCCGGCGCTGGCCATTCCGATTCCGAGCAACAGGAGCCCCTGCGCCAGGAGGCCGAAGTGCCGCAGCGATACCTCGTTGACGGTCGACTGGATCCACGACGACATCGGCCGCACCAGCGTGCGGTCGAAGGACCCCTCGCGAATCAGTCCTGGCACCTCCTGGATCCCGTTGCTGAGGGTGTCGCCGAGTGCGAACATCGTCATCGCGAGACCGTGCAGGAACACGACCTCAGCCAGCGACCACCCGCCGAGCGACTCGAAGTGCTGGAATAGCGACCAGAGGACAATCACTTCCACGGCGTTCACCAGGAAGTTCCCCACGATTTGCATGAAGAACGATGACCGGTACTGCATCTGGCCGCGGAGTCGAAGCATTGCGATTCGCCACGCGACACCGATGTCGCTCCGGATATCGCGCACCCTATCCACCCTGCACCACCAGTCGCTTTTCCGCTTTGCCAAGCAGCCATTTGCTGAAACCGATGAGAATGCCGATCCACAGCACCTGGAAGGCGAGCCCCTGCCAGACCGGCACCTGCCCCATATACACCTCGTTTGGGGTCATGATCACCGCCCGGAACGGCATCACCAGCGCGAGGTCCCGCATCGGCCCTGGCAGGAACGCCAGCGGTGCCAGCATGCCCGAGAAGACGTTGATCGCCGCTCCGTACATGTTGCCAATCCCGCGATGGTCGATCACCCAGAACCCGAACAGGTTGGTGATGAACCGCAGGCAGAAACTGACTGTCACTGCCAGCACGATCGAGGCGAGGAACCCCACGAAGCGTGCCGGAGTCTCGGGCAGCAGCACATCGAACAGGATCAGGCCGATCATGAAGGTCGGTATCCCGCGGATCAGGACATGTGCCCCTGCCCTCCCCAGGTCACGCGCGAGCCAGTGGACGAAGTAGTCATAGGGCTTGAGCAGATCCGTGACGATCGCGCCACTTTGGATCGAGCGGGTGACCTCCCACCAACCCCAGAGGTACACCGTCATCAGCAGAGATTGGTTGATCCAGACCAGCGTGATCGTCTGTTCCTGCGTCCACCCCTCGACCGCAGCCGAGCCATCGTTGAGCGATGCGTAGAACGCGAGATAGATCGAGGCGATCATCACCCCAAACACGCCGTTGGTGAAAATCCCGGCCAGCGCCGCCGCCCGGTAGGTCAGGGTCTGTTGGAACGCCCTGATCCCGAACTCGTAGTACAGCCGCATCCCGCATCGACCTCCATCCGCAGTCTGCCAGCGCACGCGGAAATGCCACCGGGTACGTATCTCCGGTGGATTCAACCTTGTTGGGTAGGAGAGACACGACAACGGACGGTCACGACTCTGCCGGAACCGGGCAGGCCGGGCATAATACACCAGACGTTCCGCCGGGGCCAGCCTGTCGTCCCCGCGTGTTATCTGGAAGGAATCACATGGCCGAAGCAACCTTGACCGGAGTCCCGACACGTGACAAGATCGCGATCGAGGACACTTGGGATCTCACGACGATCTACGCCACGGACGATGACTGGGAAACCGAACTCGCCGCGGTAGGCCCCGCCACCGAGCAGGCTGCTTCGTACCATGGCCGACTCGGCGAGGGCCCCGAGGTTGTCGCCGAGGCGATGGACGCCGTCTTCGGACTCAACCAGATGATTTCCCGCCTCGCGATCTATGCCAGCCTCCGCCGCGACGAGGACACCACCAATGAGGACGCCAATGGCCGCTACCAGCGCGCCATCTTTGCCTCCATCCAGGCAGGCGAGGCGCTTTCCTTCCTCGAACCGGAAATTCTCACCTTGCCGGACGATCAGCTCCAGGCCCTGATCGACGCACCCAGTCTGGAAACCTACCGCCACCTGCTCGACGACCTGCGCCGTCGCCGCGCCCACGTCCGCTCCGAGGAAGTCGAGGCGGTCCTGGCACAATTGGCGGAAGTCACCCGCGCCAGCAGTGAGGGATTCAATGCCCTCGACAATGCCGATCTCCAGTTCGGCACCGTCACCGACGAGAACGGCGTCGAGGTCGAGCTCTCGAAGGCTCGGTACGGCATGTTCCTCGAAAACCCCAATCGCGATGTTCGCAAGGAGGCGTTCGAGACACTCTCCGCCGCCTATGCCGGGATGGGACACACGATTTCGTCGCTCTACGGCTCATCCGTGAAGAAGGATGTCGCCACCGCCCGCGTCCGCGGCTACGAGACCGCCCTCGAAGAGGCGCTGTTCGACGACAACGTGCCGGACTCCGTCTACCACGGCCTCCTGCAATCGGTACAGGAAGCCAAACCTCTCCTCGAACGGTCCATCAACCTCCGCAAGCGGGCGCTCGGACTCGACGAGTTGCGCCGCTACGATCTCCGGGTGCCGCTCGGCGCCGAGTCGCAACGCAAGTACGAGTACCGCGAAGCGGTCGATATCGTCCTCGCCGGGGTCAGCGTCCTCGGCGAACGGTATGCCGGTGATCTCGCCGGGGGGTTCAACTCTCGCTGGGTCGATGTCCACGAAACGCGGAACAAGCGGTCCGGTGCCTATTCCTGGGGCGTCTACGGCGCGCCGCCCGTCATGTTGATGAACTGGAACGGCACGATGTCGGATGTGTTCACGCTGGCCCATGAAGCGGGCCACGCGATGCACACCTTCTACGCCAATGCAACGCAGCCGTTTCACAAGGCGCACTACCCGATCTTCCTCGCCGAAGTCGCGTCGACCGTCAACGAGGTGCTGCTGACCTGGCACTTGCTCGGCGACGAGATGGGCAGCACCCCGGCTGGCCGGCTGAGCCTGCTCGACCGGTTCGTCTCCGGGTTCGAGGGCACTGTCGTCAACCAGTCGATGTACGCCGATTTTGAGGTTCGCAGCCACGCCGCCGCCGAGGCGGGACAGCCGATCACGCTGGAGTTCCTCAACGAGCAGTTCGGCGAGGTCCAGGGTCTGTACGCGCCGGGTGTCGTGGTCGACGAGACAACCCGCGTTGCCTGGGCACGCGTCCCGCACTTCTACCGCGCCTTCTACGTGTATCAGTATGCGACTGGCCTGATCGCGGCCATCAACCTGGCCCGGGCCGTTCGCGACGAGGGCGAAACCGCCCGCACCCGCTACCTCGATCTCCTCTCGTCTGGCGGATCGGATTACCCGCTTGAATTGCTGCAGCGAGCCGGTGTCGATCTCACTGGCCCGGACGCAACGCGGATCGCGTTCGAGGAGTTCGGCGCGGCGCTCGACGGGATCGAGGAACTGCTGGATGGCGGCGCGCTCGATGCCTGATCGCCTGCCATGTTGTCATTCCGAGCTTGCGATGAATCTGTTTCCCGGCGACCGGCAACGACACCCAAGGCCGCGTCACGCCATGCCCGGTTTCGCGGATCGATTTGGACCACCGGGGAACCGGTCATGATTCATCCCGCACCCGCCCGGCGCATCCAGGGGTTCCGGCAGACCGTGTTCGCGGAAATGAGCGCGCTGTCAGCCGCGCATGGCGCGATGAACCTGGGACAGGGGTTCCCGGATTTCCCGGCGCCGGAGTTCGTCAAGGAGGCCGCGCGCGCCGCGATCGCGGCCGATGCCAATCAGTACGCCCATCCAGCCGGACTGCCTGCCTTGCGGGAGGCGATTGCGGGCGACTGGAGCGCGAGATTCGGCGTCGAGCTAAATCCTGATCGGGAGGTCACGGTGACCTCGGGCGCTACCGAGGCCATCTTCGATGCCATTCTCGCGTTGGTTGATCCAGGTGACGCCGTCATCGCCTTCGAGCCGTTCTATGATTCCTACCCGGCCAGCGCCGCGATGGCGGGTGCGGAGTTCCGCGCCGTTCGCCTGCATCCGCCCGATTGGTCGTTCCGGATCGAGGATCTGGAAGCGCAGATCGACGCTCGCGCCCGGTTGCTCCTGCTGAACACGCCGCATAACCCGACCGGCAAGGTCTTCAGCCGCCAGGAACTTGAGGCCATTGCCGAACTCGCAATCCGGCACGACCTGATCGTCGTCACCGACGAGGTCTACGACCGGATCCTCTTCGACGGGAATGAGCACGTCCCGATCGCGACCCTCCCCGGCATGTGGGAGCGGACGTTGACCCTGAATTCGACCGGCAAGACATTCTCGCTCACTGGCTGGAAGATCGGTTACGCGATTGGTCCGGCCTGGCTGAACGAGGCGCTACGCGCCGTTCACCAATTCGTTACCTTTGCGACCTCAACCCCATTCCAGGTCGCGATGGCACAGGCGATTCCGGAAGCCACGGAGAATGGGTATTACGGCCAGTTGGCGGAGGAATATCGCCAGCGACGCGATGTGCTGACCGACGCCCTGACCGCCGCTGGCCTGCCGGTGCTGCCCACGGCCGGCAGCTACTTCCTGATGGCGTCGTTCGATCACCTGCCTTTCACCAACGATGTGGAATTCTCGCGGTGGATGATCCAGGAAATCGGGGTGACGCCGATCCCGCCGTCCACCTTCTATCTCGAACCGGACACCGCCCCCCGGTTGATACGGTTCTGCTTCGCCAAACAATTCACAACGCTCGAAGAAGCTGGACGTCGCCTCCAGAGTCTCGCCACAGCCATCGATCGTCTGTCCATGAATGCATCGCCAGGAGGAACACCCGAATGACCCCTGTGGAACGCGTCGAAGCTACCGGTGTCGTGGCCATCGTTCGCCTCGACGACTACTCCGCCGCTGTACCGCTCGTCGAAGCACTCCTGGCGGGTGGCATTGATGTCGTCGAGTTCACCTACACCAATCCAGCCGCTGGCGAAGCGGTCCAGGCAGTCAAGTCCGCGCTCGGCGATGCGGTGCTGGCGGGAGCCGGCACCGTGCTCGATCCGGAAACCGCGCGGGCAGCGATCATCCAGGGTGCCGACTTCATCGTCACCCCCGTGGTCACGGTTGATACCATCCGCCTCTGCCAGCGTTACAGCATCCCGACGGTCATTGGGGCCTTCACACCGACCGAGATCCTGACCGCCTGGGAGGCGGGAGCCAGCTTCGTCAAGGTCTTCCCGGCCAGCGCGGTCGGGGCCCGTTACCTCAAGGATGTAGCAGGTCCGCTGCCGCAGGTGAAACTGATCCCGACCGGCGGTGTCAGCGCCGAAAACGCCGGCGAGTTCATCAAGGCCGGAGCACGGGCCATCGCCCTCGGCAGCAACCTGGTCGATGCCGGTTCGGTTCGCACTGGCGACTGGGCAACGATCACTGCTCGTGCCCACGCCGCGGTGGAGGCCGTCCGGATCGCCCGCGAGGCGTAAGCGGCCCGGACAGCCGGACCATCGATTGGCTACACTGGAATCAGCATGTGCGGGTCGGGATCGGCCACCTCGCACGAGGCGATAACGGTTATCGGACAAGGTGCAATGGCGAGCCAGGACATCCGGATTCCACTACTCAAGCGACTGGCGGAGCAGGCGATGTCGGACGCCCGATTCCGCGCGGTCGCCCGCGACGATCTCGATTCAGCGCTCGTTGCCAACGGGTATCACCTGAACGCGGAAGAACTCTCCCTGGTGCGCCAGTTTCGCGACGCCCTGGCCAATGCCGGCGTCGACCTCTCACTGGCGGCCGAACTCACGCTCGATCTCGATGACGAGCTTACCAGCGATGACATCGAGCAGCTTCAGGCCATGCTCAACGAACAGACAGCAGACCGCTAGGCCCGGATGACCCGTTGGTCCCGGCGACCGGAAACCAATCAATCAGTTGTGGCCACTTCGCTACTCGAATGTGCCAAACAACCGATCGCCTGCGTCGCCCAAGCCAGGCCGGATAAACCGATTTTCGTCGAGTTCCCGGTCGAGCGCGGCCACGTACATCGAGACATCCGGGTGGGCGTCGGCTACCCGCCGCACGCCTTCCGGGGCGGCGATGATTCCGACGAACTTGATCCACCTCGCCCCCCATCGCTTGACAACCGAGATTGCGTCTGAGGCCGAACCGCCGGTTGCCAGCATCGGGTCCAGCACGATCACCAGGTCATCGGGGCATGTCGCCGGCAGCTTGTTGTAGTAGCTCACCGGGAGCTTGGTCTCCTCATCGCGATACATCCCCAGGTGCCAGACCTCGGCGTGCGGCAGGATGTCGACCGCGGCTTCGACCATTCCCAGACCGGCCCGGAGGATCGGCACCAAACCAACCCTCGCCGGCACCTGGTCGCCTGTGGCCGGTTCGAGTGGGGTGTTGTAGGAGACGGGTCCGGTCGGCAAGTCGGCCGTCGCCTCGTAGATCAAAAGCGTCGTCAGCTCCCTTGCCAACTCGCGAAACGTCTTGGAATTGGTGCGCCGGTCGGAAAGGTGGGTTCGCTTGTGCCGCACCAACGGGTGCGTACTGACATGCAGCGTCGGGATTCCTGCGTCCGAATCTTCACTCACGCACAATTCTCCTGTCGGGCTGCCGAGCCTTTCTCGACCCTGGCTACGTTGACTCCTTGCGTCCCCGATCACCCGCCCAGCAATCCCATCTCCCGCAGCAACCCGAACCCGGATTCGGTCGGCCCTTCTGGCACATACTCCAGGCTCACCCAACCGTCATAGCCAGACCGGTCGATCGTTGCGAACAGTTCGACGAAGTCGATCGAACCGGTCCCCGGCTGATGCCGGCCCGGCACGTCGGCGACCTGGATGTGACTGATCTCCCGGCCGTGATCGCGGATGAAGGCCACCGGATCCTCGCCCATCCGCAACGAGTGGTAGACGTCGAACTGGAGACCGAGGTTCGGATGATCGACCGCGGCGATCAGGTCCAGCGCTGCCTGGGTCGTCGGGATCGCGAATCCCTCCACGTCTTGTGAGTTCACCGGCTCCACCACCAGCTGGATATCGAGGAGTTCGAGCGCAGCCGCGGCATGCCGGACATTGTCGACCAGGACCTCCATCGCGTCAGGTTCTGAACCAATCCGGCCTGCCAGGCAGTTCATGCGTGGCGGATGCAGCACCCTGGCGTAGTCGCTGGCCAGCTTGATTCCCTGTTTGAATTCGTCTCGGCGTGCTGGTTGCGCCGCGATCCCCCGGTCGCCAGCAGCCCAGTCGCCTGCCGGCAGGTTCATCAGCACCAGGAAGAGTTCGGCCGCGTCGAGAGCAACCCGCACGTCCTCAGCCGGGTCGTTGTAGGGCAGCAAATACTCAACCCCGGTGAATCCTGCCTCTGCCGCTCGCAGGAATCGTTCCAGGGGCGGATACTCGGTGAACAGCATCGTGAGATTGGCGGCGAGTCTTGGCATGGACCGGGCACCCCTTCCACGTCGCGCCTGCGACAATATGGCGACACACTGCCGGTCATTGTGCCAGATGAGGCCACAAGGCGGCAGGCGAGGGAGGGCGATGCACACCAACGACCCGGACAAATCCCGAGGATGATGCTCTCGATCCGGCAACTCACCAAGACCTACGGGCACATTGTTGCCAACAACAACATCTCATTCGAGGTTGAGCCGGGTGAGGTTGTGGGGTTGGTCGGCGAGAACGGTGCCGGGAAATCCACACTGCTCTCGCTCCTGAGTGGGTTCGTCCAGCCCGACAGTGGCGAGATCGTGATCGATGGCGAACCTGTCCGGCTTTCGACACCGGCGACTGCCAGGACAGCCGGCATTGGTCTTGTCCACCAGCACCGGACACTCATTCCGACCTTCACCGTTCGCGAGCAACTCCGCCTCGCCGGCTGGACCTCGCCCCAGCTTCCTCCCATGCTCGCGGTGGGTATCACGCCGGAGGCGACCATCGAGTCTCTGTCACCGGGTGAGCAACAGCGAGTCGAGATCGCCCGCGAACTTGTGGTCCGGCCGCGCCTGTTGCTGCTTGACGAGCCGACATCCGTGCTCGCTCCCACTGAGGTGGAGGAACTCTTCGCCGCGATCCGGGATATACGATCCAGCGGAACCGCAGTCATCGTGGTGTCGCACAAGATCCATGAGATTCTCGACATCGCGGACAGGGTTGTCGTGCTGGCCCGTGGCGCGGTGACTGGCGCCTTTACCCGTCAAGGATCGAGATGGGCGCCCAACGCGTCTGACGCGATCCTTTCGGCGATGTTTCCTGGCCAACCGGCAACCATCGATCACCCATCAACCTCCCAGTCTGATGGAGCCATGCGATCACCCCAACTGGACAAACCTGTGGCCTCTCCCGTCCTGGTGGCTCGCAGTCTGGCTGCGGGGGCACCAGACGCCGGGCCTCCTCTACGTGGGGTCGATCTCGACCTGCTGGGAGGGCAGATTCATGTCATCGTCGGCGTGGACGGCCAGGGGCAGGGATTGCTGGCGGATGTCCTGGCCGGGTATGTGCCAGCCACTGGCGACATCGAGCTTGACGGGCAACCGATCGGTAACCTGCCAGCGGTGGCGCGCGCGGCGCTTGGTGTCTCGCTGATGGCGGGTGATCGGACAGCAGTCGCCGCCATCCCGGCGTTCACGGTGGCAGAGAACCTGGTGCTGAAACGTCCCAGGGCTGCCGCGGTTGCCGGTCAATTCACCTTGCGCCGCATGGAAATCGACCGGACCGCCGTCGCGGCCATCGCGGACTGGGATGTGCGTCCAGCCGACCCCCACGCACGCATGGGCACACTCTCTGGCGGGAACATGCAGCGCGTCATCGCTGCCCGCGATATCCCGCGCGGAACCAGGCTCCTGATCGCCGTCAATCCCGTTCAGGGGCTCGACGTGCGCACGGGAGACCTGCTCTGGCAACGACTCCGGCTGCACGTGGCGACTGGCGCCGCCGTGCTGGTCTTCGTCAGCGACCTGGACGAGGCGTTGGCGAACGCCGACCGCCTGGCGGTGATGTTCAACGGCACGGTGTCCACCATGGTGCCCGTCGCATCCTGGACGCGGCAGGCGGTTGCTGCCCGGATGGTCGGCGGATGAGTACGGCATCGTCAGCGGCGAGACCAAGCCGGATTCCGGAACCCCGGCTGGTGCGGGTGGCGACGCCCATCCTGCAATCGCTGCTGGCCGTCGCCATTGCGATCGCGGTTTGCTCCTGCATCCTGGCGCTAACGGGGTTTTCGCCCATCGATGCGTGGCGCGAGTTGGTCGAACGCACCCTGTTACGGCCATCCGGCGTGCAGGAAACCGTCGTCCGGGCAATTCCCCTCCTGATTGCCGGAGTCGCCGTACTCGTCGCCGCTCGCACCGGTCTCTGGAACATTGGAATTGATGGGCAGGTCCTGGCCGGGGCGCTCGCGGCGGCCGTCACCGGACACTGGCTCGCAGGCGCGCCAGCTCCCGTCGTCTGGGGTGGGGGCATGCTGGCCGCCGTCCTGGCCGGCGGCGCCTGGGCAACCGGGCCAGCCGTGTTGCGGGCGCGCTGGGATATCAACGAGATCGTCACCACGATCATGTTCAACTACCTCGCCCTGTCGCTGACTGCATGGCTGGTGAAAGGTCCCCTGCGGGACGATACTCTCGTTACGCCCCAGACTCCGCTGATCCCGATGGACCTGCGCTTTCCACACCTGGGCGACACCCGCATCCACGCCGGCTTCATCCTCGCCCTTGTCGTCGTCGCCGTCTGCGCCTGGTGGTTTCGTGCCACGGTCGGTGGTTTCGAGATGCGCGCTGTCGGCGAGGGACCGCGTGCGGCCCGGCACGCCATGATCCCGGTCCGGGCGATTCTCGTCGCGGCTCTGGTGGCCAGTGGAGCGGTGGCCGCCCTCGCCGGCGCCAACGATGTCCTTGCAACCAAGGGCACCTTCCAGGCGGAGTGGAACCCGGAATACGGCTTGAGCGCCTTCGCGCTGGTGTTCCTGGCGCGCCGGAGTGTGGCCGGACTTCTTCCAGCCGCCCTCTTCCTCGGGATGCTGTCGTATGGCGCCGATGTGATGCCGCGTGCCGCCGGCGTCCCCTCAATGTTCTTCCCGCTCTTCGAAGGGGTGCTGCTCATCGTGCTGGCGTCACTTCACTGGCAACCGTGGCAACGGTTGAGGCGATCCCGATGAACGCCGAAGCTGTCCTCACCGCCCTCGTTACCGCTGCGATCCTGACGTCTGTCGCGCCGATGCTCGCGTCCGTTGGGGAGGCGATTTCCGAACGATCCGGACTGCTCAACCTCGGGATCGAGGGCACGATGGCGATGGCAGCGTTCGTCTCGTTCTGGACCACGTTGGAGTCGGGTTCTCACCTCGCTGGCCTGGCAGCGGGACTCGTCCTGGGGATCGCCAGCGGCATCGGGTTTGGGCTGCTGGCAACACTCGGCGGCGCCAACCAGGTCGTCCTTGGACTCGGTTTCACCCTGGCGGGAACGGGGGGGAGCGCCTTCCTCTTCCGGGTCGCCTACGGCTCGGATCAGCCACTCCTGGGGAGTGGGTTGGGTCGCCCGTTGGCCGGCTGGGGTGATTGGCTCCCCATCCTGGGACCCGCTGTCTTCGATCAGCGCTGGTTCGTCTACGTTGCCTGGACGATCGTGATCGTGCTCCACGTCGCCATGCGCTCGAGCCTGTTCGGGCTGCGGGTGCGTGCTGCCGGCGAACTTCCCGTCGGTCTGGAAGCTGTGGGCGGAAATGTCTGGCGTACCCGCACCGCGGCCGCCATCATCGGTGGCGCCATGAGTGGTCTCGCCGGCGCCACGCTGGCGATCGTCGAGCTCGGATTCTATTCACCCGGAATCACCGGTGGCATCGGGTTTCTCGCCGTCGCCTTCGCCATGCTGGGTCGCCTCTCGCCCCTTCGCGTGGCAGTCTGTTGCCTGGGATTCGGCCTGCTGACCGGCCTCGACACCGCGCTCCAGGTCGCCGGCGTGGACATCCGGCCCGAGTTCCTGCAGATGCTGCCGTATCTCGGTGTTGTCCTCGCCCTCATCGTCTTCGGCCGGCACTCCCGGCTCCCGGCCGCGCTCGGGCTGCCCTGGCGATCCGGTGATGCCCAGCCGTAACTGCATGCCGGTGCAGTACGATACCGGGATGATGGAGCAGCCCGGTATCGGGCTGGCGCAACTGGCGGAGAAGATACCTGTGACGCAATCCCATGGTGGAACGATGAGGGTTCTCGCGAGTCTGCTTGTGGCAGCGGTCCTGTACGGCGGTGCATGGCCCGTTGCTGCCGCAGATGGTATCGACCGGATGGCGATCGTCACCCCGGCCAGCCGTACGAACCAGGGGTGGGACCAGCAGGGCGTCGACAATCTCGTCGCAATCGGCGAGGAACGCGGGATCGCGGTCGATGTTGTTGAAAACGCCGGGTACGAGGACATCACCCCTGTGCTCAACGATCTCGCTGACGATGGCGCGCAATTGATCGTCTGCCACGCCTCCGGCTACCAGACGGTTTGTCCCGAATTCGCCCAGTCGTCTGGTGTGCCGGTGGTGGTGATCGAAAATCCTGGCGCGGTGGCGCCCGGTCTGGTCAGCGATATCGAGACGCAGGCCCAGGAATCCGCCTACCTCGCCGGCATGGTCGCCGGTCTCGAGTCGACCAGCGGCATCATCGCGATCGTCGCCTCCAGCCAGGCGCCGACATGGAACTACATGACGGTCGGGTTCGCGGAGGGGCTTCATGCCACCCGTCCCGACGCAACCCTGCTCTACCAGGTCATCGGTGACGCCGCCTACGACGATGCTCCCAATGCGAAGCGGGTGACCGAGTCGGTGATCGCCGCCGGGGCCGATATCGTCTTCGGAATGGGCGATGGCGCTTCGTTCGGCATGATCCAGGCGATCAACGAACACAACGCCGCGGACGCCGATGCTACCCCGGTCCAGTTCATCGATGTCATCGGTGACAAGTCCGGCTCCGATGCCGGAACCTGGCTCCTGACCTCAGTCCTCTTCGACTACACCGGCGCCTACAACCACCTCATTGACCAACTCGATGCCGGGGCGTTCGGCGAGGTCTACACGATGAACCTTGAGAACGGCGGGGTTCGCCTGCTCGATTTCCCGGACACCGTCGGCGATGACACCCGCGCCTCCGTGGACGATGCATCGGCCCAGATCGTCGCGGGCGAGATCACCGTGTCGGCCATCAGCGATACCGATGGCATGCGCGACCGGCTCGACGAACTCTTCCCGTGACAGGGGGAACCACAATGACCACCTGGCCAAGACTCAACCTGGCCTCAGGACCCGTCGACGTGACCGTCGAAACCCTGCGGGCCATGCAGCGGCCTGTCCTCTACCACTACGATCCAGCCTTCATCGAAGTGTTCGAGCGGACGACCGGCTTGCTCCAACACGTCTACCAGACACAGTATGATGTCGTCATCATGCAGGCCGAGGCGATCCTGGGTTTGGAGGCCGCCGTGGCTTCCCTCGTTTCACCTGGCACGAAAGTGCTCAACCTGGTGTCCGGCGTCTTCGGCAAGTGGATGGAGGACTTCATCGGTCGCTATGGCGGTGAGACCGTCGAACTCCGTGTGCCCTACAACGCCGCTATCGATCCGGAAGACGTGCGTCGGGTTCTCGATACCGTTCCCGGTATCTCGGTCCTGACCGTGGTTCACTCCGAGACGCCGTCGGGCACCATCAATCCCGTCCGCGAGATCTGCCAAATCGCCCGCGAGTACGGTGTGATCTCGATCGTGGACACAGTCTCCGGTCTCGGCAGCGAAATCATGAGCCCGGAAGCGTGGGGGATCGACATCGCGGTCGCGGGACCGCAGAAATGCCTTGGCGGTACCCCAGGGCTCACCCTGATGTCGGTCAGTCCTGCCGCCTGGGACGCAATGGAGCGACGGACCAATCCGCTGCGTGGATCGTTTCTTTCGATCCTGGACTGGAAAACGACCTGGATCGAAAACCGCCGGTTCCCGTACACACCGTCGGTCACCGACATCTACGCGCTGGAGTCCGTACTGGACCAGGCACTGCGTGAAGGCATGCCAGCCATGGCCGGCCGTCACCAGGCGAGCGCTCGCGCCGCCCGTGCCGCCGTCAGCGCCCTCGGGTTGGACCTCTGGGCCGAGACGCCGGAAATAGCGACCTCGTGTTGCACGGCCGTCGCCATACCGGACGGGCTGGACGATGCCGCCATACGCGGGACATTGCGCTCCAAATACGGGGTCATGATCGCTGGAGGGTATGGGGAACTCTCCGGAAAGCTGTTTCGCCTCGGGCACATGGGTTCGTCGGCTCACCCTGTCCCCGTCACCGCACAGATCGCGATGCTCGAGCGCACCCTCGCCGATCTTGGCTGGACAGTCACGCTGGGAGCGGGCGTCGGCGCCGCGCTGGAGTCCTTCGCCGGTTGGAACGACGCCACCGCGAACTATCCGTGAAGCACAACTGGCGAACCGGACGGCGGCCAACACTGGCAATCACGTCTCCGGTTCGCCACGCCAGAGCCTGCATGCTTCCACGATGAAGATCGCGGTCGTGATCAGCGCCGAGATCACGCACCATTGGCAGATCGCCTCGATCTCGTAGACTTCCAGCCACGTCAAATACGCCGAGTACAACGTCGCGGCCAGGGTCGTCACGAAGAGGGCGGTGGTGATGTCGCTGGCACGTTCGGGCATGCGCAGCCGCGTCAGCGACAGCCCCAACACGAGGACATACATTGCCAGCCCAAGGATGGCGACCGGAATGCCGAGAACCTCTGCGTATTCGCTGGCCTGCACTTCCAGGCAGTCGCCAACGCCGCAGACCAGCGCATCGATGTCGTAATGCACCCACACCAGGTAGGCGCTGACACCGATACCCGCAACCGCCAGGATCGGCGTCAGCCAGGCCGCGATCCTGGTCATGAGAGTGGGATCGCCTCACCAGCGATTGCAGCCTCGATTTGGCGCTTGAGCAAATCGTATCCCTGGGTGGTGTAGACGATCGATTGGCCGTTGATGAAGATGGTTGGCGTCGAATCGATCCCGGCCGCCACCGCGGCGTCGTGTTGGTCGATGACCTCCTGCTGGTGCTGCCCGCTGTCGAGGCAGGTATCGAACGTCGTCGTATCGAGCCCGAGTTCGGCGGCAAATGCCTTCAGGTTGTCATTCGCGAATGCGCCCTGGTTCTCCCCGTCGTGATTCACGAAGAGCAGGTGGTTGAATTCCCAGAACTTCCCCTGGTCGAGTGCGCACATCGAGGCTTCCGCCGCCTGGACCGATTCGTTACCGGGATCGGTGAGATCATCCCCCCCGAGGAACGGGAAGACCCGGAATTCATAGGTCACCAATTCAGGCACCACGAAATCGTTCACGATTTGCGGAAAGACATCGGTTGCGAACTGCGCGCAGAACGGGCACTGATAATCGGCGTACTCGACGATCTGGACCGTCGCCGCGCTGTTCCCGAGCACCGTTCCACTGGACGGGATCGATGCGAAGTCGATCTCCGCGACGTTGTCGTCTGTCGGGCGGTTCACGAAGATCAGGACCGCGACGATCGCGACGGCCAGCACCGCCCCACCGATCATCACCCTGCGCCGTCGTTCACGTTGCTTGCGGGCAATTGCCGCCTGTTTGCGCGCGGAACGGCGTTCGGCACTGCGCGATTGGGGTTTGGTTGGCTGGCTCATGATTGGCATCCGCCTTGTGCCGGAACGAACGGGTCGCCTGATATCTGTTGGTTACCCTGCGGCCGGAACCACCGCGTCGCGTTCCCGCACTTCCGACAACAGGCGTTTGCCCAGCAGGAAGCCGAGGAATGGCGGGATGGTTTCGAGGAACGATATGACCGTACGCTTGATTGGCCACTGTTCCTGCATGTGCGTGATCGCCAGGGTGAAACAGAACGCGATGAACAGGAACCCGTGGATCGGACCCATCACCGAAACGCCCTGCTCATTGTCGAATCCGTATTTCATGATCATGCCGACGAGCAGTCCCATCCAGGAAATGGCCTCGGCAAAGGTCACGATCATCAGCATCTTGAGTGGGTACACACGCAATCCTTCGAGTATCCGTTCTCGTTTGGGAGAACAGAGCATGTCGTGACGATACCATCCGAATTACCGTCAAACCCCATCTTGACGGGTAGGATGCGGCACTGGTTTCCGGGCCTGACAAACGAATCGGCCGGTCCCACGTTGGTGGAACCGGCCGATTCTGGTTGCTGGAGTTTCCGGACTAGTCGATGAGCCGGATCTGCTCCGCGCGCGGACCCTTCGGGCCCTCACCGAGGCGGAACTCGATGTGGTCGCCCTGGTACACGCGGGCGCCGTTCAGCGCAGACTGGTGGAAGAAGACATCGGCGCCGCCGTTGTCCTGCTTGATGAAGCCGAAGCCCTTGAGGTCGTCGAAACGATCGACAACACCCGTGGCCACCGGCAGGCTGGACGGATCGACCTGCGCGCCGAAGCGGCTGCCGCCAGCGCCTGCACCGCCGCCGCGAGCCGGGCGGGGATTCGGGTTGGTTTCAAGAACGGTAACGGAATCGGCAGCCGGGCCCTTCGGACCCATGCCAACGGTGAACTCGACGCGGTCGCCCTCGCCAAGGCTCTGATAGCCGACGGCGGAACGGTGAACGAACAGATCTTCCTCGCCACCATCGCGCTCGATAAAACCGAAACCCTTCTCAGGGTTGTACCACTTGACTGTTCCCGTTGGCATTGTGATGTGCTACCTCTTTGTACCTGAACATCGGCGCACCAAGCCGACTTCTCGTGATTTCCCGTGCAATTGTCCTGCGCGGAGTGCACGCCCAACGTACCACGCACATGGTGGCTTGTCCACTCTCCACGGCATATTGTGTTGCGTCGAGCCGTCTCGGAGCCGTTGGTGATGGGTCACGGAAGCGAAAACCGGCAACCTGCGAGGGTTCCGGTCGATCAGGTCCGTGGTTGAGGTGGGCCCCCGGGGATTCGAACCCCGAACCAATGGATTAAGAGTCCACTGCTCTGCCGTTGAGCTAGAGGCCCGCACGAAGGGTACTCAACTCCGGCGGCGATTTCAACGCGTCTGCCGACAAAAAGTGGACAGGCGCCGGAATGGTGCCTCCAGCGCCTGTCGTTCGTTTCGAGGTCGGATTGGCGGTTACAGTGGTGGCAGGTGCCGGAACCAGCCGGCCCCCTGTTCGTAGGCGTGGGCCACACCCAGCAACACCGGTTCCTCGAACGCCCTGCCCAGCAGTTGCAGGCTCACGGGCAACCCGTCGCTGAATCCGCAGGGAACCGAGATGCCGGGTATGCCCGCCATGTTCGCCGGTATCGTGAACACGTCGGCCAGGTACATCTGGTACGGATCGGCGGTCCGCGCCCCGATCGGGAAGGCGACTGTCGGTGAGGTCGGCCCCACGATCACGTCGACGTTGGCGAACGCCTCGTCGAAATCCTGTTTGATCAGGGTTCTGACTTTCTGTGCCTTGACGTAATATGCGTCATAGTAGCCGCTGCTCAGCGCATACGTCCCGAGCATGATCCTGCGCTTCACCTCGGAGCCGAATCCCTGCCCGCGTGTCTCCTGGTAGGTCTGCTGCAGCGTCGGTTCGTCGATCCGCAGCCCGTACTTCACGCCGTCGAACCGGGAGAGATTGGCGCTGGCTTCGGCCGGGGCGGTGATGTAGTAGGTCGCCAGGGCATATTCCGTGTGGGGAAGGGAGACTTCCACCAGTTCCGCTCCCAGATCCTCCAGCTGCCGGATCGCGACATCGATCGCCGCCGTGACGCCGGGTTCCATGCCGTCTACCGCGTACTCGCGGGCAATCCCGATCCTGACCCCGCGCAGATCAGTCCGGAGACCGGCCCGGAAGTCAGGTATCGGTCCCGGCGCGGATGTCGAGTCGTTGGGATCGTGTCCGGCGATAGCCTGGAGCATGATCGCCGCATCCTCCACCGTCCGGGTGAACGGTCCGATCTGGTCGAGGCTGCTGGCAAAGGCGATCAGACCGTAGCGCGACACCCGGCCATACGTCGGCTTCAGGCCAACTACGCCGCAGAAACCCGCCGGTTGCCGGATCGATCCCCCCGTGTCGGAGCCGAGCGAGATGACGGCCTGGCGAGCAGCCACTGCGGCCGCAGAACCGCCGCTGGAACCGCCCGGCACCCGGGTTGTGTTCCAGGGGTTGTGCGTCGGACCGTAGGCCGAGTTTTCGGTGGAAGAGCCCATCGCAAACTCGTCGGTGTTCGTCTTGCCGAGGAAGACCGCTCCCTGCGATCGCAACCGGGCTGGCACCGTGCCATCGTAAGGCGAAATGTACCCGTCCAGGATCCGGGATGCCGCGGTCGTCGGTGCGTCGGTGGTGACCAGGATGTCCTTCAGCGCCACCGGCACACCGGTCAGGGGCGATACTTCGCCGCCCGCGATCCGGGCGTCGGCCGCCGCCGCCTGGGCCAGCGCGACGTCCCGCATCACGTGCAGGTACGCGTGAATCGCCTCATCGGTGTCATCGATCCGGTCCAGGTGCGCCTCGGCGAGGTCGACCGCGGAAATCTCCCGCGAATCGAGCAGCACACGCGCCTGCGCCGCTGTCAGCGAGACGAGTTCTTGAACGCTCACGCGCTTCCTCCTTCACTGCCATCGCCGCCCATGACTGCCCGTACCTCGATGAACCCGTTGCGGCTCAATGGAGCGTTTGCCAGGGCCGCTTCCTGCGACAGGGACGGTCGTACCGCGTCGTCCCGCAGCACATTGCTCAGGGCGTTGACCTGGGCGGTCGGTGGAATGTGGTCGGTATCGAGTTGTTGCAACACGGCGATGTGTCCGAGGATCGACGACAGTTGCTCGCGCATCTGCTCGGTTTCCTCATCGCTCAGGCCAAGCCTGGCGAGTTGCGCAACGTGCTCGACATCGGACGTCGTCAGGCTCACAATGTGGCTCCTGGGAATATCCAGACAGGGAACTGGTTCAATGCAACGTGAGACACCCAATGCGGACATTGGGTGCGCCACGAGCGCCATCATGGTACCAAATGGCAATCCCGCCGGGTCGCGAGTTCCATGCCTTCGCTCACTGCCGGGGCAACCCGTCTGACCCGGCGATCGATTCCCTGTCGGCCGACCATGCCAGTTCGCCGCCAACGATGGTGTGCGTCAGGTCCAGGCCGTCGCTCCAGAGCGTCAGGTCTGCCCGGGTCCCGGTCACGATGCGGCCTCGTGTCGTGTCGCGCAGTACCCCGGCTGGAACCGCCGAGCACATGTGCATCGCGATCGCCGGTGTCACCTCCCCCCACGCGACCAGGTTGCGCACTGCCTGGTCCATCGTCAGCACCGACCCCGCCAGCGTGCCGTTGTCGAGGCTTGCGGTGGTTTCCGTCACGTTGACCCGCTGCCCGCCGAGGTCGTAGACGCCCGGACCAAGTCCTGCCGAGGAGATCATGTCGGAGACCACTGCGATCCTGTCTGGTCCCTTCGCCCGGATCGCCAGTCGTACCGTGGCCGGGTGCGCGTGGACGGCATCCGGGATGATTCCGGCGGTGATGCGGTCGTCCAGCATCGTGGCGATCATCGAGCCCGGCGCCCGGTGGTGCATCGGCGACATCGCGTTGAACAGGTGGGTCGCCTTCGTCGCCCCGGCATCCACGCCGGCTGCGTACTGGTCGATCGTGGCGTCGGTGTGACCAAGGCTGACGATCACGCCGCGCTCGACGAGCCGGCGGATCCGGCCGATCCCGCCATCGCGCTCCGGCGCCAGGGTCACCAGCCGGATGGACGGAACGCCCAGCCAGGACTCGAACAACGCATCGCTTGCCGCCTCGATGTGCCGGAGCTGGTGGGCTCCCTTGCGCGCCGGCGACAGGAACGGACCTTCGAGATGCAGTCCAAGCGGGGTTGCCCCGATCGAAGCGTCAACGCCCTCGAAGGCGGCGAACACATCGGGATAGAGCGAGGCATCGGCCGAGACCACGGTGGGAAGCCAGGCGGTCACCCCGGTTGCCACCGACCAGCGGGAGATCTGCTCGATATGAGCGGATGTACCGTCGGCCTCGACCCCGTCCGCTCCATTCACCTGCAGGTCGATCAGGCCGGGCGAGACCAGCGGCGCGTCGATCACCGTTTCCGGCAGGTTGCCGTCGCACGCCAATCCACGGCTGACATCGGCAATCGTTCCGCCCTCGATCACCACCGTTCCAGGTTCGAAGTGCGTACCGAACAGGATATGTCCGCGAATGGCCATGGGAGTATCTGCCAAGGGAGTTGACCTTTCAGCCGGCATGCGTACCGGCAACGAATCGCGCTGCCACCAGCGCGGGATCGACGACAATCCGGGCATCAATCGCTGACCAGTCGTTGCCCAGGCGCTGGAGGACGCTCGCTCGCAGCGGTTCGACATGAACCAGGAGACTGCCGGTCAAGGCGATCGGCAGGCAGCCTCGGAACCCCAGGCGCATCCCTGTCACGCGCGCGATCTGCGCGAGGTCGACTGCGGCTTGCTCAAGAAGGTTGCTGGCCACGACATCACCAGCAGCTGCGGCGTCGACCACGATCCGCGCCAGCCCCGCGATCTCGCCCTTCGACATCGGCGGCCCGTAAACGTGCGAAATCGCCTCGAACGGTTCGTTCAGGCGCCAGGTCTCCATCAGGGCCACGGTCATCGCCGTTGCTGGTCCACGCCCGTCCACCTCTGCCGCGAATGCGCGCAACAATCCGCAGCCGAGCGCATACCCGCTGCCCTCATCCCCCATGATCGCGCCCCAGCCGCCAGCCCGGCATCGCGCTCCATCAGGCGCGCGCCCGAAGGCGATGGACCCGGTTCCGGCCACCAGTGCAACCCCAGTCGCCTGTGGGAGCGCGCCCAGCACGAGTTCGCCGTCGTTCGTCAGTCGGACCGACCCGGCCAGTGGGTCGAGATGGGGTCTCAGCGCACGCTGGTCGTCCGGCCGGTCGCACCCCGCGAGACCGAACCAGGCCGAGGCCAACCTGGCAGGTGCGTCCACCGCAGCCATCGCCTCCCCGATCGCGACCCGCAGCACCTCGCCGGCCCGCTGGTGACCGATGACCGCGGGATTGGACGTGCCCGTTTGGACGCGGGCGAGTTCGCTGCCACCGGCATCGACCACCACCACGACGGTTTTGGTGCCCCCTCCGTCGATCCCGGCAAACACCGGCGAGGTCACGATGGATCCCGATCGAGCGCAGCTCGCACCACCCCGTCAGCGCTCGCCAACCGCTGGCGGGCCTCTTCTGGCGGCACTCCAGCCAGGGTCGCCACGATCGCCGTTTTGACCTCACCACCCGCGGCAGCGAGAGCGGCCTCTGCCGCGTCGCGCTCGATACCGGTCGCTTCTGACACGATCCGGATTGCCCGGTCCCGCAACTTGGCGTTGGTTGGCCGGACATCGACCATCAGGTTGCCGTAGGTCTTTCCGAGCCGGATCATCGCCCCGGTACTCAGCATGTTCAGGACCAGTTTTTGCGCAGTTCCGGCTTTCATCCGGGTCGAACCGGTAAGCACCTCCGGCCCGGTCACGACCGTGATCGGGATATCGACGGCCCCGGCGAGCGCCGAGTCCGGCGAGTTGGCGACCCCGATCGTGGCCGCGCCCAGCGACCGGGCGTGGGCAACCGCGCCGAGGACGAACGGCGTCCGCCCGCTGGCGGCGATCCCGACTACCACATCCTTTCCGGTCAATCCGATAGCGTCGAGTGCCGCCGCACCAGCTTCCGGCTGGTCCTCGACGTGTTCGACTGCGTGACGCAAGGCATGGTCCCCGCCTGCGATCAACCCCACGACCATCGCCGGATCGGTGTTGAACGTCGGGGGGCATTCGGAGGCATCGAGCACGCCGAGGCGACCCGACGTCCCGGCCCCGATCGAGACCAGCCGGCCACCGTTCCGCAGCGCGGCGACAATCGCCTCGACCCCGTCGGCGATCGCGGGTAGCACCGCCGCCACGGCCTCCGCAACCGTGCGATCCTCATCGTTGATCACCCGCAGCAGGTCGATCGTTGAGAGGGTATCGATGTCGGCGCTGGCGGGGTTTCGCTGTTCGGTCGCGAGCGCATCGAGACCGGTGGGCAAACTGTCAGTCAAAAGTGGCATCCCGGCGTGTGAGGCGAAAGATCGTCAGTACAGAAGGATATCCGAGCGCTCGCGGTGAAACTGCGCTGCGTCGTGCTCCCATTCCGCCAGCAGCGGGCTGACCGGCAGTTCCTTGTCGATCGTGGTACGCAGGCGATCCGTTCCGGCGAGCAGGTCGATGAAGTACCGCCCGTCGTGAGGCGGTAGCCAGCCGAAGTCCTCCGGAGACATCCGGCGCAGGATTGCGAGAAGATGCACGCCCAACGCCACGGTGTCGCACTGGGTCCGGTCGACAACATGAACCTGCACGCCACCGCAGAGGCTTCCCGCGTGCTTCGAGAAGGTTGGTTGGAACCAGGCTGGGCGAAACAACACCCCCTCCAGCGCCAGGTCACGCAACTCCTTCGCGAAGCGGTCGGCGTTGATCCATGGAGCGCCAACGAATTCGAATGGCCGGGTCGTGCCCCGGCCTTCCGACAGGTTCGTCCCCTCGATCAGGCAGGTCGCCGGATAGACCGTGACCGAATCGAGCGTGGGCAGGTTGGGGGACGGCAGGATCCACGGCAATTCGCACTGATCGAACCAGAAGTCGCGTGACCAGCCATCCATGCGGATCACATCGGGATCGGGCAAGCCGCGATTCCGCGCGTACAGGCGGGCAAACTCGCCGATGGTCAGTCCGTGGCGGATCGGCATCGCCTGACAGCCAACAAACGATCCGAAGGTTGGGTCGAGCCTGTTCCCGGCGACGGTTGCTCCCCCGAGCGGGTTGGGGCGGTCGAGCACGACCACGTCGACATGGTTGACGGCGCACGCATCGAGCACATGCGCTACCGTCGAGAGGTAGGTTGCGTAACGCACCCCGATATCCTGCAGATCGATCGCCATCACCTCGATCGGGTCCAGCATGGCGGCAGTCGGGATGCGCGTGTCGCCGTACAGGCTGAACACCGGCAGCCCTGTTGCCGGATCGACCGCCGCATCGACGTGGTCACCCGCCTGGGCGTTGCCACGGACCCCATGCTCTGGCCCATAGAGAGCGGTCAGGTGCAGCTGGGGATGCTTGAACATCCGGGTCGCGATACTGGCGAGCGAGCGCGTGACCGACGACGGATTGGCGAGCAGGCCCAGTTTCCTCCCCTGGAGCATGGTGGGAGGCGATGCGAGCACCCGCTCCGCTCCGGTGATGACATGTGGCATCGTGGTATCTCCTGCAGAACCTGCGCGGCCATGGCGGGATTCTCGCAGCCGTGGGTGTTCAGGTTGATGGTATAGACTTCGTCCGGTCCGCAGCCCACCGGCCCCTGCCGCCTGCCAGCCCGGTGAGTATCCACCGCAACTGATCGATTCGGAGCGTTTCCCACGGTGCCCCGTTTGCTGCCCTTTGCCGGACAATCAGCCTACCGCGCGACAAACCGGATCGGCGCAATGCTGTCCATCGTATTCGCCTGTTCGGTCCTCGTCGCGTGTGCCGGCGACGGTTCACCTGAGGATGATCGCCGGTTCGCCAATCAACCGAGCACCGAAGCCGCGCAGGTAACGGTTGATCCCGGCGCGACAGCTGCGGACACTCCCACGCCAGTCGCCACAACCGTCGGTTCCGAGCGCAACCCACTCGCGGTTCGGGGAGCGCCGTCGGTTATCTACACCCTGGTGGATGGTCGGGTCACGGTCCTCGACACGACCAGTGGCGACATCCTTGCCGTGATTCCCGCCAGCGATGGTTTCCAGATTGTCGACGTGGCCAGCTCCGCCAGCGGCAACAAGGTCGCGGTCCTTGAATCCCCTGTGGCACTCGATGGCGCGAACGCAAGGATTGAGGTGCATCGATCCGACGGGACCGGGGCTGGAACCTGGGAACTCCCGTGGCCCGAGGCTGCAACCGCCACTCCGTTACCTGGCCCATCCGCGCCGATCGGTTCCATCTCATGGTCGGCGGGTGGTGACTCGCTGTTGGTCTCCCTGGCGGGAACCACGCTCACGTCGATCGAGTTGGATGGCGATCCCGTACCGATCGCGGTGCCTGGCAATGTCGGCACGATCGTCGATGCCGCACTCTCGCCTGGTGGAAACGATATCGCGGTGCTCGACGTCAACTCCGTGGGCAATGGCCGGATCATGCTGATCGATCCCGTTGCCGATACGCCGCGAGCACGCCAGTTGGCGCCTCCCACGGCGGACACGGCCGGCCAGGGGAGCGTCAACGAGTTTGCCTGGCTACCTGATGGGTCCGGCATCGCCTACATCCTTGCCGATGAACTCTCAGCTGGAGCTCTCTACAGGTTGCCGATCGAAGGCGGCCAGCGCACATTGATCGCCAGCCCGGGTCGCGTTGGCCCGACGGCCAGGATCACCAGCTTCGCCCTCTCCCCACAGGGTGATTCGGTTGCCTATACCATCGGCTCGCCCAACGGCGATGGCATCGAGTCCACGAGCCTGTGGGCACGGTCGCTCAAGGGATCGACCGTGCTGCAACTCCCGGCTGCGGCCAACGAGCCGGTCCTGGATATGTGGTGGACCGACAGTGGCCTCGCCTGGCTCCAGGGATCCGATGCGATCTCGATAACCCAGCCAAATGGAGAGACCACCAACATGTCCCTCTCGGCTCAGGCCACCCCCGCGGCCATCGCCTCGCCCCAGGCGAGCCCCATCGCCGCCACACCGGTTTTTGCCTCGCCGGTGTCCACGCCAATCGCGGCAACTCCGACGGGCGCAACCCCAATGGCCTCCCCGCAACCGTAACCCTGCCGGCCCCAGTCCGCTTCGGCCCGTTGAACTCCTCGCCATCGGCCGTATCGAGCGTGCCTCCCAGCGTCCCGTCCCGCGATCCTGTCATCCCCTCGTACGGGCGGACCCCTGAGCGCCAGCGAAGGGTCGTCCGCCCCCAAAGCGCTGCCTGAGGCGGACGACCACCTCGCCTGGCGGCTCGGCGGGTCCGCGCGTACGGGAAGTAAGGAACCAGTCGCCATTTCCCAGGAGCCGGTTTCAGAGGGTGAGTGGACACATCAAACGACGCGCTCGATGGGCCAACCCTGAATCCGCCGACGTGCATCAGTCGTCGATCGGCACGGCGTCAAGGATGTTGCGGGCTGCCTTCAGTCTGTCTTCGACATCCTGGTCGCTCAAAGTCGGCCGCACCGGCGCCGCAGGTTCCTCGACTGGCGGCTCGAACTCCGGGTCGCTCGCTGGTGCCGTCACCGCCATCGTAGGCTCGGCCTGCACGGGACGGTTGCTCCTGGCTGCACCCGATGTCGCCCGGATCTGGTCCGCTTCCTCGCGGCTCACGCATGAGACCTGCACCTGAATCCCGGTCAGCCGCCCGATCACGCCCTCGATGACTTGCCGGACTTCGTCGGTATTCACCCGGTTCCGATGGAAGTCATACGGTGACACCAGCAGCACCTGTGAGCCCGAAACCCCTGCCGGATCGACTTGCTGCAGCAGGGCTTCGATCCGGCGGTTCAGCGCTTTCACATCGGCCCGGATTTGCGGCCAAAGGTCGGCGAGCTGTTCGACCGAAAGCCCGTCCGCGTTGCCGGTTGCGGCCGCCGCCGGCGGTCTCGCAGGTGGTGGCGTGGTCACGGGCGGGCGCGGTTCGTCTGTGGGTGCTGCCTCCTGTGGCCGCACTGGCCGCTCGCGTGGAACATCCGGTTCGGTCCGCGACCGTGGGGCCGGCGCCCCGCGTACCCTGTCCTTCAGCGAGACCCGGTTTGCCGCCGGTTCGACCGGGTCAGGTTCGCGCGGCGGTGCGGTGCGTTCAGGCCCTGTGTCACGAGGCGCCGGTGCAGTTGGTTGCCCGCGATTGGCGCCTTCGACGATCGCCAGTTCCAGCGGCAACTGCGGAATCGAGGAGCGCTTTGTCCGAGAGTCGAGTTCGGCCATCGGCGCGATCAATGCCGCCAGTTCCTGCAGCGAAAACCTGCTCGCCAGATCGCGGGCCGTTTCATCGGCGTCGCTCGTGCCACCGGCACGTTCCAGCAGGAGCAGCCTCAGGTACGTCAACAATTGGCGGCCGAGTTGCCGGATATCGTCTCCAGCTTCCACCGCCGCACTGATCTCACGCAGTCCGCTCGCCGGATCGCGCTCCGCCAGCGCCCGCGCCAGCGCCTCGACTCGCTCGTTCCTGCTCACACCGAGCACCGCCCGCACCGTCTGCGCCGAAATCGGCTGATCTCCGGTCGTCTCGGCGTCACGGTACATCGCGACCTGATCGAGCATGCCGAGGGCATCTCGCATGCTTCCTGTCGCCTGTCGGGCGATGACGGGCAGGGCGTCATCGTCGATCTCGATCCCTTCGAGATCAGCCACCCGTCGGAGGGCCGGCAGCATCGCGTCCAGTCCGATCCGGCGAAAATCGAACCGCTGGCAACGCGAGACGATGGTCGACAGCAACTCCTCGGGATCCGTTGTCGCCAGCACGAACCGGGTGTGGGCTGGCGGCTCCTCCAGCGTTTTCAGGAAGGCGTTGGCGGCGGCTCCGGTGATCTGGTGCGCCTCGTCGATGATGTAGAACTTGGTTTTCAGTTGGGTCGGTGCGTATTTCACCCGCTCACGCAGGTCGCGGATGTCGTCGATACCCCGGTTGCTGGCGGCATCGATCTCGATCACGTCGATCGACGCGCCCTGATTGATGGCACGGCAGGCATCGCAGGCATTGCAGGGCCGGTTGTGCGGGTCCGGATCGAGGCAGTTCACGGCCTTGGCCAGAAGCCGGGCGGTGGTCGTTTTGCCCGTACCGCGAGGTCCGCAGAAGAGGTATGCGTGCGAGATGCGGTCCAGCGCGATCGCATTGCGGAGCGTGTTGACGATGTGCTCCTGCCCTACCAGCTCATCGCTCGCGAACGACGTGGGCCGGTACTTGCGATATAGCGAATGCGTTGCCGCCGGTTGCGAAACCGGCGCGGCACTGGGCGTATCGAACGCCTGGAGATTGAAGAGCGAGGTGTCAGTCATCTGCGCATTGGCCCATTGCGAGGTTGGTGGCTGCAAGGAACGGAATGTCCCGGCAGAGATGACGGCGGTCCCTCCCTGCCAGCATGAAGGTGCAATGATAGTGTGGATCGCCACGGTGCCGTACGGACACCTGGTTGAACACGGCTGTCTGGCAGTATATCGGGCGAACGGATGTTCGCCAACAGGAGTTGCCAGGGTGGGTACCCTGTTCGTGGTCGCCACACCGATCGGGAATCTGCGGGACATGACCCCCCGCGCGGTCGAGATCTTGCAGTCTGTTACGCTGATCGCCGCCGAGGATACTCGTCACACCGGCAGGTTGCTGAAGGCCTTCGAGATCGCAACCCCCATGGTGAGCTATCACCACCACAACCGGACTCAGCGCTCAGCGCAGCTCATGGATCATCTGCAATCCGGCGATGTCGCCCTGGTCAGCGATGCCGGCACCCCTGCGGTCGCGGACCCGGGCCACGACCTGGTCGCGGACGCCGTCGCGGCGGGTCACACCGTCGTCCCAATTCCCGGTGCGTCCTCGCTGGTGGCGGCCCTTAGCGCCTCGGGACTGGTGCCTGGACCATTCGTGTTTGCCGGATTCCTGCCCCGAGGTGGGGCAGAGCGGCAGGAAGTGCTTGGCCGGGCACTGACCACCGGCTGGCCGCTGGTGCTGTTCGAGTCGCCCCTCCGCTTGGCGGAAACCTTGCAAGAGATCGAGAGCGTCGCACCGGGGCGCAGTGGCGTTGTGGCGCGCGAACTCACGAAGCTGCACGAGGAATTCCTGCGTGGGGCCGTGGCGGACCTCGCGGCGAGGTACTTGGATGCACCGCCTCGCGGCGAAGTGGTCCTCGTCGTCGGCGAAGCGCCCCTGGAGGCGTTGGCGGGCCTGGAACACCACGAGCGGATCGCCCGGTCCGTGCTCGCGCGTGGTGTCAAACCCAGCCGGGCCGCCCGCGAAATCGCCGCCATCCTCGGCATCGACAGCGCCGAGGCCTACGACCTCGTCCAGCGCATCAACCGCGAATCTTCTAGTTCGACATAACATTCAGATTGTGGGTGAGCTGAGTCGAACGGAGGATGAGTGGGCACCCGCTCGGTCGTTTGTAGGGCCGACCAGCGAGCGTCAGCGAGCGTGTGTCGGCCCGTCTTTCGGGGTGCATGTACGTCGCGCAGAGACGGTTCCACTTCCCGGGTCTGGTTCAGGGGCGGACAGGGGACGTCCAGCGACCGTGTGACGGCCCATACCCCACACGCCACCTCACACCGGATCCGACACCTTGGCCACAAGCGGTTGGTTCGCCGGATCGTTGACGATATTCATCGCCTCGATGATCCCGCGGTCGGCCCACAGCTCGACGTCACCAGCCGCTGCCGCCACGACTCGCTCAAGTTCGGCCTCTTCGTCTTTCGAGAACTTCGAGAGCACGTGTGAGATCGTCGAGGAACGCGGTCGTCCGATCCCAACCCGGAGTCGTGGTATCTCTTGCGTTCCCATCACCTGGAAGATCGACTTCAGGCCATTGTGACCTCCGGCGCTTCCTTTTGGCCGCAACCGGATCTCCCCGAACGGAATGTCCAGGTCATCCACGACGATCAACACCTGGCTCAGTGGCGCTTTGTACCATTGCACCACCTCCCGTACCGCGATCCCGCTGTCGTTCATGTACGTCTGTGGCTGCACGAGGATGAATCGTCCGTTTCCACGTCGCGCCTCGGACAACTCCGACTTGAATCGAGACCGCGATTCCGGCGCGCTCAGCCGGCGCGCGAGGTGGTCGACCACGAAGAATCCGATGTTGTGACGCGTCTCCGCATATTTGCGGCCCGGATTGCCGAGACCGATCACGATGCGGGTAGTGGAGTCGGCGGGCATGTCCTGGGTGTCCTCGGGCAGGTTCGGGTCCCGGTCGCTGTTGCGGGCGAACAGGGATCTGAGTCGTCGCATGGTGGGTGTCCTGGCCGTCCGGGTTGGGGCATCGCATTCGATGCATCCACGGATGGCGTGGGTAGCCGTATACTTTCGGGAACATTGTGCCACGGTGGCCGTGGTGATCGCGATGAGTGAGGTTCTGGCCGCCACGGATCTTTGCCGTCGTTGAGGTGAGGTACCAGGTGAGCGCCACATGAACATCATGGGAATCGGTCCGCAGGAGATGATGGTGATCGCCGTCATCGGTCTCCTTGTGTTCGGACCAGGGAAATTGCCGGAAGTGATGGGACAGGCCGGGAAGCTCTATCGCGACTTCCGTCGCATGTCCGCGGAACTCTCGGGCGAGTTCGAGAAGACCATCGCCGAAGCGCGCGATGCCACCGCTGGACTCACCAGCGAACTCGGCTCCATGTCCAAGGAAGTCAGTTCCGTCACCAACAGTGTGAAGAAGGATCTCGGGATCAAGAACTCGACCTCCAAGGGGAAGACCACCACCGGCACGAAGTCCACCACGGCGTCGAAATCGACCACCGCTGGCAAGTCGAGTGGTTCGGCAACCTCGACCTCGAAGGTCGGTGCCAAGGGAACGACCTCCACCACCACCAGTGCCTCCTCGAAGGCGACGACCGCCCCCGTGACCACGGCCACCACCGCGAAGAAGACGGTACCCGTCGCAAGTCGCGAGGACCCGGATGCCGACGTCTCGCTGTTCGAACCGACTCCGATCACCCGCTCGAAGCGGTCGCGCCAGGCAGTTCCCTCCGTCATCGACGATCCGACTCCTCGTTCAGCGACGGTCGCGACATCCAGCACGCGAGTGACTGACGACGGTTTGGTCGCGATCGAACCGGCCGGTGACGATGCGCTGAACCGCGCCCGCCAGCGCCGCCGCAACGCCGGGTACGCCCGGACATCCGCCTGAGACGCGGTTCGTATGTCAGGCGACGGTCCTGTAGGGCTGCCGAGCTTGTCTCGGCCCCGAGTCGTGAACGGGTGGCGACTGGCTTGTTAGTCCAGAACCACGAGCATACGACCGCTACCGGAATGAGCCATCGGATTCGCATGACATCGTTCGCAACCCACGCTCCAGCACCGCTCGAATCCGTGGGGCCGGAACCCGGCGCTTCCACGCCCGGCGTTCCGTTCAGGTTCGATCTGCTCGGCGAAGATCCGGTGACCCTGGCCCGTCGCGGGCGCATCACCAGCTCCCGTGGTGAGATCGAAACGCCGGTCTTCATGCCGGTCGGCACCCAGGCGACCGTCAAGACGCTCGATCCGGTTGAAGTCCGCGCCACCGGCGCCCGCATCATCCTGGCCAACACGTACCACCTGATGCTGCGGCCCGGTGTCGACCTCATTCGCGAAGCTGGTGGGCTTCACGCCTTCATGGGATGGCATGGACCGATCCTCACCGACAGCGGCGGCTTCCAGGTTTTCAGCCTGGCCGCCCATGCCCGGGTGAAGGAGGATGGTGTCACCTTCTCCTCCCACATCGACGGATCCCGGTGGACGATGACCCCCGAATCGGTCGTGGCCCTCCAGCTTGGTTACGGCTCGGACATCATGATGCAGTTGGATCATGTGTTGGGCCTCCCGGCCGAGCGCAGCGCGATCCAGGATGCCACCGAGCGCAGCGCGCGCTGGCTGGATCGCGCGGTGACCGCCTATGGTGACCAGGGAGGTCCCGGCAGCCGGTCCGTGCTGTTCGGCATCCAGCAGGGTGGCATGGATGCCGACCTGCGCATCTGGAGCGCGCGCAAGGTGGCGGATTCCGATGTCGCGGGATGCGCGGTCGGGGGACTCAGCGTCGGCGAGCCGAAACCAGTGATGGCCGAGATGCTCGAAATCTCCACCCCCCACCTGCCGCGTCTGAAGCCGCGCTACCTGATGGGTGTCGGCTCGCCGGAGGACCTCTGGCATGGCGTCGCTCGCGGCATCGACATGTTTGACTGCGTGTTGCCGACGCGTGCCGCCCGGAACGGCGCCCTCTACACCCCTGA
Organism: uncultured Sphaerobacteraceae bacterium; assembly: GCA_964610045.1. Classification (GTDB taxonomy): domain Bacteria; phylum Chloroflexota; class Chloroflexia; order Thermomicrobiales; family UBA6265; genus JACCYX01. The sequence continues at coordinate 58,323 of CAZSUN010000007.1, forward strand.
CGGCCGCATCTCGATTGCCAGCGCCCGTTTCCGGCACCAGCACACTCCCGTCGACGAGACGTGCGATTGCGACGCCTGTTCCCGATTCACCGCCGCCTACATTCACCACCTGTTCCGGGCGCGCGAGGTGTTTGGATTGCGCCTCGCATCCATCCACAACCTGCGGTTCCTGGCCCGGCAAATGGAAGCGATCCGGACCGCGCTCGACACCGGCAGCTTCGCTGCGGCCCTTGCCGAATTCGATCTTCGCTACCAGCCTGTCGCCTCCCGCGGCCGTGCTGCCATGCCGGACGGTCTTTCCGGAGGTGCCGCATGAGCGCCCCTCGGTATAAACGCCCGCCATGGAGTGAACCGATCCTCGAAGAGCGCGATGGCGACGGCTGGTACCAGCCGGAATTCGACCCACAGTCGGAAGGCGCGGTCGCGGTCGGCATCGATATCATCGAAATCGCCCGCATCGAGCGGACGTACCGCGATTTCGGCGAGCGCTTCCTCAATCGCGTGTACACGGAACGCGAGCGCGAGCGATACCGGGGCCGCGTCAACGAGCTTGCGGCCCGGTTCGCAGCCAAGGAGGCCACCTCGAAGGCGCTCGGCACCGGCATCGTTGGTATCCGATGGCGCGAGATGGAGGTGCTGCCGAACCGGCGCGGCAAACCAGTCCTGATCCTGCACGGGCAGGCTGCCGAGCGAGCTCGCTTGCTCGGGCTCACCGACTTCAGCGTCTCGCTGACCCATTCCCGCACCGATGCGATGGCGTTCGTGGTGGCGGTCAACCGGAACCTGGCGCACCCGGTCAGCGGTGCAGTTGCCACCAATCTTGACATCGGCGGGCTTCCCGCCACCAACGGCCAGGGAGGCCAACAGGCGAATGAGTGACATCACCCCCCGGATCATCGATGAGTCACTGGCTCGAGCAGTTCTTCCCACCCGGCCGAACGACGCCCACAAATGGGGCGTCGGGGGCGTGGTGGTGGTTGCGGGCTCACCCGCCTACCCGGGAGCCGCCTTGCTGGCGAGTCGTGCCGCGGGCCGCGCCGGAGCCGGTATCGTGGTGCTGGCGACGAGCCGGAGCGTGATCGCTTCGGTGACGGGCGCCATTCCTGAAGTTGCCTTTGTGCCGTTGCCGGAAACGGAATCGTCCAGCGGTGCTCGCCGCGCTGCCGAATTGATCCGCGAGAAGGCAGAACGGGCGAAGTCGATCGTGATCGGCCCCGGTCTTGGCGATGACGATGCCGCGCACAACCTGCTCGGTGCATTGTTCGGCTACGGAGCCCGTGCCCAGGCTGCCCGGTCGCCAATGGGCTTCGGGGCTGCCCAGTCCAGCCCGGAACCCGACGTGGCCGCTGGCGGTTCGATCCTCAACGGCGCTGGCATCCCGATCGTGATCGACGCCGACGCCCTTGGCTGGCTCGCGAAGCAACCCGCCTGGTGGGAGCATGTTCCAGCCAACCGCCTGGTCCTGACCCCGCATCCGGGCGAAATGAGTTGCCTGCTCGATCGACCGGTCGACGAGATCACCGCGGATCCGGCACGTATCGCCCGGGAGGCGGCTGCGACATGGAAGCAGGTCGTCGTTCTCAAGGGCGAGCGCACCGTGGTGACCGATGGCGAGCAGGTGCTCATCGCCGCGGAACCATGTCCTGCCCTCGCCACCGCCGGCAGCGGCGACATTCTCTCCGGCACTATCGCGGCGCTTCTGGCCCAGACGGGCGACCCCATCGGTGCCGCGGCGCTCGCCGTCTACGCCGGACCACAGGCCGCCAACGCAGTCGCGGCCCGGTTCGGCGTACAGGGCGTCATCGCTACCGACCTGCCGGACGCCATCGCTGCGGAATTTGCACGCCTGGCCTGATGTCGCAACGCACCTGACAGGGAGAGAAACATGAACGAACATGAAGCTACCGTCAACGAGGACCAGGTGAACCCCCTCGTCACCCGGATCATGCGGTTCGGTGTCCCCACCGTCTCGCCGGAGGCCTCGATCGGCGAAACCGCCCGCATCCTGGTCGATCACCAGGTCCCCGGAGTGGCCGTGGTCGAGAACGGAAAACTGATCGGCATCATCACCGAAGCCGACCTGATCACCCGCGAGGCCGAGGTCGATGTCCCGACCCCGGTACCATTTCTCGACGCCATTTTCATGGCCGACGCCGGTCCAGATTTCGACGACGAGATGCGTAAGGTATTAGCGGTCAATGCCCGCCAGTTGATGACCTCACCGGTGATCAGCATCCGCGACAGCGCCACTCTCACCGAGGTTGCCACCCTCATGGTCGATCGCCGGATCAATCCGGTCCCGGTGCTGGACGATGACATGCAGGTGGTCGGCATGGTCTCGCGTTCCGACCTCGTGAAGATCATCTCGGTCCTGGAAAACCAGGGATGACCGCGTTGGCCCCGGCGCCCGTTGAGGATCTGTCGCCAGCAGGTATCGCCGCGTCCTGGCACGGTCGGGGAGCGGTGGTGGTGGTCGATCTCGATGCCTACGCGACCAACATCCGGGCCATCCGCGACCTGGTGCAACCTGCCGTGCGCCTGCTTGCAGTGGTCAAGGCCAACGCCTACGGGCATGGCGCTGTTCCGATCGCACGGGTTGCACTGGAATCCGGAGTGGAGGCCCTTGGTGTCGCCACGGTCGATGAAGGCGCGCAACTTCGAGCTGCCGGAATCGACGCCCCGATCCTCGTCTTCGGCGCGATCGGCCGTCATGAACGAGCCCGTGCCATCGGACTCGCTCTCGAACTGGTCGTCACCAGCATGGAATTCGCGCGGGGACTCGCCTCTGAGGCGAAAGCGATTCTTCACAAGGGAACCGTTCCGGTTCACCTCAAGATCGATTCCGGCATGAACCGGTTCGGTGTCGATCCGGACGACGCCGTCGCGGTGGCGAAGGAGATCGTCGCGCACCCGGAACTTCGCCTGGCTGGCCTCATGACACATCAGGCGTCTGCCGATGCCGAACTGCCGGATCCTGCCCTGGGCCAGGAGTCGGCATTCGACGCCGCCATCGCCAGCCTTGCCGACGCCGGCATCGAGATTCCGATGCAACACATGGCGAACAGCGCCACCATCCTGCGATTTCCGGAAATGCACCGCGGACAGGTGCGGGCGGGGATCATGACCTACGGCCTGAATCCGGATCCAGCCTGGCCTGCCCCAGATCCCATGCGTCCCATTGCCACCATCCACGCCCGCCTGATGCGAGTGTTCGATATCGAGCCAGGCGAAGTGGTCGGCTATGGCGGTACCTATTCACCGGAACGCCGGGAACGCGCCGGACTCGTCCCACTCGGCTATGCCGACGGCTACCGCCGAGACTTCTCGAATCGGGGTTGGATGGCGGTGCAGGGCCAGCGTGCGGACATCGTCGGGCGGGTAAGCATGGATCAGTGCGTGATTCGCTTGCCAGACGACATCAGTGCTCGCGAGGGTGATCCGGTCGTTGTCGTCGGCGACGGCACATGCCAAACTGCCGGTGCTCCCACCTTCAACGACCTCGCCAGCCTGATCGGTACCATTCCCTACGAACTTACCTGCGGCCTCGCCCCCCGCCTGCCTCGCCTCTATCGACGCCACGGCCATCTCGTCGGCATCGCCGATCTCTTCGGCTACCGCGACTTGACATAGTACTCATAGTCGAATCTCTCGCGCCTCGCACCACGGCCACCACAGGGGAGGACCAGGGCATGGTTCCACCTTCCTGGGTGGAAACTCACATGGGTAGGTACGTCGGATCGTTGCCGAATCACCCTCCGGAGGGTGATTCGGCATTCCTACCCTTGGGAGCTGGTTGGAAGGGGCAGAGGCTCACTCCCGGACAGTTTGTCCGCAACCCCAATTCTGTCACTCCGAACTTGTCGAAACATCCCTGGGTGCAGTGGAGCGGTGTGGAACGCGAGCGCGTCCTCCCCGAAAAACGGGCCGACACATACTCGCTGACGCTCGCTGGTCGGCCCCTCCAAACGACCGAATGGGCGCTCTGCCACGAACTGTCCGGGCGTAGGTGGTCAGGGGGATTGATCAGCGCCGCGTGTCCTCCCGGACCACGCACGGCCCGGACCTGAATCCCTCGCCCATCGGCTTCACACATCTCCGCCAGACACCAAAACGGCTGGCGAGATCACTCACCAGCCGCTCTGCTCCATCCGGATTGTTCCGCGCCGAAACCAGCCGGCTTCCCCAACCAGCCGTTCCGGGGTCTGCTGGCCGCCTAAAATTCGCTGGCGACCCGCTTCAGGTTCTCGATATCCCGCCGCACCACGAACGTGCGTCCACTCATGTCGTCGCGCACGTAGCTGAGCGAACGATCGTCCATCCACCGGTAGATGGTAGGACGCGTCACCCCCAATTGCTGTGCGGCATTGCCGATGCTGACGAGTTCGCTCGGTTCGTACGCGCGGTACTTCGCCAGGGCCAGCATTCGGCCCAGGTCGGTATCCCAGAACGCGCGCGGCACCGAATAGTCGTCGGCGGCCGCAGGCCAAAAGAGTAACTGGAGCACGGAGTCGATCGCCTCCAGCACCAATTCCTTTGGCTCCCTGGACTGACCACGGGCCAGACGGGCGAGGCGAAGGAGATCCTGGCCCAACGGACCGCTGCGAAGCTGCTCCAGCGTCAACGCCCGGAACGACTCAGGATAGAGCTGAGTCACCAACCGGTGATGATGGCTGTATACCAGCTGCAGCGCGTTGTCCATGACCTCCTGGTAGTCTCGAGGCTCGGACTCCACGATGACTCCTTTCGGACCGGTAAAGGCTCAACACACCCACATCGAGTCACATCGAACGGTGAGGTCACGACGGACTGTACGGTCGGATTGTACGTCCCCCCGAATCGGCATGTCAATGCTGTTCGTACAGAATGACGGCCCCGCCGAATGGTTCGGACGTTGACAGCGGACACAGGTGGAGATCTGGAAACCTGGCGAGACAGTTTGATGACGCAACGTGGCGGCGCTACCCGCCTCACCGGAACGCCGAGCGAACTCACAGCGGTAGTGAAGACCTTCCGCGCCGCTCCTTCGACCCGTTGGTCATTCAACCACGAAGCGGTGCGGGAATGATCTTCCTGTTCCGGGCCATGTTCATGTCTGCATCGACCGGAAAAGACCACTTTCTGGCGCAGGAACCAGGCGTGTAGGGCTCGTCGACGGAGCGGCGAAACAGCCTTCTCGGCCATTGCGAGAGGACGCGGGTATGGGAATCCCGGTCGGGATCAGGATCCGCCGGTCGTCATCCCGCGGATCGCCAGGCCCACGATGAACAACGCCACCAGGCTGTAGATGAGCAGACCCTGCCGCGGCGCGCGATCCCGCACATACGACCAGACGAACGGAAGGACCAATGCGGCAGTGAATCCGTAGAGCAGGTGGATCATGTCGTTGGGCCGGTCGCCGCCAACGAACAGCACCATTCCCAACAGCCCCTGGATCACGATCAGGACCTGCCCGATCACCAGAATGCCTGCGATCGTGCCGCCAAGCACGCCGCCACGGGCGAACTCGATCAATCCCCACAAACCAGCGACCACGAAAAAGAGGATGATCGTCGTTGCCAGCCGGTCGTGAAAGAGCAGGACCACGTCCATCGAGTATGGGACTCCAGGAGAAACGTCAGGGAGCGCGTGTGGATGTCAACGCGGTCGGCCAGGCGCCATGCGAGACCGCTGCGAGTATAGCGAACTCCCGGATGCGACTCTGGCACGTCCGCCACAAGCGTAGCAGCAGGTCCCCGCGAAGGTTCATTCATTTTCCGGAAAGATTATCGGCAAGCCTGGGAGCGGCACTGCTCGTCCCCGCCTTCGTTCCTGCGCTGCCAGAGCCTGGCTTTGACACTCCCATTCATCTCCACGGTCTACCCGTGATCGGTATCAAACGAGTGTGTCCAGTGTCAACTGCGCCACCGGTTCGGGCGGGCTGGACGGTTGCCAGTGTTCGCTGCCCGTGGCCCCCGATGCCCGCCATACCGGACCTGGCGTTCGTCGCGGCAGCGGTGTCACCGGTGCCGCGACATCCGCTTCCAGCAATTCCCGTACCACCGTGCCGTGGGCGACCACCGGCGTGTTGTTCGTCTCGGACAGGTGCGCCAGCCAGACGGTCGGATTGCGTCGTCCCTGGCGCAGCGTCGCTGCCAGCGATACTCCAGCGTCGCTGTTCGACAAATGCCCCTTCGATGACGCCACCCGTCGCTTCAGGTGAACCGGATACGGTCCTCGACGCAGCATCTCGACATCGTGGTTGGCTTCCAACACGACCAGATCGCTCGCCAGGATCGGCTCCGCCAACCTGTCCTGCCAGCAGCCGAGGTCAGTGAAGATCGAGACCCGCGTCTCCCCCGCTTCGATCAGGTAGCCACACGGCTCCGTCGCGTCATGATCGACTGCGATCGCCCAGACCGTCATTTCGCCAACCACGATCGACGAATGCGTCGCGATCGGCTGCCACTGGCGATCCGGAATCATCAGGTGCCGCTTGGTTCCGGCTGTCGCCACCACCGGCACATCGAGTCCCGCCAGCCGAGGCAGCGTACTGATGTGGTCGCCGTGCTCGTGCGTGATCAGCACCGCGTCCAGATCGTCCAGTCGCCGGCCACGCTCCCGCAAGGCCCGGCCGAGCGTCCGGATACCGACGCCGCAATCAAGCAGCAGCACTTGCTGCCGGTATTCGATCACGAACGCATTGCCGGATGAGCCGCTGCCAAGCGATTGCACGGTTACGGCATCGGGTTCGGCGGGCGTTGGGGCGAATGGAGTGGGCATGGAGTGGTTGAAGCCTGTCGGTATATCGAAACTTGTCTGGCACATCCTACCCTACGCCACAACCTGCGGATGTCCGCATTTCCGGCGATACGGGCAGGGAGCAGGGAGTAGAATCCCGGCAGTGTGTGAACGCGGTCCCGAACGGAGACCCCAACGCGGAAGGCCACCCATGAACGACCGTGAATCCAGCGAAACCGGATGCCCGCACTGCGCCCCAGCGCGTCCCGAGACCGCCTCTAGAGGCGTCACAGCCCCAAGACCTGTGCGGTCCACAACAGTCATCCTGCCGATGGTCGAGGTTCCGGGCGGCACATTCCGGATGGGCAACCCGCGTAACGATGGGTACCCTGACGATGGCGAATTCCCGGTGCACGAGGTCAGCGTCACGACCTTCGAGATGACCGCCACAACCATCACCAACCGGCAGTTCGGCGAATTCGTCGCCGCCACCAGCCACGTCACCGAGGCGGAACGCTTCGACTGGTCATTTGTCTTCGCCGGTCTGCTGCCCGATGTCTTTCCGGAGACCCGCGCGGTCCAGGCAGCTCCCTGGTGGCGACAGGTCTACGGCGCAACCTGGAATCACCCGGAAGGGCCGCAATCGGAACTCGCGGGCCGCGAGGACCACCCTGTCATCCATGTCTCCTGGAACGACGCCGTCGCCTACTGCGCCTGGACCGGCACCCGTCTCCCGACCGAGGCCGAATGGGAGTTCGCGGCCCGCGGTGGCACCGAAGGCACGCCATTCTGGTGGGGGAGCGATCTCACGCCCGGCGGCAAGCACCGCATGAATGTCTGGCAGGGAACGTTCCCCAGCAAAAACACCCGCGCAGACGGTCATCTCGGAACCGCTCCGGCCGATGCCTACTCTCCGAACGCCTACGGGCTCCGCAACATGACCGGCAACGTCTGGGAGTGGTGCGCCGACTGGTTCGACCCGGCCTACTATGCGAACAGCCCGGAAAGCGATCCGGCCGGTCCCGCCCTCGGTTCCAGCAGGGTGATGCGTGGTGGTTCGTACCTCTGTCACAAGTCGTACTGCAATCGGTACCGCGTCGACTCCCGCAGCGCCTCGACGCCGGATAGTTCGACCGGCAACATCGGGTTCCGGGTGGTGCGCGACATCAAATCATTGGGCGAACGTCTCTACGACGCTGGCGAAACTCGAGCGGTGTGTCGGGGATGCAGGCGTTGAGAATTCCCTCGTCGGTGAGGACCGTGCACACCAGGTCCAGTGGCGCGGAATTGGCCCTGCTGGTGTCGATAAAGACGTGCGCCGCGCCGTCAGGGACGCCCGGCGGCGATTCCAGCATGTGCGCCAACTGTCGCTCGTAGACATCGATTCCGGCGTCGGACGGGTCCTTTCCCCTGGCCGCCCGGGCAGCCAACCGGCGTCGCACCTCCGTATCCATACAGGTCGTTTCCACCAGCACGAACGGAACGTCCATTGCCTTCGCCAGTTCTGCCGCCCGTTGGCGCTGCCTACCGTCGAGGAAGGTCGCATCCAGCAACACGGTCCTGCCAGCCTCAAGAAGCGTCCGCGCTTGACCGTACAGCGCGTTGTAGGTTGCCTCGGTCCAGCGCTCGGTGTAGATGCCCGTTTCCCAGCCGCTCGTGGCACTGCCGCCCACGCCTGCGAGCTCCTTGCGGATGCGGTCCGCTGTCAGGAGGGACACTGGCATCGCGTTGTGCAGCTGACGGGCAATGACCGATTTTCCGGTGCCACTCAACCCGGTCATGCACACCAGGGCCGGTTGCGTGGTGACCACCTGCCGCATTGCCAGGTTGAGGTAGTCAATCGCCCGGTCTGCATGGGTAAGACGATCGGGCTCTCGCAGGTTCCAGACTTTAGCCCTGACCAGCGCCCGGTGCGCCCAAAAGAACCGCAGGAGATCATCCGGGAGGTCGAATCCGGCCTGCCGGTAATGCGTGAGGAGTTGCTCCGCTTCGCCTCCGGCGCCGAGGCGGTCGAGGTCCATCAGCAGGAAAGCAAGATCGCTGGCGACATCCACACATCGCAACTCGGGACTGAACTCGACGCAGTCGAAGATATCCAGCTGGCCGGTCTCGGTGATGCAGACGTGCTCGCAGCGGAGATCACCGTGCCCATCCCGGACCCAGCCTTGGGCCGCACGATCCGCCATCCGCCCAGGTTGGTCCGACAGGAACCGGCGCATGGCGGTTGCCACCAGGCCAAACTGGACCAGGGCCACCGGAAACACCGCGAGTTCGTCGAGATTGTCGAGCACAACGGTGGTTACGATGTCGGAGACCTCGGAGGGAGAGCCAGGAACGATCGGGGCCACATCACGGTGGAACGGAATGAGCCGGTCCGCGAGGCGGTCTGCCAGCCGGTCCGGAACACGTCCGGCGCGTAGCCGGACATCCAGCATGGCGTCGGCGGGGAGACGGCGCATCAGGGTTGCCCACTCGATCGCATCGCCCTCACCGTCGACGGCGACGCCGTCGCCAGCTGGAACGATCGGCGTCACGCCGAGATAGACATCGTCGGTCAGGCGCCGGTTGAGCCGCACCTCCTCCTCGCAGGAATGGCGTCGCCGGGCCAGCGTCATGTGGTCCACGAAACCCAGATCAACCGGGCGCTTCACCTTCACCACCCGATCGCCGGCGAGGAATACCCAGGAAATGTGGGTTTCGATGAGTTCCACCGACTCCAGCTGCCACGGATAGGACTCCGGTTTCATGAGTGAATTCACGAAGTGGTGTGGGTTCATGTACCTCCTGTCCCCATTCTGACGCGGGATGTCCTGCAGTCGCCTGAAACCGCGAATCGCGTTTCACGAAGTATCGTATGCTCCACACGGGCCGATCACGGCGTTTCGTGAGCCGGTGCTGGCCGAAGCTCGGACGTTCCACCCAGGGGGCAGTGTGTTCAACCGATTCTCGCGGAGCAAACCGGCATCGGCGGCAGGCACGCCTGCATCGGCGTCGAAGCCGCGCTGGAGCATGTCACCGTCGACCAGGCGGATGCTGCTCGCGGCGTTGGTCATCATCGGCGTCTTCGTCTTCCTCAGTTTCACCGCGCCGTTTTGGATCAACTGGCTCTGGTTCGGCAGCGTTGGCTACCGATCCATCATCGTCACCAACTATCTCGGTGTCAGCATCACGTTCATCCTGGCCGGTCTGATGGCAGCGGCGGTGTTCGTCACCAATGTCCGCCTGGCGGTCCGCAATACCCGCGATCAAACCAAACCGCGGGAGGGCAGGGTGAGCCGGTTCAGCCAGCAGGCGCTGAACTGGCTCGGCATCGGCGGCGGCGTGGTTCTGTTCTTTCTGTTCGGATGGGCTTCCAGGGATTTCTGGCGTGATGCCTGGCTCGCACTCCAGGCCAAGCCATTCGGTGTCAAGGATCCGACGTTCGGCCGTGATGTCAGCTTCTATGTCTTTACGCTGCCAGTGCTGAAGGGACTGCAAACGGGGCTGTTCGCCCTCATTGGCATCACCATGATCGCGGTCGCCTTCGTCTACATCGTGCGATTGGGCATTCGCTTCCGGTCGTGGGGGAATGTTCCCTGGGCCATGATCCGGCACCTCAGCGGACTCGGTGCGGTTCTGCTCCTCCTGGTCGCGTTTGGATACCTCGTTCGCAACTACGAGATGGTGTACTCGACCCGCGGCGTCGTGATCGGTCCCGGCTTCACGGATGTCAACATCGTGCGTCCGCTCAACTGGATGATGGCGTTCCTCTCCTTGCTGGCGGCGATCGGATTACTCTCGGGGTACGTCCTGAGGAATCCGAAATGGGTCACCGCCCTCGTCGTTGGATGGGGATTCCTCGCCCTGATCCTGACACCACTGTTGCCGGTCTTGGTCCAGCGCTTCATCGTCGAGCCCAACGAGTTCCGGCGCGAAGAGCAGTACATCGAACGCAATGTCGACATGACGCTGGCCGGGTTCGGTCTCAACGAGGTCGAGGTGACGGAACTGACGGGGCAGGACCCGATCGTTCCGTCCGAGCTGTCCATCGATGAAACTCCATTGAGTAACGTCCGCATTTGGGACTACCGCGTCGTACAGCCGGTCTACCAGCAACTACAATCGTTCGTGCCCTATTACGAGTTCGGCGACATCGATGTCGACTGGTATACCATCGACGGCAAACCGGTCCAGGTGGTTGCGTCGGCCCGGGAGCTCAATATCGACGGCCTGCGCGAAACGTCGCGGACGTGGACGAACCGGCACCTCGCCTACACACACGGCTACGGAGTCGTGATGAGCCCGGTCAGCCAGGTCAACTCCGACGGCTGGCCGGTGATGATGGTCAGCGACATTCCAGTCGTTGGGCCACCGTCCATGCCGGTCGAGCGGCCGGAGATCTACTTCGGCGAACTCCCGCAGGACTGGATCATCATCAATACCGACCAGCCCGAGTTCACCGGTATCGACGAGAGCGTCGAGCGAGGAGGTTTCGAGGGAATCCCGGCTGGTTCCATCTCCCTGGGCAACATCTTCACCCGCGGTCTTGCCGCCCTCACCCTCAGCGATCGCAATGTGTTCATCAGCGGCCAGCTCACCGACGATTCGCGCCTCGTCCTGACCCGTTCAGTTGTCGATCGCGCGGAACGTATCGCGCCGTTCTTCGAATACGACCAGGACCCATATCTCATCGTTGCTGACGGCCGTATGTACTGGATCATCGACGGGTACACGTCGAGTGGACGATTCCCGCAGGCAACCCGTTTCGAAGGCACCAACTACCTCCGCAACAGCGTCAAGGTCGTGGTCGATGCCTACGATGGCACCACCACCTTCTACCGAACCGGTTTGAAAGATCCGATCGCCGACGCCTATGGCAAGGTCTATGGCGGCCTCTTCACCCCGATCAGCGAGGCGCCTGCCTCCATCTCGTCGCACTTCCGGTACCCGGAGCATCAGTTCCGGATGCAGTCGGAAGTCTGGTCGACGTACCACGTCGACTCCGCCCGCTCACTGTACGACGGCGACGATCAGTGGATCGTGGCCCAGGAGAACGTCGACGGAGCGGTCCAGACGATTGAACCGTATTTCGTATTGCAGAAGTTGCCCAACGAAACCACCGACGAGTTCGCCCTCACCGTGCCATTCACGCCTGGCGGCGGCCAAACGCGCCAGAACATGACCGCCTGGTTCGCCGGTACCGCCGACGCCAGTGGCCAGACACGGCTCCGGCAATACCGGTACCCGCGCCAGGTGACCGTCTTCGGCCCGATGCAAATAGAAGCCCAGATCGACCAGGATCCGGAGATCTCCCAGCAAATCTCACTCTGGAACCAGAGTGGCACCGAGGTCATCCGCGGCAACATGCTGGTGATCCCGGTCAACGATGCAATGCTCTACATCCAGCCGCTCTATCTGCAATCCCGCGACTCCGCCGCCGCCGCGCCGAAGCTGGTCCGCGTCATTGCCGCGACCAACGAACGCGTGGTGATGCGGCCCACACTCGAGGAGGCGATCGCCGCACTCGGCGACGAATCTGCCGAGTCAGTTGACGAAATCGAGACAGATGTGCCTGACGAGGTGACCGAACAGCCGGCCGATGAGGCGACTCCGGTGGCGCCTGGCACGACCACTCCGTCCGGCAGCAGCGACCTCGCCGGAATGACCGAAGCCGAGCTCGCCAACGAGGCGCTCGCAGCGTGGGATCGCGCCCAGACGGCGTTGCAGGCCGGTGACTGGGCAACCTATGGCGAGGAGCAGGAGCGGCTCGGGCAGGCGCTCGAAGCGCTCGCGGCGATGGGTACCACCACGCCCACTGTCCCGGAGGCGACGCCATCCGGATAACAGCCTGGGAGTGTTGCTACACTGGATGCAGGAGGTGTGCCATGTCCGTTGAGGTCGCAGAAGAGGTCGCACGCGACCATCTACCCGAACTCGTCGATCGTGCCGTTGGGGGTGAGGTGGTTGTCATTACCCGCAAAGGTGTTCCCTTGGTGACACTTCACCCGGCCACACATGCTGCCTCGGACAGCGCGCTGGAGGTCGATGAACAAGCTGCCCGTGCAGCCATCCGCAGCATGCGCGCATTCGCTCGCCAGCATCCAGTTCCGAACCTGACCCGTGAAGAAATCAAGTCCTGGATCGAGGAAGGGCGGCCGTAACGGGTGACAATCGTGGTTGACTCGTCTGTGTCGATGTCGCTCGTTATGGACGATGAGCAGTTTGCAGAGATTGACGAGGTGCTGGACCTGATCGCTACTCGTGGCATAGTCGTCCCGCGCCTCTGGTCGTATGAAGTTGCGAACGCGCTTCTGGTCGCGGCCAGGCGAGGGCGCCTGGATTCGACAGAGTGTCGCCCCAGACTGTCCCACCTGCTGGCGTTGCCGATCACCTTTGACGTCGACCAGTCCGAGCACATGCTGTTTGCCATACTGGAGTTGGCACGGAAACACTCGTTGACGGTTTACGATGCGGCCTATGTGGAACTCGCGGGCAGGCGAAGAACCATATTGGCAACACTCGATGATCGCATGGCTCGGGCAGCCATTGCCGAGGGCATTGAGGTGATCGGCGCCTGACACCCTCCTTCCTTCCTGCGGCTTGCTACACTGGAACCATGAGGTGTGCCATGGTCGAAGTGGCCGAAGAAGCGCTCGTTGCCCGGCTCTGGGAATACCTGGACCGCGCCAACCACGGCAAAATCGTCGTTGTAACCAGGGACGGGACACCGTTGGTGCAACTTGTGCCGGTTCACGAAGCTGAAACGATTATCGATGATGAAAAGGCACGAAATGCCGTAGATCGGATTCGTGCCAGATCCACTCGGTGGGGCATACACGCCAGTCCATCAGTGTGGCGATCATGGGTCAACGAGGGACATGAGTAGCCGATGCGCCTTGTGATCGACGCCTCCTGCTTCGCCGCAATGCTTCTGGACGAGGTTGTACCGGCGTCGGTCCAGAACCTTCTTGCCTCGCTATCATCCAGCGAGATCGTCGTTCCGGCGCATTGGCGCTGGGAAGTGGGGGAATGCCGCGCTGATGTCCACTCGGCGGCAGCGCATTGCCGAAACCGAGGTTCTCGACCAGCTCGCCGACATTGAAGCCCTCAAGATTACGGTCGATGAGACAGCCATCCTCTGTTCCTGGAGGCAAACCTATGTACTGGCCAACCGGCACAATCTGACCCTCTACGATGCTGCCTATTATGTTGAACTTGCCCTTCGCCGCTCGGTATCGCTTGCGACCCTGGATCGAAAGCTTGCAGCCGAGGCGGCTGCCGAGGGCATTGAGGTGATCGGCGGCGGTTGAATGCTGGTTGCGGTGCGTGGCGAGCGCCAAGGATGATCGCTCGCCACGCGCGACCTAACCGATCAACGTACCTTGCCACGCGCCGCCACCGGCCAGGCGTCGATCACTAGGCCATCCCGCACGATGAGCAATTCGTCCATCAGGTTCACCGTTGGGCAGATATGATTCGGGATGATCTCCACCCGATCGCCCACCGCGAATCCTGGCTCGCCGGGCGGCAGCGAGCACACCCCGTGCTCCTCGCTCAACTTCACGATCGTGACATCCGGATGTCCGACGATGAACCCATGCCCGGGATGCGCCCGGCTTGGATCCATCGCCAGTGATTTCGAGCCCGTATCCAGCACGGCGCGATCGTCGGTGGGCCGGCTGACAACCGTCGCAACGAAGCGCGCCGCACAGTCGTCGACGCCAAATCGCCCGTAGCGGAAGGCAGAATTGTCGTTGAAGACATAGGTGCCTGGGCGCATCTCCGTGACTCCGGGCACTGTTGGCGTGTAGAACGCGGCAGGTGTCGAACCAACGCTCACCATCGGCAGTTCGATACCCTGCTCGCGAATGCGCTCCGCAACCTGCACCATTGTCTTGCCGGCCTCGATCGCGATGCCCTCGATCTCCTCGGGCGGCGCGCTGTTGGCGTGCCCCTCGTGGGTCATGATCCCAACCAGGTCGAGATTGGCGATCCTGGCCACCTCACGAGCGAAGGCAACGGTCTCATCACCGGCGCGCACACCGGACCGGTTCTGGCCGGTGTTGACCTCGATCGCGATATTGATTCGACGCTCGTGCCGGTTCATGTTGGCGGAGATATGGTTGGCCGCCTCGAGTGAGTCGACGGCAACCACGATCCGGGCCTTGTTCATCAGTGGTACGAGGCGGTCGTACTTGCTATTCCCCACGATCGGGTAGGCCAGCAGGACATCCTCGACGCCGGCCTGGTTGACCATGACCTCGGCTTCTCCCACCTTGGCGCAGGTGACCCCGATCGCCCCTGCAGCGAGTTGGAGGCGGGCGATCTGCACGCATTTGTGCGTCTTGATATGCGGCCGCAATCCCACCCCGACACTCCGCGCGAAAGCGGCCATTCCTGCGATGTTGCGATGCAGGATTTCCTCGGAAACGATCAGGGCGGGAGTGTCGATCGAGGTGGTTGGAGCGACGATGTCCTGTGACACCGGTGCGAGGGTAGCCATGATTCTGCCTTCCGGATCTCGTGCCACGCTGCACGGCGCGTCCCCGGTATCGGCGTCGCCGGGGTCAGCCATTATATGGGCGTATCCCGCAGCCCGAAATGGCCAGGATGCCCATCGAGCGTCCCGGCACCCTGAACCAGACTGATCCTCCAAACGTGGCTTCGACGATCTGACCCGAATTCCCTCACACCCTGCGTTCTGTAGACTACGGGCTCGCCCGTCAGGACCATTACCGCTTGACTCCGGACTCAGCGAATGCGGCAAATGCAGGTTCAGCACGAGTAAATGCGGTGTGCTGCAAGCCACGAAGAA
>CAZSUN010000008.1:0-73709 GCA_964610045.1 uncultured Sphaerobacteraceae bacterium
ATCTCCCCGGCAATGTCGTGATCTGTCGTCGTCATCAGGCCCTTGAATTCGCCACCGGTGTTGATTTCGATGACCTTCAGGCCCTCACTGGTTTCGATCAGGTCGACCCCGGCCAGGCGAGCGCCGACGACCTCGCATGCCCTGAGGGCGAGGCCCTCGATTTCGGGTGTGATCGGACACGGGAGCGAAACCGCACCTCTCGCCGCATTGGTGATCCAGTGTTCCGATGTCCGGTACGATGCCGCGATGACCCGGCCACCAATGACGTAGGCGCGGATATCGCGACCCGGTTTCTCGATGAACTCCTGCACGTAATAGATCTCGTGATGGAACGATCCGTGCTCGGACTTCTGGGAAATGATCGCCCGCGCCTGGTCTGGACCGTTGACCTTGGCGATCAGCCGCCCCCACGATCCCGTCACCGGCTTGAGCACGGCCGGGTATCCCAGTTGTTCGCAGGCGTCGAGCGCCGACTCCACCGAGTAGGTCACGAATGTACGCGGCGATGGAATGCCCGCTGCTTCCAGGACCAGGCTGGCCCGCGCCTTGTCGTCGCAAATGCTGACCGCCTGCGACGTATTCAGGGTCGGGATACCCCAGCGATCCATTGCGAACAGGGTGTACCCCGCCCGGGAGTGGACGACGCTGCGGTCCAGCAACACATCGATGTCGATTCCGCTCTCTGCCGCGGACGGCGCCGAGACGTTCAGCACCAATTCACGGTCCATGAGCGGTGTCACCACCATGCCGCGAGCGCGAGCCGCCGAGAGAATCAGCTTCTCCTCCTGCCGGAGGAATGAGACGAGAACTCCGAGCCGGATTCCCGCCGTTGAGATGACCGTGGTCATGGTGTTCGTTCCCTGGCCAATCGTGGTTGCCGGTGAGGCATGAACCTCGAATCGGGCTGCTGCTACTGCACGCTTTCGAGCACGCTGCGAAGCACCTGCACCGCTCGCAGGTACTCGTTGAGGTCGATCCGCTCGTCGGGCGTATGGTCGAGCGACGAGTCGCCGGGACCGTATGCCACAATCGGGCATTTCCAGACTGGCCCAACCACGTTCATGTCCGACGTCCCGAGTTTCAGGGTGAAACGTGGCGAACCACCGGCGTCGCGGATGCCACGCAGGAACGGCGGCACCAGCTTGCTCTGTTTGCCCGTCCGGTAGCCCTCCTGCAAACCGTCAACGTGGATGACGCCATCGCCGGAAGCGGCGCGTATTGATGCGATGAGTTCCTCGACATCTATTCCCGGCGGCAGCCGCAAACCGATCGACAGGGTCGCCTCGTCGGTCAGGCCATCGCCGGTTGTGTTGAATGACCGTAGCGCGTGTCCAATCGAACCGAAACTGTTGGTCGCATGTTGGTTTCGGCGGTCGATATCCGCGCGCAGGTCGTTCCAGAACTGGACCGCCTGTTCCGCGACCGATTCCCCGGGTCCGGCAGTGTGCCGGGTGGATTGCCGGAGTGAGTAGATCAGCGAAAGCGATCCCCGGTACCCCAGGCACAGGGCATCCCAGCCGCTTGGCTCGCCAATGATGCAGAAGTCCGGAGCATCCCAGGTTGCAACCTCATTGGCTCCCGGCGATCCGATGACTTCCTCACCGACCGCACCAACGACCGTCACGCGGGCGTTCAGGTACGGCGCCGCGGCACTGGCTGCCGCCACGAAGGTCGCCAGCGGTCCCTTGGCGTCGACCGCGCCACGCCCCCACAACACCCCGTCCTCGATCCGGACCGGAATCCGGCCTGGAACGGTATCGATATGCCCGAGGAGGACGATGTGGCGGTCTCCGGAACCGACTGTGGCAACCGCGTTGCCCGCTGCGTCGTCGAGAACCGTCATCCCGCGCGCTGCCATCTGGTCGCGGAGCCAGCAGACGGCGTCTGCTTCACCGTGGGAGAGGCTCTCGATGGCAACCAGACCATGCAACAAATCGATGTCAGCCTGCTGATGGTCCGTCCAACTCATCTCGATGTCAGGCAGTGAGGGCGAGATCACGTCGCACCTCCCCGGCCAACGTGACCGCGCCGTTCCCCGGAATCGGGTGGAGGCTGCGGGCCGCGAGCCGGGCGATAGCCTCGGCCACCGAAACATCGCCGATGGGTTCGGCGAGCCGGAAATCGGCGACCGGCACGGCATCCCAGACGACGATCCCGCTCGCCGTCCGCGCCAGCTCGATCGCAATCGACCCGGCGCCCAGCACGTCCGCCGCGCGCTCGGCGACGATCAGCCCAACCGGGTCGATCGCTGCCCCAACGGTAGCGATGGCGTGTCCGCCAACAACGTGGACGAGTGTTCGATCCGACGCCCCCGGTGCGCCCGCCTGGAGCAGCACGATCGCCTCGCTCGCCTCGCCCAGCACCACCCGGTGCTCGATCACCGCATCCGCCGTGTCGGCATCCAGCAACACAGTTGAGGTCGACCCGGGCGTCATGCCGAACAGCGTGACCGGGAACCCCAACCGGGCGGCCGCGCTCACCGAAGACTCCTCGGAGAACCCGACCAATGACAAGGGACGGGGTACTCCAGCCGACTCCAGTGCCGAGGCAACCGCGATCCGGTTTCCGGTCGCGGCCAAACCGGCATCGATCGTGTGGATCCCACCGGTTCGCGCCAGCTGCAGCGAGACCGCAGCCACTGCCCGGTTCGCGCATCGATCGATCAGGACCCCGATCGGGGTGCCCGCTTCACCGGATTGGCCATCGTGGTGGAACCCTCCCAGCATCGCCTGGTGTGGCGACACCGGGCCGGGAGGCAACGGCGTGCTCGCGGGGAGAACGGGCACCGCAGGACAACCAGCCACGCCGGCCGCCGCGATGATCTGTTTCTCTTCCACCCGCACGCGGGCGCTGAACACGCCAATTGCCTTCACCGGAAAACTCCTTTGGTTGTCAACGGTCAGGGCGACCACGAAACGGACGCCCCTGCGTGACATTGATATTGGGCCGCTATTCGCCCCAGTCCTCGCCCTCTTCCGGGGCAAGGCCAAGGTGAATCGGATCGGTGCCGAGGACTTCGAGATCGGCTCCACACTCGGGGCACGGAATGATCTCACCCTGCTCGACGCCATCGTCGATATCGAGTTCCGCCGCACATTCAGGACACTGAAGCATTGCCATTCGAGGATTTCCTTTCCCGTATTCGGCTGCACGTGCAGCCACCACGATCGACCTGGTCCACGTGTTCATCCGGATCGCTTCATCCGGACCCATGACGCTCGTCATGCATCGCCTGCAACAGGACCGCCTTGTGGACATGGAGGCGGTTTTCCGCCTGGTCGAAGATGATCGACTGTGGACCATCCGCGACCTCGGATTCCACCTCCTGCCCGCGGTGCAGCGGCAGGCAGTGCATGAAGACCGCCTCGGGTTTGGCCGCGGCCATCACCTTGCGAGTTACCCTGTACGGCGCAAGCGCCATCAACTTCCCGGGGTTGACCTGTTCGCCCATGCTTTCGTGGACGTCGGTGTACACGGCGTCCGCACCTGCCACCGCTTCGAACGGATCGTCGGTCAGGATCACCCGGCTCCCGGCCGTTGCCGCCAGGGCCTGCGCGGTTTCCACTACCGTTGAATCGGGCCGATAGTCGTCCGGCCCGGCATACGCGAACTCCACCCCGGCGGCGGCACAGGCCAGCATCAGCGAGTGACAGACGTTGTTGCCATCGCCAAGGTAGGCAAAGCGCAGGGCATGGAGATCGCCGAATCGCTCCCGCAGCGTGAACAGGTCGCTGAGCGCCTCGATCGGATGGTTCGTCGATGTCAGGCCGTTGAACACCGGCACGGTCGCGCCGAGCGCCAGTTCGTAGAGATCCTCGATGCGCTCGGCGCGGACGGCGATGCCGTTCACGTACCGGCTGAAAATCGCAGCCGTGTCCTCGATCGTCTCTCCGCGCTTGAGCTGCAAATCGTCCACACCCAGGAAGATCGCTTGCCCGCCCAGCTGTTCCATCCCCGCCTGGAACGCGGTGCGCGTCCGGGTGCTCGGATGCTGGAAGATAAGGCCCAGTGTTTTGCCTGCGAGCCAGGCGTGGGGAATGTGTGCGGTCCGCAGCCGCTTCAGGACATCGGCCGTATCGAGGATCGCGGTGATCTCCGCCGGGTCGATATCGGTGTCGGCTATCAGGTTCTTGCCGCGCAGGGAGGGGACGAATGTCACCTCTTCGGCAGCATCCAGCGCAACGGGTGGCAATGTTTCAAAGTCGATCATGGTGCGGGGCTTTCTCGCCAATCCTCGCGACGACTAGCAGAGCGCATGCAGCAGCAAGGCCTTGTGCATGTGCAGGCGGTTCTCGGCCTGGTCGAAAATGATCGATTGCGGCCCATCCGCCACCACCGCCGAGACTTCCTCATCCCGATGCATCGGCAGGCAGTGCATGAAGACGGCCTTCGAGTTGGCCTCGGCCATCAGGTCCGGGGTCACCTTGTACGGAGCCAGCGTCACCGCCCGTGCCGCGCCGTCGAGCTGGCCCATCGAAACGTGAACGTCGGTGTAGATGGCATCCGCCCCCTTCACCGCTTCATACGGGTCGTTGGTCACGTCGATCGAGGCGCCATTGTGACCGGCAAGCCAGCGGGCGTGGTTCACGATGTCCGCCGGTGGCTGCAGGGCATCCGGCGCCGCCACCGTCACACTGACACCCATCGCCGCACCGGAGAGCATCAGCGACGACGCCATATTGTTGCCGTCGCCGAGGTAGACGAGCCGCAGGCCCTTCAGGTCGCCGAAACTTTCCTGCAAGGTCAGTAGATCGGCCAATGCCTGGAGCGGATGGCACTTGTCCGAGAGCCCGTTCATGACCGGGATCGAGGCCGAGGAGGCAAGGGTGACGAGATCGTTGTGATCGGCTACCCGGGCGACGACGGCGTCAACGTACCGGCTCAGAATCTGCGCGGTGTCGCCAATCGTTTCGCCACGCTTCATTTGCAGGTCGTTGACGCCAAGGAAAATCGCCTGGCCACCGAGTTGGGCCATACCGGCTTCGAACGATACCCGGGTTCGCGTGCTGGGATGCTGGAAGATCATGCCGAGCGTCTTGCCAGACAGGTAGCCGTGAGGTTGACCGTTGCGGTAGACCCGCTTGATGCGGCTGGCCGTGTCGAGCACCTCCGCGATCTCGTCGGGGGTGAAATCCGTGTCCACCAGCATGTGCCGTCCGCGCAATCGCGGGCTGATCGTGAACGACGCCAGCGAGGTTGCCTGCGGTCCGCCGAAAACGACGGCCCGATCCTGCGCCGAACCGTTCACCGGCTGGACAACGGTTGGCACGGAATGCAGGACGGGTTGGGTGGTGTCGAACGTGCTGGTATCGGTACTCGCGGCCTGGTGCATTGCCTGCTCCCTTCGAGCCTGGCACGGAAATCCGTGCGTACGCCGGTTCTCGACCAGGATCGTGCGATCCGGCATCGAACCGAAGGGGCGAGAGGCGATGTTTCCCGCGGTACCACCCTTCTTGCGCGGACGAGGACCGCCACCTGGCGGAGTCCACGCATCTCTCGGCTGTTGTTGCCCTGGGAGCCACCCATCCGGACCTACTTGCGCGCGTGCGCTTTCTTCGGCCGGCCGCTCGAGGACGCGTTCGGAACCGCTTCGCCATTCCCGGGCTCTCACCATCTCCGGGTCGCTCAGGCGTGCCTGGCTCGTACTTCTCCCTGTCGCTGCGGGGATTTTCGTTGCTGATTGTGGATCGGATTTCAGCGCTAACGGGCGGCCGTTAGCGCGTCGTACGCCGACAACGCGCAGGCCGCCTCGAGGGAGAGCGGGAAAGCAACTCCATCTCGATGCCGTGATGCTGGTCCATCACCAAATGACCTCCGCGATCGACGAATCCGGTTCTTGAGACGCTGAACGGGCGTCCAGGAGACACCCCACCCCAAACTCACCGACATCTTGTCGTGAGCGCACAATCAAGATAGTGCACGGGGTACGACCGTGTCAACGCGAAACCCATCAACACATCGGCAATGATCGGGCTGGAATCCAGGAGACCAGCCCGATCGTTGGCGGCTACACGGCGGAGATGAACTCGCTGACGATGTAGCCGGTCCCGACCGTGGCGCTGGTCGCCCGGTACCACGAGTACCCCCCGGCTGATGTCGGCCCGCTGACGATCGTCAGGCGATGTCCCTGCGGCAGGGACGCGATGATCGTGGCGGAGGTCGATGCGCTCGCTCGCAAGCGGACGTTTGGATCGGTCGTCTGGACGATCGCGCCCGCGGGATACGTGCCGGGCGGCGTGGAACCATCATCGTCTCCAAGTCCGTCCTCGATGCACCATCCGGTTGAGCCGCCCGATGTCCGGATTTGCCACCAGGTGTAGCCATTGGCGATCGTTGGTCCACCGAGGATTGTGCCGGTGGCGCCGACATTCAGGATGGTGACGACCGAAGCCGAGGTACCGGCCGCTGAACGCAGGTTGATGCGCTCGGTGACCCGGACAGCGTCGCCGACCTCGAACACTTCGGTTGGAGGAGGCGTGGTGGTTCGCTCGACCAGCCAATCCTGCACGGCCCAACCGGTGCCCTGGGAGGTTTGGATTTGCCACCAAGTGTAGCCGCTGCCGGCGCTGGGCCCAGCCAGCACGGTGCCGACAACACCAGGTTGCAGGATCGCCACGATACTGCCACTGGTGCTCGCGCTGGAACGCAGGTTCAACCGCTCGGAAACCTGAACGGCATCCCCGATGTCGAACTTCCCGGTGGGTGGCGGGGTCGTCGTGGTTTCCTCGAGCCAGTCCTGGACGGCCCAGCCCGTTCCCTGCGAGGTCTGGATCCGGTACCAGGTGTACCCGCTCCCGGTGCTCGGTCCGGCGATAACCGAACCGGTCACTCCGGGCTGGAGCACGGCGATCACCGATCCACTGGTATTCGCCGCCGACCGCAGGTTGAGGCGTTCTGACACGCGAATTGAGTCGCCGACCTCGAACTTGCCCGTTGGCGGAGGGGTGGTCGTGGTTTCGACCAGCCAGTCCTGGACCGCCCAGCCAGTGGTGCCGCCGCTGGTCCGGATTTGCCACCAGGTGTAGCCGTTGGCAGTACGTGGTCCAGCCAGCACCGTCGCGGTTGTGCCTGCGGGCATCGACAGGACAACAGAGCCTGAGGTCGACGGCGCCGAACGCAGGTTCATCCGCTCGGTCACCCGAATGGAATCGCCAACCTCGAACTTCCCGGCCGGTGGCGGGGTTGTTTCCCGGAGATAGTTTTCGACGATCCAACCGCCACCGTACGGAGCGCCGTACGCGCCGTACCAGACGTAGCCATTGACGGCTACCGGAGCCACGGTCACCTCGAAGGTCGCCCCGGATGGAGCGCTGGCGGTCACTCCCTGGGCGAGTCCCGGCCTGGCCCGGACATTCACGGACTGGGTCGTGACCACATAGTCGCCGATGGCAAACGCGGCGGCCGGCGAATCATCGAACGGAACCGGCTCGATCAGACTGCTGGCAACCCAACCATCGGCCACGTCCATGACGCGAACCTGGTACCAGTCAAGCCCGTCGCCCTCCAGTGGTCCCATCATCACGTACGCCAGGGAATTGGCGGGAACCGATGCGACCACCGCGGCGCTCGTAGTGGGTCCTCGCCGGAGATTGCCGGTCGAGGTAAAGCGGATATTGAGACCGAACGGATACCCGGTGCCGTCTCCCGGGAATGGCGGCGGGTCCACGATCAGGAAGGCAGCCGATACCCAACCGGTGGGACCGGAGTCGATCGGATCGATCTGATACCAGTTGGCGCCACCAGTCGTGGTCGGGCCGTCGGTGACCCAGGCGAGGTCACCATTGGCGATGCTGCCGGTCACTGTTCCGTTGGCCGAACTCCGGATGTTCAGTGCGCCGCCGGTGTCCGTTTGCACGCGCACGCGATCGCCAGGAGCGATCCCGGCCGGTGCGCCGGTTTCGAGAACGCCGGTGTCGAGGGTCTGGGCAGCAAGTTGGCGAATGGAGGGCAGTTCGTTCCAGAGCATATTGCCGGGACAGGAGGTGCCGTTGACATCCCGGTGCGACGAAATCGTTGGCAGTTCGGGAGCCTCGTGGAAGTCGGATCCACCGGTGAGATCGAGATCTCGCCCCACCCAGGCAGAGATGGAGACCAGTGCGGACTTCGCCGCTTCGGGGAGCGACGTCGACATGAAATTGCCGATCACCGAAATGCCTGAACTGCCAACCGCATACTGGAAGGCATGACCGCCGATGACATCCTGGCCGCCGTATCTCCCCTGGTAGATCCGACCGTTGTGGTCGACCAGGTAGTTGTAGCCAATGTCGCCCCATTCCTGCTCGACGGCATGGTAGTAGTAAATGGACCGGATGGCTCCGGGCACATCGACCGGTCGGTTCGCGGTGGCCGTATGGTGGACGATGATGTGACTGACGGTTTCGTATTCGGGCGGCCAAATCTCGCCGAAGCTGGCAAAACGCCAGGTCTCGTTCGCGCCCCACTGGGCACGGGTGACGATCTCCGGCGGCGCGAGCGTATCGTCGTTCAACGTAAAGGCCGAGATGGCTGGTTGCGGGACGCTCGACAGGTCGTCTTCCCACGGGCCATCAGTGGGATCGATATACAGGAATGACAGACCGCTGACCGTGCCGGGAACTCCGGCGATGTCGGTGGTCTGGAACCGGACGAACGACTCGCCCGACGTGAAGATCAGCGCCGTGAACAACCGGTCGTCGCGGGTCGGTTGCCCGCCATCCTCGGTCTGCGCTGCCATCTGCACCGTGTCTGACCAGGTGACACCATCCTCGCTCACCTGCACCTGGATCACCGGCCATTCGCCCACCGTGCCGTCCCAACTGGCGCCGAGCGCCCAGAATGGGTAGGCCGCCTCGAACGTCGCCCATTCGCCGGAGGCTGCGGTCGCCAGGGTTTCGCTGTCGGGAACGAACCGCTCAGCTCGCGTGCCACCGGATTCCTGTGCGGCCGCGATCCTCGCTGGGCCGGGCGCGACGCCAATGCCGGATGCTGCCAGCGCCGCCACACCAGCCGCGGCCCGGAGGACGATGCGCCGGTTCGCCCGAACGGTCTCGAGACCGGAAGCGGAATTGGTGGCCGTATGGTCGTTGCCACGACCTTTTGTCGCTATCCTCCGCATGTCCAGCCTGTCCCCCTCATCGAGTAAATGAGCCACTGGCATGGCTACGTGCCCGGAACCATCCTTCCGGTCACGAATAAACGAATGCCGGCTCACATCGGGACGATTCTACAACAGCCCCCCACCAGAAGCGCTTCCCGATCGGTCACCTGCTGCGGTGTGATGCAGGCACTCGCCAGGCCGGACGATCCCGGGTGGAGCAGCACTCATGGCCAACCAGACAAGGCCAGCCGCGTGATACGCGGCTGGCCTTGTACGAGCGGGAATTGCTGCTACTTGAAGGTCGTGGCGAAATCCCGATCGGCGACGACATTGCCATCGGCATCGTAGATAACGCGGGTAAACCCGGTGCTTTTGTTGTTGATACCCCACTTCGTGATATCGACAGACCGCCCGGTATCGGTGCCGTAGATATTCACGTACAGACGGTAATTGTCCGTGTATGCCTGGATGTACAACCAACCGTCCGTGAAATTCTCGAAGGTGAAATCGGCCCAGCCGTCAGGATCACTGCCGATCTGGAGGATGGAGGCGTCAAAACCCGGCCCCCAGCCATCGCGCTCGTAATTGGTCAACCGGTAGGTGTGTGCGTGCCATTCCCCGATCGGCATACCAGACAGCAAGGCAGCCCGGAACACCGTGGTCGAGACCTGGCAAACACCACCGCCGATTCCGCGTCCGATCTGCTCGGCCACGACGACGGCCGCTTCCTGATAGCCCTTGTCGGCGGTGATTTCGCCAATCGCATCGTTGAACGAGAACTCCGCGCCCGGCCGGACCAGCGTGCCATTGAGCAGGCTGGCGGCAACCCGGATGTTTTCGTCGCGCTCCCAGGAGCCTCCCGCGAAGTTGGAGTCGCCGCTGGCGAGGAAGTTCGTAATACCCAGCGCCGCGAGGTTCGATGAGTCGATGTCCGGATGCACGACCACGGTTGGGACCTTGACTTCTTCCTTCCCGTTGAGGAAGCCGTCAGCCACGACCTGCGCGAACGCGCCGCCGTTGACGGTCACCCCATCAACGCTCTGGCTCACCGCCACCAGCCCGACAGCGTTGTCCCAGACGACCCGGGCGTTCACCGGTTCCCGGTTGATTTCACTGGCGTACAACTCGCGAAGCGCGCTGGCGAGGGTAGACGTCTCGAAGCCGAGTTGCACGGACGGCTGTCCATCGACCGTCACGTTTTCGACGGTCAGGTATGGAACGAGCGCCAAACCGTCCACCCGCCAGGTCCGATTTTCGAACGTGACCCGCATCGAGCGGTTCATTTGCTCGTCCACGGTCGCGATGACCGGCGCGAGATCGGCTGCCGTGACATCGGGAGCGGCTACTTCGGTGGGGAGGTCCTGGCTCACCGGCGCCAGCGTCCGCAGTGTCTCCGTGATCACCGCCGTCGCCGCCGCCCGGTCCACCTGCACCCCCGGTTCCTCCGGCGACACCGTCACCGTCGTCCCCTCCACCACCACCGCCGCGTTCACCGCCGGCTGCCCCAGCGCCGCATCCACTTCATCGAACCACGCGTCCAGCACGTCCGCGTTCAACTCCGTCCGCAACGGCACCACCTGGTCGTGCTGCAGCAACTCCCGTGCCGCCCCCAGCCGCGTCGCCGCGTCCCCCGTCCGCCCCAGGGTCTCCGCTTCCGCCAGCGAACCCGCCAGGTCCACCGTCACCCCCAGCTCGCTCAATGTCGGCGTCCACGTCTGGCCCCCGTACCGGAACTCCACCGTCCCCGCTTCCAGTTCGCCCGCCCGTGCCGCCAGTTCCTGTTCGGCGGCCGCCACCGTCAGCCCGCCGACCGGCACGTCCCCCACGATCACCGCCGGGTAGATCCGCCCGTCGTACACCGCCCGGAACACGAACATCCCCACCGCCAACACCAGCACCACCCCGGCGAGGCCGAGAGCGATTGCCGGGATGAAAGCCAGTGCCTTTTGCCGGCGCGTACGCGGTTGGCTCGACCGGGTCGTGACCGGTGTGTAGGGCTGGTCGACGGACGGGAGCACGCTCTGGCGCAAGTTGCCGAACATCCCCAAAACGCGCTGCCTGGCGTTTTCGAAGGTGCCGGCTGCGGTCTCCGTCACAGCGGGAAGGTGCTGCGTGGGGGTGGTTTGGGCCATGCGTGAAGCTCTCGATTCAAAACTTGCCCGGAAAGGATACCCCGAGCGCGAATGCATTGCCGCACAAAGCCAACCAGCCAGATTGGCGGGATCAGGAACTGGCCTGTGGGAACGGTATCTGGCGGGGCGCCTTACCGGCTGTCATCCGTCGCCGGCGCGGAGGATCTGGACATCGAATCCTTGATCAGTTTGTCACAGGTTGGGACCGGTCGCAACTGACCCGGAATCACTGCCCCAGCCGGATCAAGTCACCCCTGGCCTACCCCGTTCCCACCTCGTAGACGTTGCCCCTGCCCTGGAAATACGAATAGAACTGCCGCTCGCCCACGACTTCGCCGTTGGCGTCGTAGATCATCCGCACGAAGGATGTTTCCAGGCCCGCCATCGGCCATTCCGTTTGGCGCCGCTGACCGGCTGGGAGATCGGATGTGTACACCACCACATCTTCGTTGTTGGTAATTGGATCGCTCTGCCAGTGATTCACGATATCGACGGTGTTTCCGGTTTCCGGCCCGTAAATGTTCACGATCACGTAAGGCCAATCGGTCCAGGCTTCCACCAGCAGCCAGCCGTCGGTGAAGTTGGTGAAGGTCAGGTCTCCCCAGTATGCCGGATTGTCACCGGATTGCAGGATCGATGCATCGAATCCCGGTCCCCAGCCGTCGCGCTCGTATCCCTTCAACCGGTACGTGTGCGGGTTCCACTCCCCGATCGGCATGCCGGCCAAGAGCGCGGCCCGGAACACCGTGGTCGAAACCTGGCAAATGCCTCCGCCGTAATCCGTGCCGACCCGCTCGGCAACCACCACGGATGCTTCCACGTAGCCTTTCTCGGGCGTAATGGTGCCGATCGCTTCGTTGAACGAGAACTCCGCACCTGGCCGGACGAGCGTCCCGTTCAGGAGACTCACGCCGACGTTGATATTCTCGTCACGCTGCCAGCTGCCTCCATCGTAGTTGGAATCGCCACGGCCGAGCCGCGTCTCGATCTTGAGGGCAGCGAGGTTCTGGTCGTCGATTTCGGGACGTACTTCAACCACGGGAATGGTGACCTCGGTTTCACCGCCGAGGAAGGCCGCCTCCACCCGCTCCGCGAACTCACCCGCCTTGAGCGTGATCCCGGTCTGACTTGGATCGAGCGCGATCAATCCGTTCTCGGTGCTCCAGGCCACGCGGGCGTCGATCGGATCCCGGTTGATTTCTTCGCTGAACTGGGTGCGCAAATCCGCCGCGAGAGAGTCGGTGTCCATCGTCAGCTGCGCCTGCGGCTGGCCATCGACCAGCACGGTCTCGGCTGTGACGTACCCGGCCAATGAATCCGCACTGACCCTCCAGGAACGCCCCTCGAAGATAACGCGCAGGTTGGCGCCAAGGATGCTGCTGACGTAGGCCTGCGCCTCGACGAGGTCGGTGGCAAGGATCGCCGGCACCGCTACTTCGGTGGGGAGGTCCTGGCTCACCGGCGCCAGCGTCCGCAGTGTCTCCGTGATCACCGCCGTCGCCGCCGCCCGGTCCACCTGCACCCCCGGTTCCTCCGGCGACACCGTCACCGTCGTCCCCTCCACCACCACCGCCGCGTTCACCGCCGGCTGCCCCAGCGCCGCATCCACTTCATCGAACCACGCGTCCAGCACGTCCGCGTTCAACTCCGTCCGCAACGGCACCACCTGGTCGTGCTGCAGCAACTCCCGTGCCGCCCCCAGCCGCGTCGCCGCGTCCCCCGTCCGCCCCAGGGTCTCCGCTTCCGCCAGCGAACCCGCCAGGTCCACCGTCACCCCCAGCTCGCTCAATGTCGGCGTCCACGTCTGGCCCCCGTACCGGAACTCCACCGTCCCCGCTTCCAGTTCGCCCGCCCGTGCCGCCAGTTCCTGTTCGGCGGCCGCCACCGTCAGCCCGCCGACCGGCACGTCCCCCACGATCACCGCCGGGTAGATCCGCCCGTCGTACACCGCCCGGAACACGAACATCCCCACCGCCAACACCAGCACCACCCCGGCGACAGCCATCGCCAGGGTTGGCCACAGTCTCGCCAGGCGGTGGGGAATACCGGGTGCCTGTTGAGTGGTCCTGCCTTCACCGGAATCGCTGGATGGCAGGACAGATGTCCACAGCCGTTCTGGGAGGGATCCAGGCCAGGAAGTCCCCCGCGATCCGGCCTCCGATCGCGATGTGACAGGCGCTGTTTCGTTCAGCGGTAGATTGTGCGCCATTCGCTCGTTGCTCTCGTGATCGAAGCCAACCCGCATGCATACGAAAACCGACGAATCAACCACAAGGTGGTCGACCGATTTTCCATGCCTACAGTGTACCTGCGAACCAATCAGCCTGCACCACGTAATGCTCGCCTCGTTGCCACATCAAAAGAACCCTTGATCGGGCGATTGGTGGCGAGTCGTTCACCAGCGCGATGCTGCCCTCAAACCTGGTCTACGCCGCGCCATTCCACCCGGATGCATGCGACATCGCCGAAAGACACAGTTTCGTGATACTCCTGTCGTACTTCCACGGCATCCGGAATCTATCCTGCAATTGTCGTCGATGGCGACCCGGAGAAAGCGGGAACAGCCAACCGCCCGGATCGGCCAGGACGTCATGAGGATCCCCCATCCTTCCCCTCCCCCAAGGAAGGCCGCAGGTGCAAAGGTGCCTGCGGCCTCTCCTTCCTTAAACGACCATGACGGGATCGCGACATCGCCGGAGGAATGGACCAGGTAGGTACAATGGCTTGAGCAAGGTGCAGGATGGCCGCGACATCGCGACCCCGGCATCGTTGGGGGATCTCGAGGACCATGGCCAGCATTGTTGTCGTCGAAGATGAACGCGAACTCGCCCGACTCATCGGACAGACGCTCCGCGACAGTGGCCACCTGGTGGAAACCATCCACGACGGTCAGGTGGCGCTCGATCGACTCACCGGTCCCAACCGGTTGACACCGGACCTGATCGTCCTCGACCTGATGCTGCCGAGGGTCGACGGTTTGACGATCTGCCGACGCATTCGCCAGGACCGTATCATTCCAATCCTGATGTTGACCGCCAAATCCACCGAACTGGATCGCGTGCTTGGCCTTGAGTTGGGGGCGGATGACTATCTCACCAAACCGGTCTCGCTGCGAGAGCTCCAGGCGCGTGTGTCCGCGATCCTGCGGCGGGTCGAAATGATGCGCGTCGAGTCGCAGACCCGCGAGAGTGTCTCCGAGGTGATCGAGCACGAGGACCTGCGGATCGATCCGGTCGGCCGGGAAGTCCTCGTGGAGCAGGTCGAGGTCAATCTGACCGCCAAGGAATTCGACCTCATCTACCTGCTTGCCTCGCACCCTGGCCGCGTCTTCTCCCGGAATTACCTCCTCGACCGGCTTTGGGGAGACACCTATTCCGGGTTCGAGCGAACCGTTGACACGCACATCCAGCGACTCCGCCGCAAATTGGGAGGCTCGGGCTCGGTCGCCGACCGGATCGTGACGCTGTGGGGTGTTGGCTACAAGTACGAGCGGAACGCCAGCCCTGCCGCAGACGGCACCTGATCGCCGATGCGATCGCTGCGAAGCGCCAAACGCCTGCCCGACGATGCCACCATCCCCGAGCAGCTCCTCTACTGGCTGTTCACTCCCGTTCGTCTCTACCGGCAGCGCACCGCCGTCCAACTGGTCATTAGTTATGTCATGATGACCGTTATCACGGTCCTGCTCCTCGTCGCTGGTGTGGTCGCCATCGTCTGGTGGCCACGCATCGCCGAAATCGGCAACTTCGAGGACATCACCCTGGATTACGGTCTCGGTGAAAAGGCGCGATCCTACGCCTGGTGGCTCGATCCGGATGGCCTTGCGCCGATGATGACCGAGGGACCGACCGATGCCGAACTGGCAACGCTCGAACAGCAACTGGCAGACATCGTCCACTACGAGGTGACGGGCTTCGACGGTCCGGTCAGCAACAACCACGCGTTCCAGATCGCGCATGTTGCGATCGTCAACATGGATGGCATGATCGTTGCCAGCGACGACGCCAGCTGGGTGTCACAGGGTTCTCCACTGTCGCGTTTCGCCCTCGGTTCCACCCGGTCGGTCGTCGCCCGTACGCTCGTGCTGGCCGGCCAGCCAGATCCGACCTGGGGCACCCTCTACTCACTCGAGGTCGAACACGAGCGAACCTCGGCATCCTATCCATTGATCACCCGGGACGGCGAGATGATCGGCGTCATCGTGCTCGAAGGCAATCCCATACGCTCGGTGATCGGTGGCGAATCCCGGTTCGGGCTCATCCACTATTTCCTGGGGCAACTCCGGTACGTGATGGTGCTGATCATCGTCCCCGCGATTGTCGTCGCCATTCCGTTCGGCGTCTGGCGGGCACGGTCGATGTCCCGCCGCCTCGAAGGCATGGCCGCCGCCGCCGACGCAATGGCCGAAGGCGAACTCGACACTCGCATCCCGGTCAAGCAACGAGACGAGATTGGACGTCTCGCCGAGCGATTCAACGAAATGGCGTCGACCATCTCCACAACCGAACGGCAGCGGCAGGCATTCATCTCAAACGTTTCGCACGAATTACGCACCCCCATATCGATCATCCAGGGCACCGTCGAACGTCAACTCGAGAGCCAACCACCGCCGGATCCCGAGCTTGTCACGTCGCTGCAGGTCGTCCGGCGGGAAGCGGACATGCTCGAGCGGATGATCGCAGACCTCTTCACCCTGACCCGCCTCCGGGAAAACAGCCTGCGTCTCGAACGCAAGGCCTTCGATTTTGCCGACCTCGCCAGCAAGACCGTTGGCGGCATCAGTTCCCTTGCCTGGACGCAGTCGCGGGTCAGCATGGAGTCCCTGGTCCCGCCGGACTTGCCACTCGTCTACGGTGATGAGACCCGGATCCGGCAAATCCTCAACAACCTCCTGTACAACTCCCTCCGGCACACGCCCGAAGGCGGGTTGGTTGTGCTGCAGGCGAAACCAGCCGGTGCCATGGTCGAGGTCGCCGTGAGTGACACCGGCCTCGGTATCCCGGAAGACGAAGTCGAATTCGTGTTCGACCGCTACTACCAGGCGGAGCGGGGCAACCGGCACGATGAAGGGAGTGGCCTGGGCCTGAGCATCGTCCAGCAGCTCGTTCGCGCCCACGGTGGTGACGTCAATGTGTCATCCCGCCAAGGCGAGGGAACCACCTTCCGCTTCACCTTGCCACAGGCAAGCTGACCGCTCCGGGTCCAGCTTCACGTTTCATGCCTATACTTTGGCGTCGCGGTGACCCGCGGTTTGGGGTCATGTTCCAGTTGTGCGCTCCCGGAGGCCGCGTGTTTTCGAGATCAAGTTCCACCCTTCTGCGCCAGCGAAAAGGCTCGTCCCTTGCAGCGGCGACCATCAACGGCGGGCTCCAGGCCTTGTCCGAAACGTTGCTGCAACCAGTTATCATCCTTGCCGCCATCGCGTTCCTGTTCGGTGGCTCGAATATCCAGATAGCGGCGTTCACGACCATCACCGCGGTTGCCTGGGCGCTCGCTCCATTGGCCATGTCGCTCATTCGGCGGATGACCAGCCGCGGCGGCCTGATCGTGCTCGTCGTCTCGATCGTCCGCCTGACCGCGCTCCTGTTCGCCGGATTCGCCGCGGTTCGCATTGACGACATCCCGACATCCCGGTTCCTTGGCCTCCTGATCGGCGCGTACATCGTCTACCAGTCAGGGACGGCACTCTCGAGCCAGGCATCGGCCGGCGCCGCTGCGATCGCGACCGGTGGCAACCTCACCCGGCGCATGGTTCGGTATCGCCGGTTGACCGCCGTGGTTGCGGCACTGATTGCCGCCCTGGTCGCCTGGAGCGTCCTCAACTCGGATCTCGCGTTCCAGCATGCCGTCAGGCAAATCGTTCTCCTGGCCACGCTTTCCGCCATTGCGGCGATATGGTTCCTGTTGCAGATACGCAGAAACCGGACGGCAGTCTCGCAGCGCTCCCCCGGCGGAACGTTGGCGAGCGCACTGGCTGCGTTCCGGGTCGCGGCGTTCCGCCGTTTCGCGGGATACAAGATCCTGCTCGCGCTCGCTGCCGCTGTCGATCCCTTCCTGATCGTCTTCGGTTTCCGCGAGCTTGGTCTCGATGTGCAGTACATCGGACTGGCACTCGTGGCGCTCGTGGTTGGGCACGCCGCAGGGGCGTATCTCTGGCCGCGCTGGATCGCGCGGAGCGGTCCAAGGGCGCCATTCCAGGTGGCCGCGCTATTCCGGCTCGTCCTGCTGCTGTGGCTCATCGCCATTCCCGGGGTCCTCACCAACAGCCTGTACACCGACCGTTTCGACGATGGCACCGCCGCAATGCGGGGTTTCGCGATCGGGTTCGTGCTGCTCGGTCTGGCAGGCAGCGCCGGCACGGCCGCCAACCAGCGATACCTGATGAACCTGACTCGTCCAGAGTCATTGGCTGGCGCGACGATGTCCATCAACGTTCTGATGGCCATCTGTGGGTTCGGTCCACTGGTGGTGGCACGCCTCCTCAACGACTACGATCTCGACCACATCCTCTGGGGCGCGACCGCCTGCGCGGCCGTTGCGCTGTTCGCGAGCGGACTGCTTGTGGAATCGACCGTCCGGGTCCGCACGCCAGTGGGGACCTGGCGCTCTACCCGGCACGCGGCCAACGGCGCCTGAACATGGAGATCACATGAAAATCGCACGGTTCGAACTCGAGCGATGGATGACCCGCTGGGAACTCGATGTCGACTACGACATCTGCGAAAGCGGGATCCTGCCCCTCTCCCTGGATGCGCTGTCAGCGCTGCTCGACGATGATGTCGCCCTTGAACTTCGTTCCGAACTGATGTCGATGCCCCTCGGCTACTCCGAGGCGCGCGGCTCGCTCGCGCTGCGGTCCGCGCTCGCCGCGACCTATCGCGGCGTGACACCGAACGACATCCTCGTTACCACCGGCGCGATCGAAGCCAACTTCCTGGTGATGAATGCCTTGCTCGAACCTGGCGATCATGTCGTCGCGGTCTCACCCGCCTACCAGCAACTGCACAGCGTGCCGCAGGCAATCGGGGCCGGCTTCACGCCCTGGCCGGTGGTCTCCGGCCCGGCCGGATTCCGGTACGACCTCGACCAGCTCGAATCGCTCCTTCGCCCGAACACCAAACTCATCGTCATCAACACGCCGCACAACCCAACCGGCGCGATCCTGAGCGATGCCGAACTGGATCGCGTGCTGGATCTCGCCCGGGAGCGGGACGCCTGGGTCCTCTCCGACGAGGCGTACCGCTGGCTGGAAATCCCGGGCGGGGAACGCCTGGTCGAGCCGGCCCGCAACCGCTACGAAAAGGCGATCAGTGTCGGCACCATGTCGAAACCCTTCGGGATGCCCGGACTACGCGTGGGCTGGATGGCGGCAACCAGTGAGATCGCGGCTCAGGCATGGGCCATGCGCGATTACCTCACCCTGAGTCCGGCAAAGATGAGCGACGCCATCGCCAGGGTGGCGATCGAACACCGGGATCGCATTCTCGCCCGGAACGGCGAGATCATGGCCACGAACCTGGCCACCGCCCGAACCTGGTTCTCGGAGAACGCCGATCTGGTCTCCTGGACAGAACCGAGGGCGGCCCTCCTGGCGATGATGTCCTATACCCTCCCCATCGACTCGGTGACCCTGGCCGACAGGCTCGCTGCCGAGGCCAGGGTCATGCTTGCGCCTGGTTCGGCCTTCGGAATGGACCGGCATCTCAGGATCGGCATCGGCCAGCGGCCCGACATCTTCGCGGCGGGACTCGACGCCACCGCGACCTTCATGGCAACGCTGACCTGACCGCTTCCCGGTAGGGCGTCGCCTGTCAAACGCAGGGTTCCTGCCGCTCCGAGGCGATGTGCCAGCGGTATGTTGTCACGATGATACGAATATCAGCCTAATTTTCTTCCGGCACGCGTATTGCTAGACTCCGTGTGGGTCCCAGGCAACATCGTCTCGTCATGGAAGGAAGGTTCACCGTGCCGGAGGTCCTGATCATCGAGTTCAACGATGCCACTGCGGATGACTATCAGGCGGTCAACTCGCTTCTTGGCTTCAACCCGGCAACTGGCGCCGGCGAGCCACCCCAGGGACTGATCCAGCATACCGCCGCGATTGGTGACCACACTCTCCTCGTCGCCGAGGTCTGGGAATCGCAGGCTGCACAGGGCGCCTTCCTGGCCAATCGGCTCGGCCCCGCTTTGGGCCAAGCTGGTGTTGCCGCTCCCAGCCGAAACGCCTGGTTCCCAGCGCTCGCCTGGTGGAGCAAGGATTCCCAAGGCCCGTTGGCCATGATCCTTGAGTTTCCGGGCTTTGGTCCAGAGCAGTTCCGGGCAGTGCTCGATCTCCTCAAGTCGAACGCCGACGGCAGCGGCAACTGGCCAGCCGGGATGACCGCGCACATCGGGGCGTCGGACGGCGAGCGGGTGCTGGTCGTCGAGCAATGGGCGTCTGCCGAGGCGCAGGAAGCCGCCATGCGTGATGTCCTGATCCCAGCCCTGACACACTTCAACGTCCCGCCACCGGCACGTGCCGAATCGCTCACGGCAATCGGTCACTGGGCAAGGTAGCTGGCGGTCCCGGCCACCTCGAAACAGCCGCGATCACGGCCGTGGCATCCCGCCTGGGTAATGCCACGGCCGGTCCGGTTCACTCGCCTGCGGGTTCGAGGTTTTCGGGCTGCGCGGCGGTGTCACGGACGACCGTGCGCGACTGCTCCCGCAGGAACTGCATGACATAGTACGGGCCAAGCGCGCCCTTCCCGGAGGATCCACTCCCCTTCCAGCCGCAGAACGGCTGGCACTCCGGCCAGGCGCCGGTCGTGGCGCCACCTGACCGGTTGGCGTAGACCACGCCAGCCTCGATCGTGTTGAAGAACTGGTCGATCTCGGCCTCGTCCTCGGTGAAGATACCGGCTGTCAACCCGTACTCGGTATCGTTCGCGGCGACGAGTGCCGCATCGAGCGACTCAATCGGGGCGACCGCCAGGAACGGCAGGAACAACTCACGATGGAACAGTTCGTGGTCGATGGGCAGGCCATCGACGATCGTGGGCTCGACGAACGTGCCGTTGGCAAGTGCCGGATCGTTTGGCCGCTGGCCACCTGCCCGGATCGTCCCACCCTCGGCAAGCCTCACCGCCTCCTCGAAGCGCGCAACCGCGCTGGCATCGATCACCGGACCGACGAATGTCGCCCGCTCGGCCGGATCGCCCACCACCAATTCGGCAGTACGCGCAACAAGCCGGTCAATGAACTCGTCGTAGATCGGGCGCTCGACATAGACCCGCGAGCAGGCCGAACACTTCTGGCCGGAAAACCCGAATGCCGACCGGGCAACGCCCTCAACCGCCTTGGCGATGTCGGCGTTGCGCGTGACGATGGCAGGGTTCTTGCCACCCATCTCGGTGATGATCGGCTTCGGGAATTCGGTCGCGAACGTCGAATAGAGGTCCATCCCGACCTCCTTCGAGCCGGTGAAGACCGCGCCGTCGACATCCGGATGCTTGACCAGCGGTTCGCCGACAGCGCCACCGCCGCCGGTCACGAAATGCAGGACGTCAACCGGGATCCCGCCAGCAATCAGCGCCTCATACAGCTTGTACCCGGAGAGCGCCGTCGCGCTGGCCGGCTTGAAGACGACGGTGTTGCCGGCGACGAGTGCCGCCGAGATCGGTCCGGCCGCCAGCGCGGTCGGGAAGTTGAACGGCGAGAGCACCGCCCAGACTCCAAACGGCCGCAGCACCGAAACGTTCTCTTCACGCGGGTCGATGGACTGCATCGGCAGGGTGTACCCGTCGGCAAGGACGACCTGCTTCGCGTAATAGTCGAGGAGATCGGCGGCCTCCTCGACCTCACCGATCGCTTCCGTCCGGGACTTGCCCGCTTCATGAATCATCGTCGCCGCGAGGTCAAACTTCCGGTCGCGAATTGCATCCGCGGCGGACTGAATGATGGCGACCCGCTCGTGCCACGGGCGCGCCGCCCAGGCCGGGTAGGCAGCCTTTGCCGCCGCCACGGCGGCATTCACATCATCGACGGTACCGGACTGCATCCGGGCCAGCACCACCGTCGTATCCGCCGGCGCGACGACATCGAAGGTCGAGCGCCCGGAGATACCCTCCCCGGCAATCACCATGGGGTACTCAGCGCCGAACGTCTTGCCGAACGCTTCCAGCGCCTCATCGAAGGTGGCGTGCATCGCCTCGATCTCGGCGGGCGTGGAGGTGTACGTGATCTTCTGCTGGGCGGATGCGGCCATTGGCGAGATACTCCTGGACCGGGACGGCCCCGGCGAGCCGCCCCTGCAACATCGATTCACGATTCGCCGTCCGGCCACAAACGACCGCCGCTACGAATACGGACCCAGTATCGCCGATATTTCCACCCGGTTCCCGAACGGATCGAGGGTAAAGAAGCGCGGCCGGTTCGGAATGGCGTCCGTTTCCTCGGTCCCATAACCATTGGCTTCCAGCGCGGCCCGGATCTCGTCCGGGTTATCGACACGGATGCACAGGTGCTGTCCAGGAGAGTTCGGGCCGCGGTCGTCGGTGTACACGTGGACCTCGTCGCCACTGTCACCGATGGTGAACCAGACGAATCGCTCCGTTCCGAGCACGGACGGCGGCGTGATTTCGGTGAGCCCGATCGTCTCGCCGTAGAAGCGCCGCGCCTTCTCGTTGCCGCCGGTCGGCATCGGGACGCTGGCGTGCTGGAGACTGATGACTGCCATGGTGACGGACCTCCCTGGTTGACGGTAAATGTCAACGTTCGTAGCGGCGATCCTCCGCGATCGCCTTCAATGGATCAACCTCTCACCAGCGGGCAGGGCTTTCCACAACCTTACCGGGTGAGAAGACTGGCGAGGTTGCGCTTTACTCGATCACCAATCTTTCCCGGTAGCTTCGCACCGTTCGCCGGTGTCGTCACCCCGGCAACACCGGACAGTTCCGGCAGGGAGAACCAGCGCCAGGGTCGTTCCCGATCGAGCTGCCGGTCTCGTTTCATCATTGCCCGGGCGTCGGACTCGAATGCCCGGTCCAACCGGTCAGAGAACTTGCCCAGCTGGCGGGTCGACAGGTCGCTCCCTGATACCGCCTGGTGAATCACGTCTGCGGCTATCCGGACAAGGGTGAGCGTGGTGGAGAATCCGTCTCGATTGAGGGGATTCGTCACCCCGACCAGATCGTTGACGACCATCGCCCTGCCGCGCTGGAAGCGATTCCTGCGACTCAATCCGCCAACGGGCACCACCTCGGTCACGAACGCACCACGCGTCAGTCCATCGATCCGGTCCATCACCATCGTATCGGCAAGGACTTCATCAAGGAACTCGCTGATGTGACGGGCGGTTGCCATTTCGTCTTCCAGAAGCATCGCGACCTTGACAGTGACGGCGTCACGACCGGGAATCACCAGGACATGCCCGTTCGATCCCCAACTCGCGGCTCGCGTGTACGCCAGGACGCTTCCGGCTTTCGGCGGTATGCCGTCAAAACGCAGTTTCGCCAGGTGCATCAATTCTGTTGGCAGCCAGTCCGGGCGCAATCCCAGGCTCTCCGGCAACCGGGGGTCCGACTCATCGGCGAACACCACCAGATCGGCTTCGAAGGTCAGGTGCCCGGATCGCGTGCGGACACCACTCAGCACAGACTGACGCCAAACAAGGTCCACTTCATCCTGGTTCGCCACGATGGTGACGCCCCGCCGTTTGGCTCTGGATCGAAGCGCGTCCAGCAGCTGGCGGTGCTCGACCGCGTACCACCCGTTGACCGTCACGCCTGCTCCGGCACGCATCACCTCGCTGACCGGCACGGCAACCAGGGATTCCGGGTCCAGCCCGATATCCCCAAGTGCGGAACTCGTCACGATCCCGTGGTATTGCTGCGACCGGCCCGGCGGGAAGCTTTGCTCCAGGACGAGGACGTCGAGCAGGTCAGTGTCGAGCATCGTCGCCAGTGTCAGGCCCGACAAGCCCGCCCCGAGGATCAGCACGAGTGGACGTTGCCCGGCCTCGCGCGTCATTCCAGTTCCGCCTCGCGGGTCGCACGCAACTCCGCAATCAGTGCCGGAACCACTTCGAAGAGGTCGCCGACAATGCCGAACGATGCCAGCTTGAAGATGGGGGCATCGGGATCACGATTGATAGCGACGATGAATTCCGATCCCTGCATACCGACGAGATGCTGGGGCGCTCCGGAGATGCCGACCGCGAGGTAGAGCTTCGGGCTGACGATATGGCCAGTGGAGCCTACCTGGTCATCATGCGTGCGCCATCCAGCGCCAACGGTGGCGCCGGAGGCCCCGACCGTGGCATCGAGTTCCACCGCCAGCTCCTCGATCAGGGCGAACTGTTCGGGACCGCCGAGACCGCGGCCACCCGCGACGATTCGCTCGGCGTCCGCCAGGGCTTTCGCGCCCGAGTCGTGCGCGGCCACGGATTCGAGGACGACCCGGCAATCGGTATCGTCGACGGCGACCGCCAGACGTTCGATCGGGGCCTGCTGATCGCCTCGCTCGGCGGGCTTGAATGTGCCCGGTGAAACAGTCACGACTGCCGGCTGCGCGTCCACGAACCGGACGGCAGTGACGACCCGCGCCCCCAGCACCGCGCGGGTCGCGACCAGGGCGCCGTCCTCGACCGTCAGTCCGGTGGCATCGGGGACGAGTCCGGTGTCAAGCCGCGCGGCGACCCGTGCGGCGTAGTCGCGGCCCGTGATCGAACTCGGAATCAGCACCGCGAAGGGTTCGATCGCCAGAATGATCTGGGCAATGGCCGAAACCCACGGTCCGGCCACGAACGGTTCGAGCGCATCGTGGGCAACGCTGACGATCCGATCGATACCGGAAATCGTCGCCAGGTCATTCGCGAACCGGCCGGGATTGCTGCCAGCCACCGCGACGACGACCTCGCCACCGGTCTGGCCGGCGAGCATGCGAGCAGCCGTGACGAGTTCGAGTGATTGGGGTCGGAGCCTGCCCTCGTGGTGCTCGGCGATGACGAGGATGTCGATGTTGGTCATGGCATGGCACCGCGCGATGTCGTGCGCGCAGCGAGTCCCCGGACGATACGTCGCTGGTACTCCCTGCAGCGAAGGTGGTTCATGCGAGCTTCCGTTCCTTGAGCCAGGCAACCAGTTGGCGGGCCGCTTCCGGTGCGGAGACATCCCGGAGAATGGTCCCGATGGATTCACGAACCTCGGCGACCGGCTCCGTCCAGGCCAGGCGAATGCGTTGGTCCAGGTCCGGCGTCACCGTCTGGATCTGCTTCTTTTTCGCCTGCATCATCCCTCGCAGGGTCGGGTAACGCTGCTCACCATCGCGGCCAGACAACACGACGAGCACCGCCGGCAGCATCACGGACACGTCTTCCTTGGTCCGCTCGGCATCACGGCGAATTTGGAGCCTGTCGCCATCGAGTGACGCCTGGGTCACCAGTGAGACGTGGGGCCAACCCAACACTTCCGCAACCTGTGGCCCAACCTGTGCAGCTTCGTAGTCCTCGCTCGCCTGCCCGGCAATCACGATGTCAGCGCCAAGATTCTGTGCCTGGGCCGCGAGCAAGCGCGCCAGTGCGAGGGTGTCGATCCCGTTGTGATCCGGCAGATCGATCAGGACCGCCTCGTCGGCGCCGCTGGCGAGACACCGGAGCAGGATCTCGCGGGAGGAGGGCGGACCGGCCGTCACCACCGTCACGGTGCCGCCTGCCTGTTCGCGCAGTCCGATCGCCGCGGCCAGCGCGTAGCGATCGTACGTGTTCATCGCAAGCGTCGAACCCAGGCGGGGACGATGGGTATTGGAGTCAATCGTGATCTCGTTGATGTCGTGAACCTGCTTGACCAGAACCACGATGTTGGGCTGGACCAGACTCATGAGTCACCGCCGTCGGCAAACGCCGGTTTCCGCCGTTCGATGAACGCGTGCATACCTTCCTTCCGGTCAGGGAGTACAAAGGCATCGGCAAAGGCTGCTGCCTCTGCATCCAATCCGGCCTGGTCCGCGCCGCGCGTCATCGCGATCATTCGTTTCGCAGCCCGGACGTTGGCGGGACTATTGGCCGCGATCGCCTCGGCCAGCGCGATCGCCGCGGACATCAATCTGTCAGGCTCATAGACGGAGTTGATGAGGCCGATCCGGAGTGCCTCGACCGCATCCACACGACGACCGGTGAAGATCAACTCGGCGGCCATTCCCGGCCCTACAACGCGCGGCAGGCGTTGCGACCCTCCCCAGCCAGGCGGTATGCCAAGCGAGACCTCGGGTTGGGCGAATACGGCATTGGTCGAGGCGATCCGGATGTCGCTGGCCAGGGCAAGCTCGCACCCACCGCCGAGGGCGAACCCGTTGACGGCCGCGACGACCGGCTGGGACGCCAGCTCGATGGCGCGGGTGGCGGCATGACCGAGTTCGCCGAACAGGCGTCCTTCATCCGCGGTGTACTCCGCCATTTCGCGGATGTCTGCGCCGGCAACGAACGCGCGGTCGCCAGCCCCGGTCAGGACGATGGCGCGCACGCCCCGATCACCGGATAACTCGTCGATGCGCGCACGGAGTTCCCGCAGCCCATCCGCGTCAAGCGCATTGAGCTTGTCCGGCCGGTTGATGGTGACGACCGCGACGGGACCCCGGCGCTCGACCTCAATCGCCATCGGAGATTTCGCCTTCCTGCACGCCGTACAGAACGGCCAGTTCATCGCGGTAGACGCGGCTGACCTCGACGTACCGCCCGGGAATCGCCGCCAGGTGTTCCGCCTGGGCCTCGTCGAGCCGGCTGCGCTCCTTCGCGGGGACGCCAACCATGACCGCCCCGGCTGGAACGGACACGCGTTCGGACACGAGCGCTCCCGCGGCGATGACCGCGCCATCGCCAACCGACGAATACGACATGATGATCGCGCCCATGCCGACCAAAACGCCATTCCCGATCGTCGTGCCGTGGACGATGGCGGTGTGACCCACCGTGACATCGTCACCGATCACGACCGGTGCATCCTCGTTGACGTGGATGAGGGTGCCATCCTGGATGTTGCTCCGGCTGCCGATCGTAATCGGCGCGATGTCTCCTCGGACGGTGGTGTTGAACCAGATGCTCGTCTCCGGACCGACGGACACATTCCCGATGACAACCGCGCCAGGCGCCACGAACGCGGAATCGTCGATGGTTGGCCAGGCGTCCCTGTACGGCAGGATGATCGCTCCCGGAAATCGATGGGCATACCCGGCGCGCCGGTCGAGTGCAGTCATGTGGCATCCACCTTCACAATGATCGCGTCTCCCTGCCCGCCACCGGAGCAAATACCGGCCGCACCTATACCGCCGCCCCGTTCGCGAAGGGACTCGATGAGCGAGAGGACGATCCGGGTCCCGCTGGCGGCAAGAGGATGGCCGATCGCGATCGCGCCGCCGTTGATGTTCACCTTGTCGGCGGAAATCCCGAGTCGCCGGGCGGAGATGATCGCCACGCTGGCGAACGCCTCGTTGATCTCAACCAGATCGAGGTCGTCGACGGTGAGTCCCGCACGAGTCAGCGCCTGCTCGATCGCCATCGCCGGGGTATAGGCGAGATACGGCGGATCCCAGGCTGACTGCCCGGTGCCAAGGACAGTGGCCACGACTGGAAGGCCGTTCGCCGACGCCCAGTCGGCATCTGCCGCGACCAGGGCCGCGCCACCATCGTTCAGGCCCGGCGCGTTGCCGGCCGTGACGCTGCTCTGCTCGCCAAAGGCAGGCTTGAGCCGGGCAAGAGCCTCCAGGCTGGTGTCGGTGCGTGGCGCTTCGTCGTGCTCCACAACGGTCACCGCGCCCTTGCGGCAGGCGATCTCGACCGGGACGATTTCCCGCGCCAGGCGTCCGGAATCGCGCGCCGCGACCGCCAACTGGTGCGAGCGGAGCGCCCAGGCATCCTGCTCCTCGCGCGAAACCCCGTTTTCGTGGGCCACGTTCGAACCGTGCACGCCCATCAGGCAGTGCTCTTCGGCGCAGATCAGGCCATCGACATAGACGAGGTCTTCGACCGTGCTCTCGCCAACCCGGAGTCCGGCGCGAGCCCCGCGCATGATGTAGGGCGATTGGGACATGCTGTCGATGCCACCGGTCAGGATCGCACGGTGCTCGCCGAGGCGGATTGCCTGATCGGCAAACGTCAATGCCCGCATGCCGGACCCGCACACCCGGTTGACCGTATCTGCCGTCACCGTGCGACCGAGCCCGGCACCAAACCCCACCTGGCGAGCCGGGTTCTGTCCCGTTCCAGCCTGCAACACCTGGCCGAGAAAGACGTGACCGATGTCCGCCCGGTCGACGCCGGCGCGCTCGATCGCCGCGTTCGCGGCCACTACCCCGAGTTCGATCGACGATTTCGTCGCAAGGGTTCCATTGATCTTGCCGAACGGGGTACGAGCCCCACCGAGAATCGCGGTTCGGCTCATACCGCCTCCCCCTCCGCCTCGTACCCGCTGGCGGGAGGTTGCGGGTTCCGGAGCGGTTTGTCCTCACGGTACCCGAGGGCGTATTCGGCCTGGACGATCTGGTGGATCTGGCTCGTGCCCTCGTAGATCACCGAGCCGCGTGCATTCCGCATGAACCGCTCGACCGGATACTCGTTGGAAAACCCGTAGGACCCATGAATCTGGATCGCATCGTCTGCGGCTTCGAGGGCGGCATCGGTGGCATACCATTTCGCCAGAGACGTTTCCTTCGTGTTCCGGATGCCGCGATTCTTGAGTTCCGCTGCCCGGTAGACCAGCAATCGGGAAGCTTCGTGTCCCGCAACCATCTTCGCGATCATCTGCTGCACCAACTGGTGCTTGCCGATCGGCACGCCGAAGGTCTGCCGTTCGTTTGCGTAGGAGACACTGGCATCGAGCGAGGCCCGGGTCAGGCCGACTGCCCCGGCGGCAACCGTGAACCGCCCCTGGTCGATGGCGCTCATCGCGATCTTGAAGCCTTCGCCCTCTTCGCCGATCCGGTTCTCGACCGGCACCCGGACATTGTTGAACGCCAGTTCCCCGGTGTTTCCGGCCCTGACTCCAAGCTTTCCCTTGATCGTGCCGGTGGTGAATCCTTCCATCCCGCGCTCCAGCACGAACGCGGTCAAACCTCGATGCTTCAGGCTCCGGTCGGTGCTGGCGAAGACGAGAAAGTGGTCGGCGATGTCCGCCAGCGAGATCCACATCTTCGAACCGTTGAGGAGGTAGCTGTCGCCGTCGCGAACGACAGTCGACTCGATGGCACCGGCGTCGGACCCGGCGGCGGGCTCGGTCAGGCCGAAGGTGGCGATCTTCTCGCCCATCGCCTGGGGCACGAGCCAGCGCTGCTTCTGCTCCTCGGTCGCCCACTGCAGCAACGTCAGGGAGTTCAGGCCGACGTGGACACTGAGGATCACCCGGAGTGACGTATCGACGTATTCGAGCTCCTCGCAGGCAAGGGCAAGACTGATGTAGTCGAGACCAAGCCCGCCATATGCCTCGGGAATCGGCAGCCCGAGGATGCCCATTTCACCGAGCTTGTCGATGATCGAGCGATCGACCTTGCCTGCGATGTCCCACTCGCGGATGTGCGGGGCAACTTCGCGAGCCGCCCACTCGCGAACCAGATCCCTGACCTGGATCTGCTCGTCGTTGAGGTCGAAGTTCATGGTGATGCGGATCGCTTTCCACGAAGACGACGGGACACGCACGCAACCCTGCGAGCCAGCCCGTCAGAACCGCGTCAAGTATACCGGGACACCTGACGGCCTACTGGCGGATTTCCTCGATGGAAACCGCACGCCGCTCCGTATTCAACCGCCTGGCGAGAGCGAGTACCTCAAACCTGTACCGGTCAGCCCAGCCTCGATGGATGCACCCGGGGTCCGCGGGTGAGGTCGCCGGCAACGATCCGAACCACATTCCCCATCGAGTCTCGCACGAGCAGTGAACCGTCGATGTCGAGGCCATCCAGGGTGCCGGTGTGCGTGCGATCCCCATCGCGGACGGACACCGGCTGACCACGCCAGGCGAGGCGCTCGTTCAGGTGATCGGCAATGCACCGATCATCACCTTCCTCGAAGCTGGACACAATCTCCGAGAGATTGATCAGGAGCTTGCCCAGGACAGGTTCGATCCCAACTGGGCAGCCCGCTTCGATCGAGAGGCTCGTGGCGGTCCCCGGCAAGGTTTCGGAGAGGCTCCCAACATTCAAC
This sequence comes from uncultured Sphaerobacteraceae bacterium, assembly GCA_964610045.1. Lineage (GTDB taxonomy): Bacteria > Chloroflexota > Chloroflexia > Thermomicrobiales > UBA6265 > JACCYX01. The sequence continues at coordinate 29,375 of CAZSUN010000008.1, forward strand.
CCGATGCCGCAGATCACGCGCGTTCCTGCACCACCATTCAGTGAACGGGTCGTGACGAGAACACCGGCGAGTTTGCGGCCATCGACCAGGACATCGTTCGGCCACTTGACGTTCGTCACATTGGGGAGCCAGGCATCGGCCGTGATGGCCACCGCGAGACCGATGGCGGGGGCGAAGAGTCCGAGCGATGCCTGCGATCGATGACTGACGTGCAGGAACGACAGGAGAATCGACGACCAGGGTTCGGCATGCCATTCGCGGCCGGCGCGGCCACGCCCAGCCGACTGGAAACCAGCCTGCACGGTCGTGCCGGGAGTCGCGCCACGGTCGGCGAGCGCGGCCAGCAGATCCATGGTCGAGCCGGCCGCGTCGACCCGGATGACAGGACACCCGATGGTCACTGCTGCCATCGTGGCCTCACCCTCCGATCCCCGACGAAGGCGGTGGCACGCCCGGGGAGTCGCGCAGATCGGCTGGGATGAGTCCCGGCACTCCGCGCAGACAGGATTCCCCTCACTCCGCGTCGGGTGCCTGGGCCTCAGGCTCCGTCTCGGTTTCTTCAGGAGCCTCGTGGCGATTGCGGCGATCCGAGCCACGATCGTCGGGCACCACCGGCGGCGGCAGGCGAGTAACCAGCAGCTTCCTGATCCGTTGGCGCTCAACCGCCAGGATTTCGACCCGTACGCCCTCAGCCTCGAAGGAATCACCCTGATTCGGCAGACGGCCCAAATGCTTGTGCACGAACCCACCGAGGGTTCCGAAGTCGTCATCCTCGGTGAACTGGACGTTCAATGCGTCTTCGACATCCTCGATCGGGAGGCGGCCATCGGCCAGGAGCTGGTCGTCAGCGATCTGGTCGAACAACCATTCCGCCGTGTCGAACTCGTCCTCGATCTCGCCGACGATTTCCTCCAGGATATCCTCGATCGAGACGATGCCGGCGGTACCGCCGTACTCATCGGCAACGATGGCGAGGTGGTTTCGTGTGCGGCGCATTTCGGCGAACAGCACATTCAATCGCTTCGACTCCGGCACGACGAACGGCGGCCGGATATCGTCGAGCCAGGGAATGCGGGTGGCATTGCCAATCACAAACTGAAGCAGGTCCTTGGCGTACAGCACCCCAACGATGTGGTCGATCGACTCCTGGTAGACCGGGATCCGGGAATGCCCTGCCTTGACGATGATGTCGATCAGTTCTCCCGGCGCCACGGCCCGATCCACGGCGACAATGTCGATCCTTGGCACCATGATGTCTCGCGCGGTCATTTCCTCGAGACTCAGGATCCCTTCGATCATCTCCCGTTCGTCGTCTCCAATCAGGTCGTCCGCTTCCAGCAGGCGAGATCGCAGTTCCTCCTCGAACCCGAAGGTCTCGCTCGGGGCAACCGGTCCCGGCAAAATCCGCGCGATCAATTCGGCCGTTCGCTCGACCAGCCAGTTCAAGGGAATCAGGAGGCTGGTCGCGATGTTCCCCAGCCGAAGCACGACCGCGACGAACCGGTCGAGTTTGCGCGTGGCAAGTGCCCGTGGCAAGGCGATACCGAGCAAGAGATAGGCAACGCCCACGATGGACATGGCGAGCCACTGGCGCGGGGCGCCGGAGGCCGCGGTCAGCACCTCGATGAGCGCGCCGGTCGCGAGGATGGCCGCGAGGACCTGGAGCAGGACCATCGATGCCGCCAGCACACGGCGTGGATCGACCAGCGACTGCACGGTTCGCCGCCTCGACTCGGCGTCGCCACTGAGTTCACGCAAGCGGACGGCACTGGTCAATCCAAGGGTGGACTGCACGATTCCGGCCAGCACCATGACGGCGAGGGCGACGAGGGCGAGAACGAGGTGTTGCCAGGCATCAGCCAAATCGGTGTCCGTTTCTCTCGACGGTCGCCAGATGCCGACCGCGCCGCCGATCTGATCCTTGCCGGTTCACCGGACCGCGGCTGTTCGGGGCGGGGCAGCACAACCGGACACATCCTGGCCCTGGTTCGGCTCTCGCCAGCACATGCGACGTGGCGGCCACTCGCCCACTATCCGCCATGTTCACCGGCTCGCTCAATGGGATACCCGCTCTCCCAGGTCTACGGTTACCCCGGATCGCCGCGCCCGATCCGGCGAGCGGGAACCCCGACGACCGTCGCGCCACTCTCGATATCACGTGTCACCACCGCCCCTGCCCCGGTGCGAGCGCCCTCTCCAACGCGGACGGGCGCCACCAGCACGGTATCGCTCCCAACGAAGGCATGGTCGCCGATGACGGTGGCGTGCTTGGTCGTGCCATCGTAATTCGCGGTAATCGCACCGGCGCCGATGTTGACGTCCTCACCCACCCGTGCGTCACCGAGATACGAGAAGTGGCCAACCCTGGTCCCCGGCCCAAGCGTGGAGTTCTTCACCTCCGCGGAGGTCCCAACATGAACGCCGGGGCCAACCACCGTGTTGCCCCGGAGATGCGCATACGGTCCGACATCGGATCCGGCGCCGACTTCGGAATCGGTCACGGTGGACGACCGGACCTGGGCGCCATCACGCAGGACCGCGTTGTGCAGCACGGCGTGTGGACCAACTACGCACCCGCGGCCGATAACCGACTTCCCTGTGATGATGGAGAACGGATGGATCACCGTATCGGCGTCAACAGCCACGGTCTCATCGATGAAGACGGTCTCCCCGCCGATAATGGTGACGCCGCGTCGCTGCAACCGCTCGCGGACGTTTTTCCGGATCACTGCATCGGCATCAGCCTGCTCAACCCGGTCGTTGATGCCCAACGACACATCGCTGTCGCCAACGACTGCCGAGACGGGCCAGGGCTCGTCCTCTGCCGTCTCCGAGACGGCGAATGCGACGATGTCGGTCAGCATGAGTTCCCCGGTCTCCGGGTTGACTGGCAGGCGAGCGAGTGTCTCACGGGCCCAGGCGGCATCGAGCACCATGATCCCGCTGTTGATTTCGGTTTCACCCTGACGAAGATGCGGTTGGTCGTTCTTCTTTTCGACAATGCGGGTGACATGACCCACGGCATTGCGCTCGATGCGGCCGTAATTGCGCGCGTCTGGCAGGACGCAGGACAGGATCGTGACCTTGCACCGGGAAGCCCGGGCACCCTCTATCAACCGGTCTATCGTCTCACCGGTCAGGAGTGGGCTGTCGCCAAGCAGCGAGACGAGCCAATCCACCGGTTCCAGGAAATCCAGGGCCGTGCGCACCGCTCCCGCCGTGCCGTAGGGATGAACCTGCGGCGTCGCGTCGAACTCGCCTTCCATTCCCAACCGGCTCGCAAGGTCGACCATGTCCGGACTTACGATGGTCACCAGTTGGTTGGGCTGGACGGCGAGTCCGGCCCGGATCACCCGTTCCACGATCGGGACGCCCCCGACCGGGTGCAGGTGCTTGGGTGTTGCGGACAGCATGCGCGTCCCCTGGCCGGCGGCAAGGACGGCGACGGCAATCCGGTCACCTGTTTTTGGGGAGTGGGGAGAGGTTGTCACGATCCGGGGTTGACTCCCAGGTGGGCCGGATTCGGGGACTACGACGGGCGCCGCCTGCCGATCCGGAGTGCACGGTGCAATGGAATGCATGGCTCGCGGGCCAGGATTCGAACCTGGAATAAAGGTTCCAAAGACCCTTGTGATACCTTTTCACCACCCGCGAATGTGGCCGGAACCAGTGTAGCGGCAGGCAGGTGTGACGTGCCAGACAGCAACGCACCGCCGCGAATGCTGTACGCTCACTTCAGGCGCGGGTCAGGTGATTGCGCTTTGCCCGAATCGAGCAGCGACCGGATGGCTGAACACGCGACACAACCGAAGGGCTCGCCGCCACAACTTGGCATCATCGTGCTGCCGCTCCGGCTTGGCGCCAGTGGCCTCGAAGCTGCCTACGTCCAGAATGTGGGCGGTGACCACCTCATCTCGGCGGTTCCTGGTTCTGGCGAGCCACTCGATGACGCCGCCCATCGCGTCAGCCAGGCGTGCCTGGGCCGGCCATCGCAGTACGTCGAACAGCTCTATACCTTCGATTCCCGTTCCGGCGCCGCTCGCGAAGTCGTGGTCAGTTACCTGGCCCTGTACCGGCACGAAACCAGTGAGCCTGCCACGCATGGCGACCTGATCTGGTTGCCCGTGGAAGCGATCTCCCTCACGGACGAGGTACATCGGAGCGTGTTCGAATACGGACTCATCCGTCTCAAGGCAAAATTCGGCTATACCAACATCGCCTTTCACCTCCTGCCGGACGCATTCACCCTCTCCGACCTGCAACTGGCATACGAGGAAGTGCTCGGCCATCCGGTCGACAAGCGGAATTTTCGCCGCCGGATGGCCAGTTCCACGATCCTCGAACGCACCGGCGAGATGCGGCGCGACGGCAGTCACCGGCCTGCAGCGCTCTACCGGTTTGCAGCCCGGGACGACCAGGCCGCCTATCTCACGCCGTCCTGGGCCGCTGCAAGTCTCTCCCCACCCGATCCGGGCAGCGAATCAAGAACCTTCACCACCCGACGTGCGGCATCTGACGGTCCTGATACTCCCGGAGGAACACATTGACCAGGCGATTCGGCATCATCGCGGCACTCAGCAAACCGGAAGCCAAGGTCCTGGGCGACGAAATCTCGCGCTGGCTCGAATCGCAGGGTCACATGGCCGTCACCGAGGCCGAGCTCTCCTCCAACGGGACCGCCGATGTGGAAGCCGTCATCGTCCTTGGGGGCGACGGGTTGATGATGCGATCGGCAAACGTGTTCCCCGACATCCCGTTGCTCGGGATCAACTTCGGGAAGGTCGGTTTCCTCGCCCTCGTGGAGCAGCAGGTCTGGCGTCCCGCGGTTCGCAACCTGATCGAAGGAAACTTCACGATCGAAGCGAGTTCAACGTTGGAAGCCACCCTGATCCGCGACAACCGGGAGTTCGAGCAGGGGTGGGCGATCAACGATGTCGTCATTCGCGGCGGCAGCCGGATGGTCGATGTCGAGGTCTATATCGACGGACACTTCGTCAACACCTACCCGGGTGACGGCATGATCGTGTCGACGGCGCGGGGAAGCACCGCCTACTGCATGGCAGCGGGCGGTCCGATCCTCACCGCCGGGGTGCGAGGCTTCGCGATCGTCCCCATCTCCTGCCATTCGCCGATCCGCACACCGGTCATCGTGTCGGAATCGGCCGATATCGAACTGGTAGTGACCAACGATCACGAGGCATCGCTCATCCTCGACGGCCGGCCACGGATCAGCCTGCACCAGAACGACAACATCCGGATCCGGCGTGGACTCCACACCTTCCAGCTGGTGACCTTCGGATCGACGAACTTCTACGACGCCGTTCGCGAGAAGTTCAATTTCCAGATCCGGCCGGATGTGTTGCCGACCCGCTACGCAGCCCGGCTGACGGCGCATGGCAACCAGCAATCGGATAACCCTGCGGCACGCTGATCCTGGCGCGAAGGCGGATGAACGGGGACGGGTTCCTGCCCGCCGTACGGGCGAACCTCCGAGCGCAGCGAGGGGACGGCGGCCCGCCATGACGTGCGGGTTGACGCGGGCCGACAGACCTTCCGGCCTGCGGCCGTCAGGCCGATCGGCCCCTACGATGGGTGATTCGACCAACCTACACCTGTGAGCGCAGCGCACCCGGGGCGGACGACCACCTCGCCTGGCGGCTCGGTGGGTCCGCCCGTACGATGAGATGGCGGGACGCCCGGAGGGCACGCGCGGCGCATCCGCCAGCGCCGTTATCGGACGCGGAAGCGCTCGGGAACGGTGGTCACCTGTTCGTCCTCGGCGGGTTCTTCCTCGCCATCCTCGCGCAGCAGGGACATGTCGGGCTCGGTTGGCTTCCGCGTGATCTCCGCGGGAGCGGGTTCCTGGATGGTTGCGCCGGAAACGACGCCATTCGATCCAGGGACCACCGGACCCACCTGATCGCTGCCGGCCTGGACGGTCACCGGATCGAGCACATCACGGCCAAGGGTGGTCGCCGCAGTTGCAGCAGGCAGCGCGCGTGTTTCCTCACGTTGCCGTCGCCGCTCTTCGTCCCGCAGGCGTTTCTCGATCGCCGCGGGATCGATCCAGCGGTCCTCGTCGATCTTGACCTCTTCCCGATCGTGATCGTGCGCGTGCTGTTCGCCGCAGTACGGACAGAGATCCCAGTTCAGGTCGATCAAACGGCCGCAGTTGTCGCAGTCCTCCCGCAACTGCGTGTTGCAGTGGGGGCAGATGCGCCACTCATCCTCGACGAAATGGTGACAGGTCGGGCACAGCGGCAATTCCTGGAGATCGTTCAGGAGGTACTCCTCCTCGAGCGACCGCTGGTACGCCTGGTCGAGCGTTTCGCTCGGCCGCAGGATCCGGTACAGAATCCATCCGGGTATCCAGAACAGGACGACCACCAGCGTGGAGAACACCTGGGTCACCACACTGCGGCTGCGCGACTCGATGTCGCGAAACGTCCAGATCGCCAGCACGAACCAGGTGGCGATCAGGTAGGCGCCACCCAGCGCCAGCAGAATCTGGAGCGCACGGGCGACGAAAGACTCGATATCCAAACGATGGGACTCCTTGGTTCCGGGTGATCAGGCGATGCCAAGCCGCTCGTAGCGCTCGACATTGAGCACGAAGACGGTTGCGCCGCCGACCAGGACCTCGACCGGACTGGGGATGTAGAACTCGCCGGGTTCGACGATCGGCATCAAGGGATTCACGAACCGGGTCCGGGAGTGACAGTTGGCGCGGACGATTTCCTGGACATCGGCCACGTCTTCATCACGAACGCCGATGAGGAGGGTCACGTTTCGCTCGCGGAGGAAGCCGCCGGCGCTGTTGATCTGGGTTGCCCGGTAACCTTGCCGGGTCAGGGCTGCCAGGAGCTGTTCGGCATCCGTACCCTGGACCACCGCAATGACGAGCTTCATTCCGTGCAATCCGTTCGTGCCGTCTGGGGCATGCCCTCGCGTACGGCGATCAGTGCGTACTCGCCAACGGCGATAACCGTTCGGTCAGCCCGTCCCATACCTGGCTCGCGACCTCGTCCAATCCGGCCGATGCGTCCACAACCAGCCAACGATCGGGCTCGGCAGCGGCGAGATTGAGGAATGCCTGCCGCACTCGCCGGTGGAAATCGACGCCGGCCAAATCGATGCGATTGACGGATTCGGGATCGGCATGGCGACGCGCGAGTCCGATCTCAACCGGCACATCCAGCAACAGGCGCAATCGTGGCATGAGGCCACCAGTCGCGTAGTGCTGAATCGTGCGCAACTCCTCGATCGACAAACCGTGGCCTCCGCCCTGATAGGCGTAGGTGGAGTCGACATACCGATCGCACAGGACCCACGCTTTCCGGGATAACGCTGGCGCTATCACCTCGCGCACATGTTGAGCGCGGGCGGCGGCCAACAGCAGCACCTCGGTTTCGGGGAGGATAGCATAGTCATCCCGGCCGAGGAGGAGTTCCCGGACGGCATTGCCGAGCCGCGTCCCACCGGGCTCTCGGGTCTCCACCACCTCATCTCCGGCTGCGCGCAACCGGCCGGCAAGCCGCGCCAGTTGCGTCGACTTGCCGCTGCCTTCCGGGCCCTCGAAGACCACGAACGATGGCGTCACTTACTGGACGCCTCGACGGTAGATCTCGACATGGCGGAACGGATCGCGTCCCCTGCTCCGGGAATCGAGACTGTAGCGCTCGGCCATTTCGTGCTGCATCCGGCGAATCCGTGGTCCCTGGGGACTGAGGGCGGTCACCGGCGCGCCCTCCATGACTGCCGAAATGGCGGTTTCCGTTTCGGTCAGCGCGCGCATCACGGCGTCGTTGCTGACCTCCTCACGAGGCCGCCGCTCCCGATCCTCCGGACCCGCATCGTCGTCCTGGTGGACGCCGGGTTGGGCAGTGGGGAAGAGGGAAACGAGGACGTGCTCCATCTGGGTCGCCGTATTGGAGCGAAGCACATACACCGGGATACCGCGCAATTCCGCGTCCCGCACCGGTTGCGGCTTCTGCCGGTAGGCGTTCTTGAGAGTCATCACCAAATCGGCGTCAACCGGTTCGCGGACCATCACCACCGGGACCCCCAGCCCGCTGATCGCCTGTTCCAGGCGATTCCGGCTGACGCCGTAGGGAAAGACACGCAGCGGTTTGGCGCGTGTCCCGCGGCCTTTGGCAAACGCCGCCACAGTTGGGGCGGTTGGGGCGTCCGCTCGCGCCGCGGGTGTGGCTTCGGCCTCCGCGAGTTCGTCCGGCGTCGGGTTGAGACGTTGCCGGCTGGTGATATCCACCACCGTCTGCGATCGGTGATCGCGTCCACTCCGGACGGGTTCCTGGAACAGCGTATTACCGCGTCCTCCCGCCGGTTCGGCGTGCGTCCGCGGATCGCGCCGCTGGTCCTGGCTGGAGGTGCGTTCGACGGTGCCGTCGTCCAGCCGGCGGCGTCGCTCCGAGCCGATCGGCGCTCCCCGCAGGATGGCATCGACCGTCGCCGCGACGTCCAGGTGCACGATGACTTCATCCCGATCGACGATTTCAACCATGACGTTGAAGGTCGGCGGCGCCTTGCGCTCCAGGATCGATTTCTGGGTACCCCGGCGGCGCGCTTCCTCATCGGACAGGGTCACGGACTGGATTCCACCGATGAGATCGGTCAGGGTCGGGTTCAGCATCAGGTTTTCGAGGGTATTGCCGTGGGCGGTCCCGATCAGCTGGACCCCACGCTCGGCGATCGTCCTGGCCGCCATCGCCTCGAGTTCGGTCCCGATCTCATCGATCACGACCACCTGTGGCATGTGATTCTCGACAGCCTCGATCATGACCGCATGTTGGGCGGTCGGCGTGGGAACCTGCATCCGGCGGGCGCGGCCGATTGCCGGGTGCGGAATATCCCCATCCCCCGCGATCTCGTTGCTGGTATCGACCACGATCACCCGCTTGCGCAACTCGTCCGAGAGGACGCGGGCGGTCTCACGCAACAGCGTCGTCTTGCCGACGCCTGGGCGGCCCAGCAACAGGACGCTCTGTCCCGATTCGATCAGGTCGCTCACGATGGCGATCGTGCCGTAGACGGCGCGACCGATGCGACACGTCAACCCGACGATCTCTCCGCTCCGGTTCCGGATCGCGGAGATCCGGTGAAGGGTGCGCTCGATACCGGCCCGGTTGTCGTCACCGAAGTCACCGATCCGCTGACTGACGAACGCGAGATCCTCGCGGGTGACATCGATATCGGAAAGGTCGGTTTCCCCATACTGGAATCGCGCTTCGGGAGGACGTCCCAGGTCCATGACAATCTCGATCAATGCCCCGGAACCGGCTGATTGCTGGACGGTGGCCAGGTGACCCGAGACATGCTGGGGCAGGACCGCCAGCAGGTCCCTGAGATCGTCGGTGATCTCGATTTCCTGGCTGGTGCGGCGCGAGTGATCTGGGCGTGGCTCTGGCATGCTACTCAACTGAACCCCCCGTAATCCGTGTGGCCCGTTGCACCCGAGAGATGTGCGTCGTGGCCGCGACTCCGGCAAAGGCAGACGCTGTTCGATGGCGGGGAACTAGACCGGCGACCCCTGTGCGGGATCCCGGGACGAACCATTCAGGAATGTGGGAACTCGCTTTCCAACGGGATCCTTGACGTCGTGCGGGAAGGAGACGATGGCGGCCTGTGAAGCGCGCGCCATGGCAGTGGTGTGCTTGATCAGCAATTCCTGCTCCAGATGAAGGGAAAACCCCCGTTCGCCGAGAGGGCGTATGAACTCCTGCTGGTACCCTCGGACCACAACGTAGACGGGACGCGGTGACATCGTCGCAAGATCGGCAAATGCGCTGTCGATCAGCTTCGGGAAGAGGTCGCTACGGTCTGGCAGCACCTGGAATTCGATGACGTGAAACTCCGGGCGCGACTCGGACCGCGCGTAGGCAGCGACATGGTGACCGGTTTCGATCAGCCATCCAGACCTCACGGAGAGCGTGGCCAGGCGTGGACGGATTTCCCAGTGATGGCTGGTGAGCGCCTCGGCGAACTGCACGGGGTGCGGCACCGTGGCCATGTAGAGTTGATGGATGGACCACACGTCGGATGGCTGCTGCTTGCGGACGCCCGTACTGGCGCCTCCACGGCCAGCGATCGACCCGCCCAGCAACATCTCGTTCGCGTAGGGCGAGAACCCACTCGCCCGGATCACCGGACCAAGCCCTGAACGGCGAGGCACTCTGGCATAAAGCCGTTTCGCCCCTTCGAGTCCGGCGGCCACGATGCCAAAGTTGACCAGTTCCTCCAACACCGGCTGCGCCTCGTAGACACCGAGGTTCGCGCCGATCCCCTCCAGTTCCCATCGCCGATCGGGATCGACCACCCTGAACACCGCATATCCAACCGGATGCCGCTCGGATCGAGCGACGAACACCCGGTCGGAGGTGCGAACCATTGGCAACACCTGCCGGAGGCCAGCGCCAATCGGCTGACCGGATCCTGCCATCGGTTGGTTCAGGAAATAGCGTTCGCGAATGGCGCGTAGGGGAAGCAGATCCGACCAACGAAGCCAGCCGACATCAAGGTTCAGTTGGGGGTCAACCTGATCATGCGGGGCACCTTGCCGCAAGGGCACGCTTGCCTGACTGGTCTGGCGCGAGGAACTGGTCCTCAACCTGCCACATCCTCACCGCGGGGCGTTGGCACGGTCGTCATCGCCTGATGACGATCCGTCCATACCCATTCTATCGCGTGACCGCGGCCCACTCAAGGCCTACGGGACTGTCCGTACAATCCATACATCCTGCATCCGGGTTCGGCCTAAAGGGCACGACGCCCGGCCATGGCGCGGCCAAGGGTCATGTCGTCCGCGTACTCCAGATCACCGCCTACCGGCAGGCCACTGGCGGGACGGCTGACGGTGACACCCATTGGGGTAAGCAGCCGGTGCAGATAGGTTGCGGTTGCCTCGCCAGGCAGATCGAGGTTGGTGAAGACAATCACCTCGTCCGGATTCTCCGAGATCACCCGCTGCTGCAATTCGCGAATGCGAAGCTTGTCCGGACCAATTCCGTCGACGGGGGAGATTGCGCCGTGAAGGACGTGGTATTTCCCGCGATAGGCCCCGGTGCGTTCGATCGCGACCAGGTCGAGCGGCTGCTCGACCACACAGATGCGATGGTCGCGGGTTGGGTCGGCGCAAATCGCACATGGATCGATCTCGGTCGTATTGAAGCAGATCGAACAAAGCCGGATCCGTTCCTTGACCGCAAGAATAGCCTCGGCCAGCCCGATGGCGTCATCGCGGGAGGTTCGGAGCAGGTGATAGGCGAGCCGGGAAGCGGTTTTGGGTCCAACACCGGGGAGTTTCCCCAGTTCCTCGATGAGCCGGGCCACAGGCTCGGCGGTGGCGGCGGACGATCGCTGCATCATGCTGGCTGGCCTTGAAAAGTGAAAAAGAACGGCCGAAACGCGGGGGGACTCCGGTGGATGGAATGGTACCATTCCAAATGTCAACAATTATTTCGATACTTACAATGAAATGACGCGAATCCACTAATCAGATGCCGCATGTTCGCGTTCAAATCCTATTGATTTTCATACATGATGATGGTACTGTGGCCTGGAATCCGGGCAGGATTTGCAGAATGGCTGGACGAGTGGCTGGCGTCCCGCCGATGCGTGATGCGCCGCCGGGGTGGCAGGCGCGGAGCAAATACGCTGGGGGTCTGATTCGTGGAGTATCGAGACAAGACGCTAACGTGTCGTGATTGCAGCAGCCCCTTCACCTGGACCGCCGGAGAGCAACAGTTCTTCCGAGAGAAGGAACTGATCAACATCCCGGCCCGCTGCACGAAGTGCCGGTCGGCGCGGAAGGCCAAGATGGGCTTGCCGGACCGGGCACAGACCGATGTGGTCTGCGCAGAATGCGGACAGCGCACCACCGTTCCTTTCGTACCGCGAAACGGAAATCCCGTGTATTGCTCGACCTGCCTGGCAGCAGTCAGGGTTCGACAGGCGGCCGAAGTCTCCGAAGAGGTGGCATCGATCGCGGTCTGAGCGTCGACGCAATTCCGGAAGGGGTGGCAAGCCCGGATTCCCATGGAATCCGGGCATTGTTGTGCCCTCCCTGGCTGCCCTGCGCCTGGAGCGGATTGCGGGGAGGTTGATCGCAGAAACAGGGCAGCCACACGTTCGCTGACGCTCCACCCAACCCCTGACCCACACCCCTCCTGACCGCCCCTCATCCTGAGGGGCGGGACCGTCCCAGACTCGGGAAGTGGAACCGTGGGCTGCCCCGACAAACCTCCGAGCGCCGATCAATTCCACCGCAAAGCACTGGAATTCCGAGTCCGGATGAATGGTTCCCGGTGGCGGATCGCGTGTCTCCGTCGAGTTCAGGCAGGGACACGCGACCCGCCGCTACCACACATCCCAGGAGTCAGCATCTGGAGTTGGCGTCACTCGTCGCCAATCAGGACCGTGCGCCCACGCACCCCGTCGGACGGACCGATCACGCCATCGTCTTCCATCTGCTCGATCAGCCGGGCAGCGCGGTTGTAGCCGATCCGCAATCGCCGCTGGAGCATCGAGGCCGACGCTGAACCCTGTTGGCGAACGATCTCCAGGGCCTGCGCCATCATTGGATCGTCCTCAGCCGATTCACTCCCCGTCGCCCCGCCTTCGGCAGTCTCGCTGCTGGGCAGATCGAGCCAGGCCGGGTCGTACTGCGGGATCGGCGATACCGTCAGCCAATGGTCGACGATCGCCTTCACATCCTCATCGATGAACGAGCCCTGGACGCGCACTGGCTTGGCCGCGTCTGGCGGCAGGTAGAGCATGTCGCCCTTGCCGAGCAGGCGCTCGGCTCCCGGCATGTCGAGCACCACCCGGCTGTCGATCATGGACGAGACGGCGAAGGCGATGCGCGCCGGCACATTCGCCTTGATCAGCCCGGTCAGCACATTCACCGACGGCCGTTGGGTCGCGATGATGAGGTGAATGCCGGTGGCGCGCGCCATCTGCGTCAGGCGGGCAAGCAGGCTCTCGACTTCATCCGGGGTGGTCATCATCAGGTCGGCAAGCTCGTCGATGATGACCACCATATACGGCAAGCGTTCCGCTTCGGGCTCGTCGGTCACCTTCAGGCGGTACCCGTCGATGTTGCGCACGCCAAGCTTCTTGAACAGCTCGTAACGGCGGGTCATCTCTTTCAGGACCATCCGCAGCGCCCCGACCACCTTGTCCATCTCCGTCACCACCGGGCACTGGAGATGCGGGACGGCGTTGAACATGGTGAGCTCGACCATCTTGGGGTCGATCATCACCAGCCGAACGTCTTCGGGCCGGAGCTTCAGGAGGAAGGTGCTGATGATCCCGTTGAGGCAGATGCTCTTGCCGGCGCCAGTGGCACCGGCGATGAGCAGGTGCGGCATCTTCGTGAGGTCGCCGACGATGTACCGCCCGTTCACGTCACGACCAAGGGGCAACGGAAGTTTCGCCTTCGATTTGCTGAAGGCAGGCGACTCCATCACCTCCCGCAAGCCAACGGTTGCGATCTCCGGATTCGGGATTTCGAGGCCAACCCTGGCCATGCCCGGAATCGGCGCCTCGACGCGGATGCTCTGGGCTGCCAGGGCCAACGCGAGGTCGTTCTGCAGTTCGGTGATGCGCCGGACCTTGACGCCATTGCCAGGCTCGAGGGCGAACTGGGTAACCGCGGGACCAGGGTTGATTTCCCTCACCGTGGCCTCGACCTTGAAACTTGCAAGTGTCTCCTCTATCGCCCGTGCCTTCGCCTCCAGGTCGGTTGGGCTCGGCGCGATCGTTTCGTAGTACGACAGCAACCGGAGGTCTGGCAACGGCAGCGGCTTGCCGGCATCGACCGGCGCGGCCGGCTTCGACGGCGCGGAGGGGGGCTCCTTCCGCTCCTCGGCCCTGGGCAGATTGATGACCCGCTCGACAGGTTTGGCCTTCGCGGCTGGAGGCGCGGCAACGGGTGCAGGCCGCGTCTTCACCGGCGTCAATGGCGTGGCAGGAGCCGCGACTGGCCGGAGCTTCGGTGCGCGCTTCGGCCACAGTCTCCGCACGTCGCGCTCAAGTGTCATCAAGTCCGTGTTGGCCAACAGGAAAACGGAAATGACCCCGACGGCGAACAGCACGAGGCCGGAGGCGAATCGCCCAAGACCGCCCCGCGCAATGTCCCCAATCACCATTCCGAGCGCGCCCGAGTCATCCTGGCTCCCGAAGGACAGGAGTCCAAGCGCGGCGGCGGCGAACAGGAACGTCCCGAAGTAGTGCCGGAAGAGCAGGATCGGGCCAGCCTGTGTCGAGAACGCACGCACGGCCACAAGCGTGATGAAGATGGGCACGAGGGGAGCACCTCGACCAAACGCGCCCGAAAGCACGCTCCCCCACCACGAGAGTATGGCGCCGTCCCGCTCACCCCGGCCGAGGGCCCAGGCGCTCAGGAGCGCAAGCAGCACGAATCCGATACCGGCAATCTCGCGGCGGAGACGATCCGAGACGGTGAACGATGGAACCAGCCCGGCGAAGAACGAGCGAATACGAAGCCACCACCGGGAAAGCGGGGAAACCTGTTGTTTCCTGCGCGATCGGCTCGCTGTGCCACGGGTTTTGCTCGTATCAGTGCGGGCTCGAGTCTGCGTCGCCATTCACCACTCCCGCAACGCCAGCCGCAACGGCTGGGCCATGGGAAACAACCGGCACGCCTCCGACAAGGGCGTACGTACATTATACACAGGGGGAGCCCCGCCAGGAGGTTTCGCTGCCGGTGAGGCATCGGACGGCCAGGAGGCTGCGATTTCTCCCTCAGTGAGTCTTGCGAGCACGCCAACTCGGTCGTATCATAAAGAAATACGGTCAAATGTCCTTATCACGGAATTATTCACTGTTCCATGACATTTTCATTGTGCATCGCCAATGCATAACGGACGTGTCACTTCGAACGAGAGTTTGGCCATGCTAAATCGCTCGATGACTGCATCGACCAACCCGATACCAATCATCGGCAAACCCGCGCCCCGAGGAGATCGCCCGTTGTCCACGCCTGTCCGGCCTACGCCGTCGCTGACACGGTACGCCTGGCTGTCGATCGGCGCCGCGATCCTGACGATCGCCCTCAAGGCACTTGCCTGGCGGCTGACCGGCTCGGTCGGTTTGCTGTCGGATGCCCTCGAATCGGTGGTGAACCTCGTTGCCGCGGTAGCAGCGCTCCTGGCGCTCCATGTTGCCGACCAGGCGCCGGATGAAGCGCATGCCTACGGTCACAGCAAGGCCGAGTACTTCTCCAGCAGCCTGGAGGGGTTGCTCATCCTGGTCGCGGCCAGTGTCATCGTCGTCACCGCCATTCCGCGACTGTTCAATCCGGCCGATATCGAAAGTCTCGGGATTGGCATTGCGGTTTCGATTGTGGCGGCGCTGGTCAACCTGGCCGTCGCCTGGAAGCTGTCGGCAGCGGCCAAAGCGTACCGGTCGGTCACCCTCGACGCCGACGCGAAACACCTGATGGTGGATGTTTGGACGACCGCCGGCGTTGTCATCGCGATCGGCCTGACCGGGTTGACCGGATGGAACCGCCTCGACGCAGTCGTCGCGCTGGTGGTGGCCGCCAATATCATCTGGACCGGGATCCGATTGATCCGGTCATCCATGCTCGGCCTGCTGGACACCGCGATTTCGCCGGATGAGATGGCGGTCGTGGAAACGATTCTCGATGCGTACCGGCGCGATCAGGGCATCCAGACCCACGCGCTGAGGACCCGGCAGGCGGGATCGCGGCAGTTCGTGTCGTTCCACCTGCTGGTACCGGGCGAGTGGTCGGTCGAACGCGGGCACGATCTGGCCGAGCACATCGAGCAACAAATCCGGGCAGCATTGCCGGGAACGACGGTGTTCACCCACGTCGAACCCGTGAACGATCCAGTCTCCTGGGCCGACGCCGGGTTGGACGGGGCCCCGCCGGTCGCGGGGTAGCGCAATGTCCGGCGACGCCGGAACGGTCAACCAGCGTGCTCCGGACTAGAACAACGTACCCTGAGTCGCGGACTCGCCCTTTTCCCGGGCGGATTCACGCGCCCGTTCGCGGTCGGCGAGCAGTTTCGGCAACTTCGCGAAGTCCTCGATGATGGTTTCCTTGAGCGCGCCCTGGTGGAGGGCAGCGGCGGGGTGATACATCGGCACCACCAGGCGATGCCCGATTTCCTTCGCCTGACCATGAATGCGTGAAATGCGCTCACCAGGGAAGTACCGGGACATCGAGAACCGTCCGAGCGTGACGACGACGTCCGGATCGATCAGGGTGACCTGACGATCGAGGTAGCCGGAACACGCCTGCATTTCGTCCGGCAACGGGTCGCGGTTGCCGGGCGGGCGACACTTCACGACATTGGTGATGAACACATCCTCGCGTTGCAACCCTGCGTGGCCGATCAGTTCGGTCAGGAACTTGCCGGAGGCGCCGACAAAGGGTTTGCCCTGCTGGTCTTCATGCCAGCCCGGCCCTTCGCCGATCAGCATCACCCGCGCCTTCGGGTTGCCTTCACCGGGAACGGCATGGGTCCGCGATCGCGACAATTCACAGAGGGTACACGAGCGCACCTCGTCCGCGATCCTGTCCATCGAATCGCCAGCGTCATCGATTGCCATAGAGTCCCCTCCCGGATCGCGTGCGTCGTCAGCGTGGGAGTATACCCAGTCTCCAGCGTCCGTACACCCGGTTTATCGTCCTGCGCGCCACTCTGCCCGAGGACGGACAACGGGCCGTTCCCTGCCGGGGAACGGCCCGTTGTCGTCATTCCGTGTCGCGGAGGCTACCCGCCGGCGGTCAAGGGGAAGGAGAATGCCTGGACCCGCCCCGACTCAGTCTCGAACGAGACCAGCAAGGTCGCCTCATCCGTCTCGGGAACCGTGCCGTAACTGGCGCCGTACCAGTTGTTGGCCTCAATCTCCTTCTCCTCCTGGAGCAGGATGTTCCCGTCGGCATCGACGACGAAGACCACCATTGTGCCGTTCTCGCTGCCACTGGCCCAGGAGATCTCCAATTGGCCATCGCTGATAGCCGGTGTCCCCTGGAAGGTCAGACCCTCACCCTCAGCCACGCTTGCGCGGCCACCCAGTCCAACACCATCCCACGCCGATTGGGCGATGGATTGGGGAGAACGCGTGCTCTGGGCGACATCGAGCGGCATGATCGGTGCATCGATGTCTTCGGAAACGACCACGTCCTCCGTCGCGGCCACGGCGACCGGTGAGGCGACCGGAGTCGCTCCCACGGCCTCGGGCGAGGCCGAGACGACGGGTAGTTCGTCGACGAGGGTGATCTGGCCCCAGCGGTACGGATCGCCCTGGACACCGCCCCAGGTCGACCAGCCGAGTCGCGTTTGCCCGGTCAGGTCCTGGGTGTCGGAGTCGTAGATGAAGATGTTGAGCGCCGCCTGGTTCGGATCGAACTCGGCTGGCAAGGCGTCGAACGGAATGAATGTCTCGAGGACATAGCCGCTGTATGGATCGCTGAGCGTGCTGGCGACTTCGAAGCCCGGGGCGGTCTCCGCGACCGGTCCCTGGTGCGCATCGGCATCGCGATACGCCTGCGGCTGGCCGTCGGTCGAGGTCGGGAACACGCCGACCTTGAAGGTGGCGGAGGTATTGGATGCCGTGCCCAGCGGATCGATCGCGATCTCGACCGAATCGGTCCGCCAGTGGCGCTTGGCATCTTCGGGCGTCAGGACGGTGCCGAGGATATCGTCGTGGACTTCAACGGCGACATAGAGGCCGTTCTCGTCCCAGGCGAGCCACGCGGTACCAGAGGCATCTTCCGGGGAGTCCGGGGGATCGCCCTCCCAGACCCGGCTCACATCGATACCGTCGCCGGCGTACTCGCCGTCGGAAATGACGCCGTCGATCGCCAGGTCCGGCGAGGCGGGACCAACCAGCGCGGCCGGAACGAGATTGAGCCCGGCCTGGTTCGTGGACGAACCTGCGCTGGAGTCGGTGGTGACGGTGAACCAGTAGGTGCCGTCCTCGCCGCCCTCGTTCGAGGTCGGGAGCGACGTGTCGGTATTGGTGACGGAGAACGAAACGGTCGTCGACTCGCCGGCGGCGAGGCCATCGTATGACTGGCTCGATTCGGCGGCGGTGAATCCACCAGGCAGGTCGATCGACACGCTGCCGGACTGCGCCTCCGCGGAATTGTTGGTCACCAGCACATCGAGGTCACGCGTTTCGCCAACGGCGATCGCATCCCAGGCGCCGATGAGGCCAGTGAGTTGCGGCACATTGGAGGCGACCGCCCAGTCGAGGAACTGCGCGATTTCCGGCCGCGGCGCAAGTACGCCAGACACGGCGGGCGCGACATTGACCGCTTCAACGGTGCCGCCGATCACACCATTGGCGTTGAGCGTGCCGCCGATCCGGTACTTCGTGTTGGCGGCGGCATCGGCAGCCGGGGTGATCGTGAACTCCTGGGCCAGGCTGGCGCCGTCGGCCACCGGATCGCCGGCTGCCTCGGAGGTCCAGCCGTCAGGCACGGCAAGCATGAAGGTGCCGGCGGAGATGTCCTCCCCCTCGGCAGCGGTGGCGCTGGCGGTGACGGTGAACGCCTCACCCGCCAGGACGTTGAACTGACTCGCCGTCAACGACAGCTGGGTCCCGAGTGGCAATCCGCCCGGTTCCGGCAAGACGGCATTCTCGAGTACGGCTGTCGTGCTCGCCTTGTAGGGAGAGATCGGCACGCGGGAGTCGATCAGGGTAAAGAAGTTGCAGGGGATCTCGGCGGGGTCAGTCGGGGCGTCGGGGAATCCAGCCCACCCCTGCGATGCATAGGCGCGTTGGCCGTCGCGGGCGATT
The DNA here is from genome assembly GCA_964610045.1 of uncultured Sphaerobacteraceae bacterium. GTDB lineage: Bacteria > Chloroflexota > Chloroflexia > Thermomicrobiales > UBA6265 > JACCYX01. The sequence goes on from CAZSUN010000008.1 coordinate 48,191, forward strand.
TCACCCCAATTGCGACCACCGTTGGCCTCGGAAATCGTGCCCTGCCAGACACCGAAGGTAACTTCGGTCGGATCGCTGGGGTGGTACGACGTGGCGCAGTCCGGACCTGGCGCGGCGAAGAGGAACGGCGACTGCCAAATACTGGCCGCGCTCCACGCCTCGAGCCCTTCATCGGTGATCTGGTCCGGGAATCGCTCCGGATCGGCCGCGGCGTAGAAGGCATCGATGGCGAGCCTGGCCGCCACCTGGTGGTGACCGTGATTCCCCGGTGTTGGCGACGGGTTCATCGTGATGATGACTTCCGGCCGGGTCGTGCGAACGACGCGGACGACGCGTTCAAGGGTGTCCTCGTAGTCCCAGGTCTGGATCGTCAACGGTGCGCTGACGGTGTAGTAGAAGTCCACCTTGTCCATGTAATAAACGTGTTCGATGCCGGCGTAACCAACCGCCGTCCGCTCTTCCGCTTCGCGGATGAGGCCCAGCGCCGGTCCCTCTTCGGGCCCGATCGCATTGCCGCCGCCTTCACCACGGGTGACCGTGATCACACCCATGTTGACATCGGCGAACTCGTTCCACTGCCCATAGGCGGCCAGGCCAAAGGCTTCGTCGTCCGGATGAGCACCGATGAAGAGGACATCGAGGTCAACCGGTCCATTGGCTTCGGATTCGGCAACCGGCGACGCCTGGGGTGTCGCACTCTCCTGGGCGTAGAGGGTGACTGGCGCAAGCATCGAGGCAACAAGCCCGAACACCGCTAGCAGTGCGAGCACGGTACGAGGTATTGGGATCCGCATGACTCAGCCCCCTGAATTGTGACCGGAAGACACGACGCTACTACCGACTACCCAACCACAGAATCAGGTATCTCGCAATCCCCCATCTGCCGGTTCCGTCGCAGTCGCACTACCCCTTGAGGGCTCCCTCGGTCAAGCCGGCGATGAGCTGCTTCTGGAAGAGGAGGAAGATGAGGATCAGCGGCAGGAAGATGATGGTTGCCCCGGCGGCGATCAATGGCATGTTCGCGGTCCAGCGCTGCTGGAAGTAGAGGATGCCGACCGGGAGCGTGTGGTAGTCGGGGTCGATGTTGACGACGAGCGGCAGCAGGAACTCGTTCCATGTCCAAATGAAGAACAGGAGCGCCAGTGTCCCGATCAGCGGTCTCGCCAGCGGGAACATCACCTGCCAGAGGATTTGCCAGGAATTGGCGCCGTCGAGCACCGATGCTTCCACGATATCCGGCGGCACGGAGGCGAACGCCTGGCGCATCAGGAGCGTCCCGAACGACATGCTCATCGCGATCTGGGGCAGGATCAGCGCCCACAGGCTGTCGAGCAGATTGACCTCCCGCATCAGGTAGAAGAGCGGCACGACCATCGCCTGCAAGGGAACGACGAGTCCGATCAGGAAGTAGGCGAAGATCGCATTCGAGCCGCGAAACCGATAGCGCGCAAAGGCGTAGCCGGTCATTGCGGAGAAGAGCACCGAGGGTATGACGACCGCAATCGCGACCACCGTGCTGTTCAGGAAGAACCGGCTGAAGTGACCGACCCGCCACGCCTCGCGGTAGTTCTCCCAGGCCGGTTGCTCGGGCCAGGCGAATACGCTCTGGACGATCTCAGGCATCGTCTTGATCGATGCCAGGGACGTGATCAGGAACGGCACGATCGCAACGATGCAGCCGATGGTCAGCAACAGGTAGGCAAGGCCGCGCCGGATCATCGCTGCCACCGGCTCTCGTTGACGCTGCGTGCTGATCGCGAGGACGCCGGCACAACCCCTGCCGTTGTCACTCCGAGCGCCAGCGAGGAATCTGCAAACGGCACGATCTTCAGATTCCTCGCTTCGCTCGGAATGACAACACCGGTGTGTTTGGCCACAGGCATCGCGCCAGTCCTAATCATCGGATTCCCCGAACATACGCAGGACGAGCAGGGACAGCACCAGGGTGATCACGGCCAGGAAGATGGCGATCGCAATCGCGAACCCGGCACGGTTGGCATCGAGGTTGTTCATCATGAAGAGGGCCAGGACAGTGGTGGAGTTACCTGGCCCACCGTCCGTCGTGGCCTTGACCACATCGAACGCCCGCAGCGCGTTGATGAGGTTGACGGAGAGCACCACGGCGATCTCGCGCCGCAGGCCAGGGAGCGTCACGGCGCGGAATTCCTGCCAGCCGTTGGCGCCGTCGAGACGCGCGGCATCGTAGAGATCGGTCGGGATCTTCTGGATTCCGGCGACGAATACCACGTAGCAGAACCCGTAGGCAGCCCAGGCCCCGATAAAGCCAATGGAGGGCAGCGCCCAGGTGAAGTCGGCGAGCCAGGTGGGAGGGTCGAAACCCCAGCCTTTCAGCACCGAGTTGACCGGGCCGAAGATGGGATTCAGCATCCAGCGCCAGACGACGCCGATCAGCACGCCTGGCATGATGTAGGGCAGGAACAGTCCAGCCTGGAAGATCGCTGCCCCACGCAGCTTCATCTGGTGAACGAGCGCGGCGGGAACGAGCCCGAGGATGGCCGGCAGGATCACGAAATATGGGATCAGGATGAGGTTGTGGCGGAGTGCGGTCCAGAACTGGTCATCGCTGAAGGCATCGAGATAGTTATCGAACCCGATGAACGTGGCCGTGTCCCACGAGATGCCGTTCCAGGCCGTAAGGCTCAACACGATCGCCGCGATTACCGGGAAAATCACGAACGCCGTGAAGATGAGCAAACCCGGCAACAGGTAGGCGTAGGGGACCCAGGCAGCGCCAGCCCGCCGCTGGCGCGACGACGAAGAGCCGGTCACAAGGACCGGCTCCGAGATCGTCATACCAGGATCAGGCAAACGAGGCGGCATAGAACTCCTGGAGTTTCGCCTGGAACTCTTCCGCCGTTACCTGTCCACCCAGCAGCTCCTGGAGCGCCGCGGTGAACGGGTCGTAGAAGCCCGGCGCGGCCCAGTCCATGTAGTGTCCGATCGCATCGGCTGCCACTGCCGCGTTCCACCCCGTGTAGAGGTCACCCGTGACCGTACCGGCAACGATCTTGTCCTCGCCAATCTCGCCGAGCGGCAGCAGGCCGGCGTCGATGAACGCGTTGAACGCCTCATCCGAGACCATCGCATCCAGGAATTTGGCCGCCACCGCCGGATCGGCGGCATTGGCAGTGATGCTGTAGGGGATGCCGACGCCACCGACGTGGAGCACCGGCCCGCCACTCGCTGCGGGGGTGGCCGCGCTGTCGCCTGAACCACTTCGCGCCGGCATCAGGAAGAACCCGGCATTTTCGCCCAAACCGTCCCGCACGGCCCCAGCCGCCCAACTTCCCTGGAGCAACACGCCACCGACACCGGAGATGAAGAGCGCCTGGGCATCGTCGCCGGTGACCCCGTCGAACCCGTCCATGAAGTACCCGGCATCGTTCCAGGCAATGACAGTGTTCGCCGCTTCCAGGATCGACGGATCGTTGAAATCGGCATCGCCGCGGCGGAAGATCAGGCCGTCTAGGAACTCGCGGGTGGTGTTGGTGCCGTGGATCTCTCCGAAGAGGTGGATCGCCTGCCACTTGTCGAGGTTGCCGAAGACGAGCGGCTCGACTCCTGCTTCGCGAAGCGCACCGAGCAGGGTCTCGAACTCCTCGAAGGTCGTGGGCACCTCGAGGCCGTTATCGGAGAAGATTTGCTTGTTGTAGTAGAAGCCGACAATCTCCGAATCGGCCGGCAGTCCCCACAACTCCCCTTCGCCAAACACCGTGCCATCGGCACTGTACATCGCGCGAGCGAGCAGGCTGGATGCGAAACGCTCCGACCAGCCGAACTCGGCATCGTAGTCCTTCAGGGTCAGGATCTGGCCGGCTCGGGCCATCGGTCCCGCAAGGGCCTCGCCGTTGTTGACCTGGGCGACATCCGGCCCCTGGTCGCTATCAACGGACCGCGGCAAGGTGTCCTGGAGTTCTTCCAGCGCCCACGAGCGATGGGCGAACGTGACCCCATTCGCCTCTGCGAACGTCGTGCCGATTCCCTCGATCACCGCAGTCCGGATCTCGTCGGTCCAGGTCGTCCAGACATCGAAGTCCTCGCTCTGGGCCGCGACGGCCGCGAGGCCGAGACCGGCCACCGGCAATCCACCACCAAGGGCTGCGCCCGCCGATATCGCGCCAGTCCGCTTCAGAAGTTCACGACGGTCCATTGGAGTGCCTCCATCCCATGCCAGCAACGTGTCGCGATCGAGCCCCGATCGGTCACCCCCATGTGGGGTACGGGCATGTCAAGCCAGTCATGCCTGCATGATGTCACAGTGCACGATGGGCGGCAAGAAATGGCCCGATTGGGACGGCGCGCACAGGATGCCCCACGCCCTCACCGGAACAACCAGCGCGCAGGGGAGGACCAGCGGCGCACGTCCAGATGGCGCCGCCCGTATGTTCACTGCGCCGCGTGTGTCCTCCCGTGGTGCAGTCCCCACCGATCACGGGAGGACACACGCTCGGCTGGCGCCTCGCTGATCCTCCCCTACCAACACGGTACTCGACGGAGCCTGTGTGCGATCCGGCAGAGGTCCACCGGGGGGTGGGCGAGCGTCACTCCTCGTCCTGTGGGGCCGGGAGGATGGGGGTGACCTCGTCGTCGGGCAACGGCTCGTCGCCAGGATCAGTTTCCGCCGTCTCCTGTATCACGGTTTCCAGCGCTTCGTCGGTGAGGGAGAGGACCTTCACGGCGAGGGAGACGAGGTAGCCGCGGTCGGTGAGACGGTCGAGATCCAGCGGCAGGATGGCAGGATGACCCCAGTTGCGGAACAGCCACCGGTTGACGATGTTGGCCTCATCGGCCCGATACTGGTCCAGCGGTTGCATGGCAGTCGAGCTCGCCCGCTGCATCACCGGCAGCAGGCGGTCGGCCAGGTCGGTGACGCGTGCACCGTCCATCACGGTCACCTCGTCGGCCGCGCGACGAGCGACCGGCATGATCACGACCAGGTCGTCGTCGGGCGGCTCCGGGTCGTCCTCGTCAGGGAAGCCCTCGATCTCGATTTCCGGCATGCGCTGAACGCGAAGCTGGGCCCAGGTCTGGCCGTGGAGGATGACCAGCACTTCGCGCGCGTCAGGATCGGCCGAGAGTTGGACGAGAAGCAGATTGTGGGACTGTTCGGCGACGCGCAATCGATCCTGTTCCTCTATCAACCCAAGGGCGGCACGCAAATCCTTGCGCAACGCGGTGGCCTTCTCGAAGTCCAACCGCTCGGCGGCGGCTTCGAGATCCGTCCAGAGCCGCGCCCGTAGTCCCTCGTCGCTCCCGTCGAGGAAGTCCAGCACTTCGTTGACCCGGTCCCGGTAGTCATCCAGCATCGTCCGGCCGACGCAGGGACCGAGGCACTTGCCGAGGTCGAGCCGCAGGCAGGGATTCCCGTAGCTGCGCGCGTTGCGGAACGACCTCGTGCAGGTTCGCAGCGGCACCGCGCTGGTGATCACGTCGATCGTGCGGCGTGCGCCACTGGTGCTGCGATACGGCCCATAGTAGCGTGCGCCATCGTCCTTGCGCTGTTTCGCCAACGTAATACGGGGCCACGGGTTGGTGAGATCGACCCGTATGTACGGGTAGTGCTCGGCCGACCGCAGGACCGTGTTGTAGCGAGGCTGGTACCGCTGGATCAGTTGTGATTCGAGCACCAGCGCCTGCAGTTCGGTGCCGACGACCTCGGTTTCGACGCTGGACATGGCTTCCAGCAGTCCGTCCATCTTCCGGGTGTAGCCCAGCGGCTGCGCGTAGTAGGACGCCAGCCGTTCGCGCAGGTTCTTCGCCTTGCCGACGTAGATCACCTCTCCCAGATTGTTCCGCATGATGTAGACGCCCGGTTTTTTCGGGATGTCCTTCAACCAGGACCGGTCCATCACCGCCCTGCCGCGCCCAACATCGTCGCGAGGCCGCTGCTGGGCAGGCATGGCCATGGTCTTCAGGTCGTCCACGCTGCGGACACCCGCCCTGGCCGCGATGGCGGCCAGGCGCAGGGCAACCTCGGCCGTGAGGGCGGCATCCGCCCCGGCGCGATGGATGTCTCGCGGTTGGAGACCCACCGCGGTGGCGACACGGTCCAGGCTGGGCTTGCGGAGGTTGTTCAGGTAGCGCACCGCCAACGTCAGCGTGTCGAGGCGTTCGTTGATGAGGGGCAGGTGGCCCGCACGCTTGAGTTCCGCATTGATGAACGAGATATCGAACCGGACGTTATGTCCAACAAGTATGGCATCGCCGATGAATTCCAGGGTGCGTTCCGCCAGGAGCTCGAAGGCGGGCGCTTCGGCCACATCCATGTCGCGGATGGTGGTGAGCCGGGTAATGAACTCCGGGATCGGGCGGCCAGGATTAACCAGGGACTCGAATCGCTCGACGAGTTTTCCCTCCCGGTAGCGGTAGAGGGCGATTTCAATCACTCGCTGGGCACCTGGCTTGAGTCCGGTCGTCTCGACGTCGATTGCCACAAACTCCGCGAGGACAGAGCCGTTGGGAGCCTCAACCTCGCCTTGCACCAGCGTCCAGTGCTCGTTGACGAGGGCAACCGCCCCCGCCTGCTCGGCCATGACGTTGCGGAGCAGCGGTCGCCAGATCGCGATTGAACCGGCATTCCCGAAAACATGCCGGACAAGCGCGTCTTCGTGAACCGAGCCGCCTTTCTGGTCGATGAACGAGAGCGCTCGCTCGCAGAGTGCGTTGTAACGCGGTCCATCGTCGATTGTGGCCGGCGTTGACGAACCGGGAGCATTGGGCATGGATTGAACCAATAGAGAGTGCTTCGCACAGGGGTGTCCCGCTGCGCTCGACATGACGGATGGCGGCAAGTCCGAACGGGCGTGCTACACTCGCGAGCGTGTACGGACACCGTCGATGTGAACCAATTCTAGCTGACCGCACAGATGTTCGCATACCGGGTGGTGGAAACCGGCTGCCTCCGGGAGAAACGGGTGATCGCGGAGAACTGTCGCGACGAAGGGAGTATCAACCAACGTGGTAGAGAACGACCTCCAGCGGCACGTCGGTGAGTTGCGAACCAAACTCGACCAGTTCGCCTACGAGTATTTCGTGCTCGACGCCCCGACAGCCAGCGACGCCGAGTACGACGCCCTGATGAACGAACTCAAGGCGATCGAAGCGCAACACCCGGAAATGGTCACGGCGGAGTCACCGACTCAACGAGTCGGCTCGTTCACCTCGTCGGATTTCGGGGAGATCGCCCATCCCCGGCCCCTCCTCTCCCTCAGCAACGTCTACAACGAGGAGGAGCTTCACGCCTGGTCCCAGCGCGCAGCGCGATTCGCCGGCCGGGACGACCTGACCTTCGTCACCGAACCGAAAACCGACGGACTCGCCGTGGCCCTCACCTATGTCGATGGCGCCCTCGACCACGCCGCCACGCGCGGGAACGGGTTCGTGGGTGACGACATTACGCCGAATGTCCGGGCAATTCGCGCCATCCCGGTCCGCTTGCGAACGCCGGAACACTTCCCGATGCCGGAGACCATCGAAGTGCGCGGTGAGATCTATATGCGGAAGTCCGACTTCGAATCGCTGAACCAGCGAATCGGCGAATCCGGCGGCAAGCTCTTCATGAACCCGCGCAACGCCGCTGCCGGTTCGATCCGCCAGAAGGACACCTCGGTCACCGCCCAGCGGCCACTCCGCCTGTTCGCCTACCAGGTCGGGTACGCCAACGGCGCCCCCATGCCGGCAACCCACTTCGAGTGCCTGCACTGGCTGGCCGAACTTGGGTTCACCACCTCGCTGGACGCGGCGCAGTGGGAGTCGGTCGACGAGGTCTGGGCTGCCTGCCAGTCGTGGCAGGCGCAGCGGACGGAACTCGACTTCGAGATCGACGGCTGCGTCATCAAGGTCGACAACCTCGCGCTGCAGGATGAAATCGGCTACGTCGCGCGCGACCCGCGCTGGGCAACCGCCTACAAGTTTCCCGCGACCCAGCAGACGACCCGGGTCGTCGACATTCTCGTGAACGTCGGCAGGACCGGCACCCTCAATCCACTGGCGGTGCTGGAGCCGGTCAACATCGGTGGGGTCACCGTCAGCCGCGCCACGCTGCACAACGAGGACGAGATTGCCCGCAAGGACATCCGGATCGGCGACACGGTCGTCGTGCAACGGGCCGGCGACGTGATTCCCCAGATCGTCAAGGTGATCGAAGAGCGGCGAACGGGCGAGGAAATCCCGTTCCGGATGCCGGACCTGTGCCCATCGTGCGGGACGCCGACCCACCGCGAGCCGGGCGTGGCGATGCGCTACTGCACGAACGCGTCGTGCCCGGCCCAGTTGAAGGAACGCATCCATCACTTCATCAGCCGGGCGGCGATGGACATCGAGGGTTTCGGCCCGAACCTGGCGGACCGGTTCATCGACCTGGGCTGGGTGCACGATGCCAGCGACATCTACCGGCTGGATTGGGAGCAGGTCGCCGCCCTGGAAGGACTCGGCGAAAAGAGCGCGGCCAACCTGAAAGAGGCGGTCGAGAAGAGCAAACGGCAGCCGCTCTGGCGGCTTATCCACGGGCTCGGCATTCGCCATGTCGGCGAACGCACGGGCCATCTGCTGGCCGATCGCTTTGGTTCGCTGGACGCGCTGTTCGCCGCCGATGTGGAGGTGATCGCGGAGGTACCCGGCATCGGCTCGATCGTCGCCGACGCGATCCGCGACTTCACCGTCGAGCAGGTGAATCAGGACCTCGCCGCCAGGTTCGTGGACGTTGGCGTACGCACCCGCGATGAGTCCAGCAGCGAATCCGGCGACCGCCCGCTGGACGGCCTGACCCTGGTGCTCACCGGCCGGCTCGAGACGCACACGCGGCCGGAAGCGGAAGCGACTCTCCGGAAACTCGGGGCCAACGTCACGGGGTCGGTCTCGAAGAAGACATCGGCGGTGATCGCCGGGGCGGACGCCGGGAGCAAGGCCACGAAGGCCCAGGATCTCAAGATTCCCCTGCTGTCCGAAGACGATCTTGTCCTGTTGCTGTCCGGAACGCTGCCGGCGGTGCTGATGGCGGACGGATAAGTCAACCTCCTTGTCTTCAGGAGTGTGCATCCACCACACACAGATTCCTCGCAAGCTCGGAGTGACAATCCCACCCCCACTGATTCGAGGCCACGAATCGGCTACCGCTTCGCGGAGCGTAAAGCGCCGATCTTGTCAGATTGCGATGTACGTACACACCCATCACGCGGCGGATCGTGATACGCTGTCGGCGTACTCTGGTCCCGCCTTGACTGGTGTGCTCATTCCCCGGTAGTTCACCTCGGGAGCATCGATGAGCGGCTTCGGATCCCCCAAGCGCGACGACACCCCAGCGCAGACCGTGCGCACCATCGGCCGCCTCGCGCAGATGCTGGTCGAACTGCGCGACGAGTACGTCGAGCGGCCCCGCGAGGACACCATGGCGCAGATCGAGAAGCGCCTCGATGAGCTCAGCGAGTTGCGCGAAGAGTTACGCCAGAAACTGGAACACGCCCGGTCGTCCGAATAGTCCGCTGCGGGCCCGGCACACATCCCTGTAGCGGTCGCCCTCCGCAATCTCCCTACACATCAAATCGCCCACCCCTGGACGACCTGGCGACCGTCACATCCGGTTCCGGGAGGGTACATGCGGTTCATATGGAATGCGGGTTGGCCGCGATGGATCCGTTCGTAGGGCGGGCCCTGTGTGGCCCGCCGCTGCAGTCAACCGCGCAGGTTCTGTCCTAACTCCGTATCAGGTAGGGGAAGGGCCGACACACGCTCGCTGGTCGGCCCCTACAAACGACCGAGGCGCGCCGGGCAGTGATACCGAATCGGGTAATCAGGTGAGGTTCCAGACAGTTCGTGGCGTTCGCGACCTCGGCGTTCGTTCGCGGGCGGAGCAAGATCCGCAGCCCAACTGGTTCGGCCCGTGTTCACCCGGAGTCGGTATGCCCCGTCCAGGACCCGGAAAGTGGAACTGTTGGCCTTCCCTGCCAGCAGTCAGGGTGAATTGACCATTGAAGGAGCCCCGGCGTCAGGAGCCAGGCACGGCGGTCGTGCCTGGTTTGGTGAGCGGGATGCCCTGCCGGCAAAGCGGGCACTCGTCCGCGTCCCAGGAGGCGACCGCCTGGGACGACAGCGCGAAGAGTGGCACATCGCCAAACGTCACCTTGCCGCCGCTACGGTCGACCATGACCCCAACCGCGACGACCTCGACCGGGTGACCGGCGAGAGCGTCGAGTGTTTCCCGGACCGATCCCCCGGTCGTCAGGATGTCATCGACCACCAGCACCCGCGTGCCGGGAGTGAAGACGGTGCCGCGGCGGATCTCTCGCTTCGATGAGCCCTCGGAGGCCCGCTCGGCATAAGCGGCCACCGTCCCGAGTTGCCGCGCTGTCTCGAAGGCGAGGATGACGCCGCCCGTGGTCGGACCGACGACCACATCGATCGCGTCATCGCGGAACCGGTCCGCGAACCCGGCGCAGACCTCGACGGTGGCCACGGGATTGCGGAGCAGATCGAACTTTTCGAGGTAGATATCGCCGTGACGGCCAGAGGAGAAGAGGAAGTGCCCGTGCTTGAGGGCACCGGACGCTTCCATGACACCGAGAACGTCGATTGCGGCCATTGACGTGGTTCCTCCAGGTGGCTATGAAACTCAACGGGGGACGAAGACAATCCGACAGGGCACGGGCCGACACATCCGCCTGCACATTGACGGGCCAGGTGCCGCCTGCGACGGCGGAAGGTGCGGCCCCGTCCCGTGTCAGGGGACGATCCAGAACGCCATCGCGAGGACGGCGTAGAGTGAGAGTAATTGGGCGCCTTCGAGCCAGTTGGTGCGGCCGTCGATCGATACCAGGGTCATGGTAAGCACGGCGCCGACGAGGGCAGCCAGCTCGTAGGAGTTGAAGACGATCGACATTGGTTGCGGTCCCACGAACTGGCTGACCAGCACCAGCACCGGCGCGACAAAGAGGGCGATTTGCAGGCCGGACCCGGCGGCAATACCGATCGCAAGGTCCATCTTGTTCTTCCACGCCATCTGGACCGCGACCAGGTGCTCCGCCACGTTGCCGACAAGCGGCACGAGCATGACACCAACAAAGAGATCCGACATTCCCCAGGCTTCGGCCGTCGGCTCGATCACGCCAACCAGGATCTCGGACATCACGACGATCGCGATGGTTGAGACGGCAAGCAACCCGATGGCGATGTAGAGCCCCCGCCGGGGCGGCTTGTGCAGCGATTCGTCGACCGTGTCCAGGACATCGTTGGTCCTGACCGCGAAGACGGTATACACGAGGTAGAGCGCATAGAGCAGGATCAGGATGACCGAGACGCCGTCGCTGAGATTGACGATGCTGTCGTGCGAGACCTGCATGCCATCGGCGCCAAGGGCGAAAATGGCCGGGATCATGAGGACGACCACGGCCAGGCTCATCATCGTCGCGTTGGTCGAGGCGATCCGTGCGTTGAACGACTGCGGCCCGTTCTTGATCCCCCCGACAACGATGGCGGCTCCCAGCACGACGAGGATGTTGCCGATGATCGACCCGGCAATGCTGGCCTTGACGACGTTGATGAGACCCTCGCGCAGGGCGACGATGGTGATGATCAGTTCGGCGGCATTACCGAGGGTGGCGTTCAGCAGACCGCCAATCTTCTGGCCGGTGAACTCGGCGACCCGCTCGGTGGCGACCCCCAGCACTGCGGCGAGCGGCACCAGCGCCAGAGCCGAGAGCACGAACATCACGCCGCTGTTGTCGAATCCGGAGAACTCCAGGACCAGCACGACCGGGACGAGGATGAGCAGGAAATAGAGGACCTTCATCCTTCGGCAACCTCTTCGGGCCACGCCTCGTCCGGTTCGACCCGGGCGCAGAAGCGGGGGTTCGCGATGCCGACGATGTCGGAGACGCGCGTGAAGCCGTTGATCGTCATCCAGGCGGCAAGTTCATCGATGAGACGCATCAGGACGGCAGGATCGGCGAAGACCGCTGTCCCGACCTGGATCGCACTGGCGCCGGCCATCAGGAATTCGAGCGCGTCGTTGAGCTTCGCGATGCCGCCGAGTCCGATGATCGGAATGCCGACCGCCTGGGCGACCTGGTAGACCATTCGCACCGCGACCGGTCGCACGGCGGGGCCGGAGAGCCCGCCGGTGTGGTTGGCGATCACGGGGCGGCGGTGCCGCGTATCGATCGCCATCCCGACAAGCGTATTGATCAGCGAAATTGCGTCTGCACCGGCTTCCTCGACTGCCTGGGCAATCTCTACCACATCGACCGCGCCGGGGCTGAGCTTGACGATCATCGGCAGCGTCGTGGCGGCCCGGACCGCCCGCGTGACATCGGCCGACATCACCGGGTCCCAGCCGAAGCAATAGCCGCCGGCGTTGATGTTCGGGCAGGAGATGTTGACTTCGATCGCGGCGACACCGGGAACTTCGTCCAGGCGTCGGGCCATCAGCACGAAATCCTCGATCGACTCCGCCGAGATGTTGACGATGGCCGGCACGTCCCACGATTCCCAGATCGGCGGGTACTTCCGGATGAACCCCGAAATACCGGGATTCTGGAGCCCGATCGCGTTGAGCATGCCGGACGGTGTCTCGGTGATGCGCGGCATCGGGTTGCCGGAACGCGGTTTTGGGGTAATGCCCTTGCTGACGAACGCGCCGAGACGCTGGACATCCACGATCCCGCTGTATTCGAGCCCGTACCCGAAGCATCCCGAAGCTGGTATGACCGGATTGCGCAGCACCAGTTCCCGGGGGTTGCGCGGGGCGAGATCGACACGGAGATCGGGGGCGGTCACCAGGGATTCGCTCACGACCACACCAGCTCATCCATATCGAACACCGGCCCTTCGACACACGACGTTTTCATGCCATGCCTCGTCTCGACCACGCATCCCAGGCACGCACCTACCCCGCAGGCCATGGTTCGCTCGACCGAGACCTGCACCGATGGAGCATTCCCGATCCGGGCCCGCAGTACCTCGCGGCGCAGGGAGCGAAACATCGGCTCCGGGCCACAGGTGAACACCTGGTCCGCCCATGGGATGTAATTCGGAATGAGATCGGTGACGAATCCGTGATGCCCCGCGCTGCCATCGTCGGTCGCGACGACGTACTCGACTTCCCCCGGCAGGTGCTGCGGGGTCAGGAGCCCGCCCGCATGCATGGCGCCGAGCAGCCAGGTCACATTGAGATCGGCCTTCACCGCTTCCGCCGCCAGCATCCGCAGCGGGGCAGCACCAACACCACCGGCGACCATCAGCAGGTTGCGGCTCTTCGGGTTGATGGAGAACGTGTTGCCGAGCGGTCCCAGGACATCGAGGACAGCACCCACTGGTTGCTGGACCAGCCAGGCGCTACCCCGGCCATAGGGCCGGACGAGTACGGTCAATTCACCGCGATCGGGATCGGCGGCGTAGACGGAGAGCGGCCGGCGCAGGAGTGGATCGGTGGACCACTCCGTCCGGCAGAGGATTTCGACGAACTGGCCGGCTCGCGCCGTCGCCACCAGGTTCGGCGGCGCGACGAACGAGATCAGCGACGAATCGCCCATCACGGGCTCGACGGATGTGATGGCGCCGCGAAACTCGCGCGACCAGCCGGGTTCGCGTTCATGGGTTGTCGGTGCCGGTACTGCCATGCGGTCCCCGTCTCGATCCACGCCATGTATCGGGGTCTGTAGGGGTTGCCCCGTGGCGACCCTGATTTGGCGGAAACCCCAGGGCCGCCACGGGGGCGACCCCTACAAACGAACCTAGTACCCCACGTTGGCCTGGCGATAGGTCTGGATCGGGGCGACGGTGTAGATCGAACTGGCCTTCTCCATCGCGTCGACGACAACCCGGGCGGTGTCGACCGACGTGATGCAGGGAATGCCGCGCTCGACCGCCGCACGCCTGATTTCCAGCCCGTCCAGGATCTCCTTGTCGGCTGGTCCCGGCGTGTTGATCACCCCGTGCACCGTACCGTCGAGGATCACATCCAGCATATCAGGCGACCCGCGCCCGATTCGCTTGGTCACCATTTTCACGGGCATCCCGTTGCGCTCGATCATCGAGGCCGTGCCCTCGGTGGCATAGAGGTGGAACCCCATGCGGACGAGCTTCTGGATGAATTCCAGCGCGTCCGTCTTGTCTTCGTCGGCCACGGTCACCAGGATGTTGCCTCGTTCCGGCAGGGAGAGCCCGGCCGCAATCAGCGCCTTGAAGAACGCCGATTCGAACGTCCGGTCGATCCCCATCACCTCACCGGTCGACTTCATCTCGGGTCCGAGGTGAACCTCCACACCACGCAGCTTGGCCATCGAGAAGACGGGAGCCTTGACCGCCATCAGGGGCTGGCGTGGATGCAGGCCGCCGTTGAACCCCTGCTCCTTGAGTGTCTGGCCGAGCATGATCCCGGTCGCCAGCTTCACCATCGGCACGCCGGTGGCCTTGCTGAGGAACGGGACCGTGCGCGATGAGCGAGGGTTGACCTCGAGCACGAAGATGCGCCCGGCGTGGATGACGTATTGGATGTTGATCAGGCCGCGGGCGCCGATGTTGAGCGCGATCCGGGTCGTGTAATCGACGATGGTCTCCACGTCGGACGGGAAGAGATTGATACCAGGGTAGACCGCGAACGAGTCGCCGGAGTGGACCCCGGCCCGTTCGATGTGCTCCATGATGCCGGGAATCAGGACCTGATCGCCGTCGCAGATGGCGTCGACCTCGACTTCCTTGCCGATCAGGTACTTGTCGACGAGGACCGGGTGCTCGGGTGTCAGCGACGCCTGGTTGCGGATGTAGCGGGCGAGCTGGTCGGCACCGTAGACGACCTCCATCGCCCGTCCACCCAGAACGTACGACGGACGCACGAGTACCGGGTAGCCGATGCGGGAGGCGACCGCTTCGGCATCGTGCAGGGAGGTGACAGCCGCCCCGGCCGGTTGCGGAATTTCGAGACCGCGCAGGAATGCCTCGAACCGGTGCCGATCCTCTGCCAGGTCGATCGATTCAAGCGACGAGCCAAGGATCGGTACGCCGAAGTCGCTGAGGGGTTTGGCGAGATTGATCGCGGTCTGCCCACCGAACTGGACGATGGCGGGCGGCAGTGCCGCGGTAACGCCGCCTGCCTCGTGCAGCATGATTTCCTGCACGCTCTCGGCGTCGAGCGGCTCGAAATAGAGCCGGTCACTGGCGTCGAAGTCGGTGGAGACGGTCTCCGGATTGGAGTTCACCATGATCGACGAGACGCCGTTCTCGCGAAGCGCGCGCGAAGCCTGGACCGAGCAATAGTCGAACTCGATGCCCTGCCCAATCCGGATCGGGCCGGAGCCGACGACGACCGCCCGCTCACCCGCGAGCGGTGTGGCCTCGTCCTCTTCCTCGTAGGTCGAGTAGAAGTACGGTGTCTGGGCGGCAAACTCGCCGGCGCAGGTGTCGACCATTTTGTACACCGGGGCCATGCCGTGTTCGCGACGCAGCGCGGTAATGCTGGCGACTGGTTGGCCGCTACAACCGGCGATCTGGCGGTCTGAGAAACCGGCCCGCTTGGCCACCCACAGCAACTCCGGGGTCAGGTCCTCCGCAGACATGCGGCGCTCAAGGGCGACGAGTCCTTCCAGCTTCCAGAGGAACCATTCGTCGATGGCGGAGAGTTCGTGGAGCTTCTCGACCGTCACATTGCGGCGGAGCGCCGCCATCAACGCCCACATCCGGATATCGGTCGGACGCCTGACGAACTCCAGGATGGTATCGAGGTCATCGCCCCAGGCGGGATCTTCCCAGGACATGTCCTTCGCGGTCGTCTCCAGCGAGCGGACCGCCTTCTGGATCGCCCCTTCGAAGGAGCGGTCGATCGCCATGACTTCGCCGGTAGCCTTCATCTGGGTGGTGATGGTGCGATCGGCACGCGGGAACTTGTCGAACGGCCAGCGTGGGATCTTCGCGACAACATAGTCGAGGGCGGGTTCGAAGGCAGCGGTGGTCTGCCCGGTGACGACGTTGATCAGCTCGTCGAGCCGCTTGCCGATTGCGATCTTGGCCGAGAGCCGCGCGATCGGGTAGCCAGTGGCTTTCGAGGCCAGGGCGGACGATCGCGAGACGCGCGGATTGACCTCGATCACCCCGTAGTCCATTGAGTCGGGATCGAGCGCGTACTGGACGTTGCACCCACCCTCGATTCCCAGCGAACGGATGATGTTGATCGCCGAAGCGCGCAGCATCTGGTATTCGCGGTCCGACAGTGTCTGCGACGGGGCGACGACGATGCTGTCGCCCGTGTGAACGCCCATCGGATCCATGTTTTCCATGTTGCAGATGGTGATGCAGGTGTCGGCGCTGTCGCGCATGACCTCGTACTCGATCTCCTTCCAGCCAAGGAGGGAGCGTTCGAGCAGGATCTGGTGGATCGGACTGGCATTGAGACCGGAGGTGACGATACGGTCGAGCTCTTCCGGCGTGTGGGCAACGCCGCCACCGGTGCCGCCCAGGGTGTAGGCGGGCCGGATCACCAGCGGCAGCGGCGTGGTTTTCGCGAACTCGCGGGCCTCGTCGACCGAGTGGACGATGACGCTCGGAATCGCTGGTTCGCCGATGCGCTGAAGCAGGTTCTTGAAGAGGGCGCGGTCCTCGGCCTCCTGGATCGCCTTCAGGGGAGTGCCAAGCAGGCGTACACCGTACTCGTCGAGGATGCCGAGCTCGGCGACCTTGACAGCCAGATTGAGGCCGGTCTGCCCGCCAAGCGTTGGCAGCAGGCCTTCCGGCTTTTCCCGCTGGATCACCCGGCGAATGACATCGGGCGTCAACGGCTCGATGTAGACGGCATCGGCGACGTCCTCGTCAGTCATGATCGTGGCGGGGTTGGAGTTGACGAGGATGGTGCGGACGCCGTCCTCGCGCAGGGCGCGGCACGCTTGCGATCCGGCATAGTCGAATTCGGCGGCCTGGCCAATCACGATCGGGCCAGAGCCGATCACCAGCACGCTCTCGGGGGTCTTCTTCGATCCTCGTGTCACCGCTGTTACCACCAATTCCCTCATCCCTGTGTCATGTTCGTAGAGCCGTACCATGGCTTGTTGTCATTCCGAGCTTGCGAGGAATCTGTACATGACTGTCGGGTCAAGATTCCTCGCTGCGCTCGGAATGACAGTCCGGTTTCATGCCGAAGCGGCCTCCCGGTCGCGGATCAGGTTGAGGAATTCGTCGAACATGGTGTTGGAGTCGACCGGGCCGGGAGATGCTTCCGGGTGGAACTGGACCGAGAGGACGGGCAGCCGGTCGTGTGCCAGTCCTTCCACCGAGCCATCGTTGAGATTTCGGAGGGCAACCTGCCAGCCGGTATCAGTCGGGACCGAGCCGTCGACCACCCGGAAACTGTGGTTCTGGGCAGTGATCGTGACGCGGCCGGACCGCTCGTCCATCACCGGCTGGTTTCCGCCGCGATGACCGAACTTGAGCTTGTCGGTCTCGGCGCCGATCGCCCGTGCCAGCAATTGATGTCCGAGACAGATCCCGAAGTAGGGCCGCTCGTCTTCCAGCAGCGAGCGGACCACGTCGAGCCCGTCATCGAGATTGGCGGGATCGCCGGGGCCAGGCGAGACGATGACGCCGTCCGGGTCGATCTCGGCGATCCTGCTGTATGGCGTACCGTACGGCACCACCGTCACCCGGACTCCCCGCCGGGTCAGCGAGCGGATGATGTTCCGCTTCACACCGCAATCGAGGACGACCACCTGGATGTCGGCTTCGGGATCGCCGAATTGCTGCTCGGTGGCTTCCAGGACCTCGCCCACGACATCCTGCTCTCCCGGGAGCGGCGCAACCCTGGCCCGGGCGACGAGCACCTCATCGGTGAGTCCCTGCGCGTGATGGACGAGCACGGCCCGCGTATCGCCCACCGCGCGAATGTGCCGGGTCAGGGCGCGAGTGTCGATCCCGGCGATGCCCGGAATCCCGGAGTCCTTGAGATAGGCGTCGATCGTGCCGGTCGAGCGCCAGTTCGAGGGAGCATCGCTCCACTCGCGGACAACCAGTCCGGCGATCCATGGCTGCCGCGACTCGTTGTCGTCGTCATTGACCCCATAGTTGCCGATCAGGGGGTAGGTCATGCAGACGATCTGGCCGCGGAACGACGGATCGGTACAGACCTCCTGATACCCGGTCATGGTTGTGGTGAAGACGACCTCGCCGCTGCTGTCGGTGTCGGCGCCGAACCCGTGCCCGCGAAAGACCCGGCCGTCGGCAAGGGCGAGGGCGGCATCGCTGGGTGGGCTGTAGCGCTTCGGTTCAGGCACGATATCGTTCCTCTCCATCGACGAGGGTAAGGACGGCCCGCCCGGTGAGGGTCATGCCGAGCAAGGGGGTGTTGGCGCTTTTCGTCTTCAAGGCTTCCGGGGTCACCGTCCACGAACGGGCCGGGTCAAACACGGTGACATCGGCGACTGCGCCGGGCGTCAATGTGCCCTGGTCGACACGAAGGATGCGGGCAGGCTCGACCGTCCAGCGGCGAACCAACTCCGGCTCACTGATGTGCCCCGCTTCGACAAGCGCCCAGGTGAGCGGGAAGGCGAATTCGAGGCCACTCATGCCCATCGCGGCATCCTCGAACGCCGAGCCGCCCTTCTCGGGAAAGGCATGTGGGGCGTGGTCGGTGCCGAAACAGTCGAAATCCTCGGCCTGGAGCGCCGCGAGCAGGGCTTCGGTGTCCGCAACCGTGCGCAAGGGAGGATTGACCTTCGTGTTGGGATCGCCCGGTTCACCCCGCAGGCCGGGATTGATCCCGGTGTTGTGGAGGGTCCGGTCACCTGCAACCCACTCGTCAGTCATGGTCAGGTGGTGCGGCATCACCTCGGCGGTGACGTGGACGCCGCGTCGCCAGGCGTCAGCGATCAGTTCGATGCCGCGCCCGGTCGAGACGTGGCAGACGTGAAGCCAGCCGCCGGTGAGTTCCGCCAGCATCAGGTCACGGCTGATGATGATTTCCTCGGCCGCCGCCGGAATTCCGGAAATACCGAGTCGCCGGGAGACGTCGCCCTCGTTCATCGCACCGTGGGCGAGGGCCTTGTCTTCGCAGTGCACGATCACCGGTCGGTCGAGCCGATTCGAGGCGTCGAGCGCCTGACGCATGATCTGGCTGTTGGCGGTCGTGTCGCCATCGTCGGACCAGCCGATGGCACCAGCCGCAATCACCCCCTCGAAGTCGACCGCCTCGTCACCCGTGCGACCTTTCGTGATCGTCGAGATAGGGTAGACGCGAACGAGACCACGCTCCTTCGCCCGGGCTACCAGATCGGCGATGATTTCGGGGTTGTCGAGGGCGGGTTTGGTATTGGGCATGCAGGCAATTGCCGTGAACCCACCAGCCGCGGCGGCGGCGGTCCCCGTTTCCAGGGTTTCCTTCTCCGCAAAGCCCGGATCGCGAAGGTGAACGTGAACGTCGATCCAGCCGGGTGTGACGAGCAATCCCGTCGCGTCGAAGACGTCGACATCGTCTGCCGGTTCGATCTCCGGTTCGACCTGTTCGATCCTGCCATCCAGGATCAGGACATCGAATCGTCCGTCACGCTCGTTGGCAGGATCGATGACGCGTCCGCCACGAATCAGGAGTGTATTCGCCATCACGCATCCTCCTGGCCACAACACGCGGCGGGCGCAAAAAGAAACCTCGACATCCGGAACGGGATGCGAGGCGGGGTTGCCATGTCGGGTGGCATCTGGGTGGTATCGGGCACTTGGTGAAACCGCTTCCTGCTAATGCGCAAACTAGCGAACAATATACCACCTCCAGCGCGAGGAAAAGGGCTCTTTCGATGATTCATGACGACGAATCCCGCCAGGACCGCTTCGATGAGGTAACCCGGCAACTGGAAATGGCCTACGGACCACGTCCACTCGTTCCCAACCTGGACCTGCCTGGAACCCTGGTCGGCACCATCCTGTCGCAGAGCACCACCGATCGGAATTCGAGCGCCGCGTTCAGCGCGCTGCGGACTGCCTATCCATCGTGGACAGAGGTGGTCGAAGCGCCAACCAGCGACGTGATGGACGCGATCAGGATGGGAGGACTCTCGCGACAAAAGGCGCCGCGCATCCAGCAGGCGCTGCGATCGATGCTCGATCTCGAAGCCAGGGGCATCCATCTCAACGATCTCTCCGTGGACGAGGCGATGGCGATGCTCACCGGGCTGGACGGCGTCGGGCCGAAGACTGCGGCCTGCGTTCTGCTCTTCGCGCTCGGCATGCCCGTATTTCCGGTCGACACGCACATAGCCCGCGTGATGACCCGGATCGGCATCGTCCCGGATCGCACCAGCACGGTCACCAAGCAGCGCATCCTGGTCGACCTGACTGGCCCGGATCCCCCGACGATCTACGCTGCCCACGTCGAAACCATCGAGCACGGGAGGCAGGTCTGCCAGGCGCGGCGTCCACGCTGCGAGGTGTGCTTCCTGCAGAACGTCTGCGAGTACTTCAATCAGGTCGAGAGGGAATGATTGCAGGTCGGCGCCCTCCTCACGACACCTCCCATTCCGGGTGCATGAGCGAACACAGTCGGCCAAAACGTGCTGTCATGTCGAGTAGAGCCCGACCCGAGGCACGGTTCCACCTTTCGCTGGAAGGGGGTCTGTGGGATGGCCAGCCGAGGGATGGGCGGAGTCGAGACATCCCTGTGCGGAGCACGTTCACCGTGAGCAAAGGGCCGCCACACGCTCGCTGGGCGGCCCTTACAAACGACCGAAACGCCGCGTCGTCCGGCAGACGTCCACCACCCGTTGCCCGCCCCTGATTACGTCCCGGTACGTGGAATCGTCGCTCGAGCGGCACGGCCACGCGAATGAGGCAAACTCTCAGGGAGAGAGCCTGTCCACACGATGATCGTGCCGAGAGAAACGCACCGAATTCTGGTAGGATCAGGACATGTCGGCACCGCCACGACCTGGGAGAAGACCTTGACGTTTTCGGCACCACCGCGCACCTTCGATCGATTGCAGCACGCGCAGGATCGACCCTCAAACCTCTACCTTGTCCGCCATGGCCAGACACCTGGCAATGTGAACCACCAGTTGATCGGCCACACCGATATGGCGCTCGACGATCTTGGCGTGCAGCAGGCACGACAGGTCGGACTCACCATGCGGAGCATCCGGCTCGACGCCGTCATTGCCAGCCCGCTCCAACGCGCCCGCCTGACGGCCGCGGAGATTGCCCGCCATCAGGGCCGCGAGTTGCGCCTGGAGCCCCGGCTGCGGGAAATGAACTTCGGGTACGCTGAAGGACTGACGATGGTGGAAGCGACGGAGCGCTTTCCGGAGGTCCTGACCCTGCAGGACGATCCGTTCAATGAAACCTTTGTCTGGCCCGGCGGTGACATGCGCCGCGAATTCCACGACCGGATCTTCGCCACCATCGAGGAGATCGCGGTCAGCCACGCCGGGCTCCACGTTGCGGTTGTCTGTCATGGCGGCGTGATCGGATCCCTGATCGCGCAACTCGATGGTGGATCGCCCAACGACTACGGGCGCTACCCGGTCGCCAACTGCAGCGTCACGCACCTCGAAGTCCAGGCAACCAGAACGATCGCGCACCGGATCAACGACTTCTCGCATCTCGACATGGTTCGTACCGAAGCCTGGTCGGTCGTCATCCCGGACGAATCCGAATTGCCGCGATAGTGGCGGAAGGAGCATGCATGACAACGTCGCTCACCGTGCTCGGCGGCAGCGCAGCCTCGGTTGGGACCGGTCAGGGATGCGCGGGCTACCTGGTCGAACACGGCGGAACCCGGATCGTGCTCGACCTCGGGCCCGGCACACTCCAGGAACTCCGGAAGCACACCGATTTCCGCGCGATCGATGCGGTCGTGATTTCCCACCTGCACGTCGACCACATGCTCGATGTGGTGTCGCTGCGCTTCTCGTTGTCGTACAACCCGGTCAAGCCCTCCGGGAAAGTGCAGTTGTGGATGCCGCCTGGCGGCATCGACCTGCTGGACCGGCTCGGTGCAGCATTCGACTTCGAAGGTGACCCCACGACCTTCTTCACCAACGTGTTCGATGTTGCCGAATACGATCCGGACCAACCTCTAGGCATCGGCGCGTTCGTGTTGACGTTCGCCCCCACCGTCCACTGGGTGCCCTGCTGGGCGATCCGGGTTCATCCGGCGAGCGGCGGCGACCTGTTCTATTCGGCGGACACCGGGCCAACCGCCGATCTCTCGGGGCTGGCTCGCGGCGCGACGGTGGTGATGACCGAGTCGACGACACCGATCGACCAGAAATCGGACGGGTTCCGTGGCCACATCGCCATTGACGAGGGTGCTGCGCTGGCCACCGGTGCCGGCGCGTCGACCTTCATCGTGACGCACATGTTCGAGGAGAACGATCCTGCGGCGACCGTTGAACGTGCACGGCCCCTGTTCGATGGCGAGGTCGTTCATGCTCGCCCCGGCACGGTGGTGACGTGGCCGTAGGCGCCCTGCATGACCAGCCAGGACTCAAGGTTGGTCACTGGACCGATCATGGAGCGCGGACGGGATGCACGGTGCTGGTCTTCGATGGCCCGGCGCTGACCGCCGTGGACGTGCGGGGAGCGGCGCCGGGCAGCCGGGAGTTGGCCTGCCTTGCACCCGGGCAATTGGCGCAACGGGTTGACGCGATCGTGCTTACCGGGGGCAGTGCCTTCGGCCTGGCGGCTGCGGACGGCGTGGTGCGGGAACTGGCCACGCTTGGGCGCGGCTTCCAGACGGCAGCCGGCCCGGTTCCCATCGTTCCGGCAGCGGTCATCTTCGACCTGTCGACCGGGTCGCTGCTGGCCCCGGATGCCGGGTCCGGACGCATTGCGCTGAGAAACGCGCGTCCAGCGAATGAGGTCGAGCAGGGTGCAACCGGCGCCGGCACGGGAGCGACGTGGAACAAGCTGGCGGGGGATCCACGCGCGGGCGGGATCGGTATTGCCCAGGAAGGTTGCGGTGACTCCCTGATCACGGCGTTCGTGGTGCTGAATGCGCTTGGCGCGGTGCGCGGCCTTGCCGATGATCCTCGCGCCGGGATCATGCGGGCGAGGACGACTATTCCCGGGGAAAGGGAAGCCACGACCCTGATGGCAATCGTGACTGACTTTCCATGCGATCACGGCACGCTCACGCGCATGTGCGTGGCTGCCCACGATGCCCTGGCGCGCCTGGTGGTTCCCGCGCACACGATGTTCGATGGCGACATCGCCTTCGCGAGCACGGTCGCGGAGGCGGCGGTTGGTCCTGGCGACCGGTTGCCGTTGATGGTGGCGACCGAGCTTGCGGTCGAGGCTGCGATCCTGCGGGCAGCACAACCAGGGATGCTACACTAGGCGCCTACGTCTCGCCGGATGAGCGATTCCGGCCAGCGGCAGGCGGTGAACGCGTGCTTTCCCCATCGTCATTCCAGCCCAACGGGCGGCCAACGATCGTGACCGGAGTCTGTCCGACGATAACCGGGTCGCTGTCGAATGCCTTTGTCCGGGCCCGTGATCACCAGTTCTTCGCCCTCGACATCGACCTGCGATCCACCTGGCTCCCTCCCTCCGGGGTACCGGATGCGCCTGGCATCGATGTGGTCAGGATTCGCAGCATCTGGGTACCCTCCAGTGTCGATGGCTGGGCGGCCAGCAGGCGGATGGACCGGCTGACCGCGTTCCTCAACCAGTCCGCCGATTCGATGGGACTCCGCACGATCGTGCTGCCGCGCATGGCCGAGTCCGGGACGGGAACGCAGATCGGCGCCGTGCTGCGGAAACGCCTCGACCCTGCCGCCAGATCGGCAGTGCGGTTTGCCATCGGGATCCGGGGTTCGCGCATTCAGCGCGGTCATGACCAACTAGTGCAATTGACGTCACTCCGGCACACCGCCGAGGAGTGGGATCTCGACCTGGCGCTCGATCTCTCCGGCGACGTGCCGCACTACCTCGAAGCGGAAGCGGCCGTGCTGCGGCTGTTGCCACGCCTGAGCCTGGTGCGGATTCCGACCTGGGTCTCGCGAGCCGGGGAACTGAGCACCGACGACCCGATCTCGCGCCGGGTAATCGCCATCCTGGCCGATCAGGGCTATGCCGGGGCGATCAGCATCATCCCGTCGCCACCGCTCCTGCCGCCGGTGTTCGCCGCGACCGCCCCCACCGCCAGCGACGAGTGGACCCGGTCGATGATTCTGGACCGTTACGACCGGCAACGCAGCGACGACCGTTCGCTGCCGTACATCTCGCCTGAATTGTTCCGCGAGCACTACTAGCTCACCAGGAGCACTTCGCTCATGCGCCTCCTGTTCGTGCGTCATGGCGCTGCATCGTACTGGGAACAGCAGGTCATCCCTGGCGCCACGGGGTGTCCCGGACTGACACCTGATGGCCGCAACCAGGCCGCGCTGCTCTGCACCAGGCTGCAATCACCAGGAATGCTCCCCGAATCTGCCGTCCTGCTCAGCAGCCCACTCGCCCGTGCCATGGAAACTGCCCGACTTCTCTCGCCGGCATTCCCGGGCAATCGCATCCAGGCTGACCCGGATTTGGAAGAGATGGGCGTGGGGATTGCCGATGGAATGCGCTGGTCCGATTTTGCATCGCAGTTCGGTGAATTCGATGTGATGGAGCAGCCTGCCAGGGTTTGGGCTCCCGGCGGCGAAAGCTGGAACATGTTCCGGGAACGCGTGCTGGGATTCCTCGATCGAGTCCGGAGTGATGACAGCGACAGAACCGTGGTCGCGGTCACGCATGGCGGGGTCATCGAGGTGTCCATGCGAGTACTCCTGGGCATCCCGAACGTGGGAGCACCGGCGACGTTCTTCCCGTCGAACACGGGAGTTACGGAATGGTCATTCAATGGCGGGTGGAAGCTTGAGCGCTACAACGACACATCGCACCTTTCCACGTCTTTTCATGACCGACGTGATGCCCCATGAGCGCACAAGGACGCCGGTGGCCTGATGGCCAGCGACGTCCTTGACCTGGTGTCCGTTAGTGGGCGACAGGGGCGCCGCCACACCAGGTCTCCAGAAAGTGCCAGTAGTTCCAGTACTGGATCCGGTGACTCACCATGATGGGATCGTCGGGTTCGTAGTACGGCTGGTGCTCCACCAACCACCTCCCCTCGGCACGAAACAGGATCTCCATGTGCGGACACTGCGCCTCGATGGATGTATCCGGTGGGCCGGCATTGGGGTCGGTGGCTGCCAGGCCCGCGCCGGGGGTGGAGAAAACGGCAAACAGGATCATCACCGCGACCACGAAGAGTGACCTGATTGGATTTGCGACCAACGTGTAGATCGAAGCGAACATGGAACCAGTCTCCTGATGTCGATCGTCGTCCGGCCCACGCCGGATCTGCATTCAGGGTATGTTCCAACGCCGCGAATATCGTCGGCAATTCTGCCGATTAGTTGGCATCATCATGTCGCTATTCCAGCGACGTCTGACGGCTGATGATGCGGACGTAACTCATATCGAGTCCGTCTGAAGAGGTCGGGATCGGCGACGGGACCACCACCAGGAGGTCGTCAGCGCCGCGATCGTGGACGAGTCA
>CAZSUN010000009.1:0-32689 GCA_964610045.1 uncultured Sphaerobacteraceae bacterium
CTCAGCATGACGGCGGGGTGGGTGGAATATGCCGAAACCAATGCTCGGCGGCTCCGCCCGTACGGCATGGCGGGGTGGTGAAGTGAGGGCCGAGACACGCGATCGGCAACCCTACGGGGCAGGGATGGTCTCACAGGGGTAGATAGAGCTTGTCCAACGCTGGGCGACCCGTTGTCTCGGCCTCTACGGGAGGTCGGCAAGGATTCGACATACCTACCCTTGTGAGGCAGGGATGGTGGGGGTGTGGTGGGTCACGGTCCAGCCGGCGACTGCCCGGGCCGACCAGCGGCCTCCATGTTCGTGGACATCGATCGGGAAGCCATAACAGGCGCTGATGCGATCACTCGTGAGCATGTCGCCAATGGGTCCCTGGTCGAGGATGCGGCCATTATTCAGCAACAGGGCGTGCGTCATACCGGTGGGCAGGTCCTCAAGGTGGTGAGAAACCATCACCATCGGCCGGTCCGGTTGCTGGCCGGCGAGGGCATCGATGGCGGCCAGGAGCGCTTCGCGAGCTGGCAGATCCAGGCCGGTCGCGGGTTCATCGAGGAGAAGCAGTTCCGGGTCTGCGATCAAGGCGCGCGCGATGCGCACCCGCTGGCGTTCGCCCTGGGAAAGGGTCTTGATCTCGCGGTCGGCGAATTCGCTGCACCCAACGAGGGCGAGGAGTTTGTCAGCGCGGGATCGCTCCGGTTCGCCCCAGTCTTCCCACCGGGGCCAGATGGTGTTCTTCAGGCCAGTGAGAACGAGTTCACGGGCAGTGACCCAGTCGAGGACACGGCCGCTGGGATCGACCCGCCCGATGCGTGTGCGCAGTTGGCGCATATCGGTCTGGCCCGATCGCTCGCCCAGGATGTCGACGGTGCCCGCGCTTGGATGCCGGTCGGCTCCGATGAGCGAGAGAAGCGTTGTTTTCCCCGCGCCATTCGGCCCAAGCATGACCCAGCGCTGGCCCGTTTCGATCTCCCAGGTGAGATCGTCGAGGATGAGCGCGCGCTCGGGAGTCCAGATCGAGACGTGGTGAAGGACAACAGCCGGCATCGGATGAGACGTCCTGTTCGGGTAATCGGCACTGGAGGTTATCCAGGCAGAGGACATGGGAATGCCGGGTTGGGTGGCTAACCCGACCGTGGGAGGGTATGGGAAATTGTTCACCGTGTCTATTGACATGGATTCAGGGAATTGAGTACGGTTCGCAGCACGTCACAACGAGACGGTGCACGCGCCAGTCAATACATCATCGCGGGCGCGGCATGGGCTGTCGAAAATACCTGGTTCCGAAGCTCTCTGCGCCATTATGGAAAACAGAGGAGGGTTTCCGGCAGGCGCCACCGGGACAGACTGCCCGGAGCTTCGGACGGTATGGGACTCCAGCAACGTGTTCGGTTTCATTCAGCCGGGAGAGCCTCGCGGCACCCGGTCAAGGGGATCACACTATGGCCATGGACAAGTTCGCCACGGTGCTCAAGACCACCAGTGGCAAGCAGGTGACGCGGCGCGGCCTCGTCAAGGGCGCGGCCGGACTCGGCGTCGCGGCAGCTGCTTCGTCGACGTTCTCGGTGCTGCCGGTCGTCGGCCAGGAGAAGTCGAAAATCACCTTCTGGACGACCCACAGCGACACCGGGTTCGATGCGCTGTCGCAGATCGGCACCGACTTCAACGCGCAGAGCGATGCCTATGAAGTTGAGGTCATCCAGCGTCCGCCCGCTGCCGTTTCCGACTCCTCGAGCCTGATCACCGCCGTGCGTGGTGGCGAAGGACCGGATGTCTACCTGCTCGACCGCTTCATCGTTGCCGAGCGCGCGGCACAGGGCCTCCTTGAGGATCTGACGCCGTTCATGGAAGCTGCCGGTGACAACCCGGACCTGACCGAGAAGTGGGTTGGATTCTCGGCGGCAGAAGCGACTTACGACGGAAAGCCGTACGCTCTTCCGTTCGATACCGACGTGCGCGGCCTGTTCTTCAACCGGGGCCTGCTCACCGAGGCCGGGGTCGATCTCGAGCCGTTTGACTACAACAACGGTCCGATGACCTTCGACACGCTGCACGAGCTCGTTGGCGGCCTCAATGTCGACAACGGCGACAACTTCGACTCGATGGGCTTCGTGCCGTACTTCGGCCAGGGCTTCCACTACACGTGGGGCTTCGCCTTCGGTGGCGAGTTCTTCGACTACGAGAACTGCAAGGTGACGCCGGACACTCCGGAGAACCTTGCAGGTGCGCAGTGGGTCTACGACTACTGCAACCAGTACGGCGCGGACAAGGTCTACGCCTTCGTCCAGAACGCGATCCGCACCGGCGCGGCGCCGACCGATAGTCCGTTCGTCCAGGGGCGCCTTGCGACCATGCTGAACGGCAACTGGATGTTCGCCAACTTCCGCACCTACCAGCCGGATGACGACATCGGCTACACCTACATGCCGGTCGGCACCGAAGGCCAGGACAGCTACTGCATGGCCGGCGGCTGGTCGGGCGTGGTGCCGATGGGCGCCAAGAACGCCGAGGGCGGGTACGAGTTCGTCAAGTACCTTTGCGGCCCGGACGGCTCCCGCACCTACGTCGAGATCAACAACAACCTGCCGGTGCTGAAGGAACTCCTCACGGACACGACACTGTTCGAAGAGGGCAACCTGTGGTTCGTCGAGAACGTGTTCCCGACGACCAAGTACCGCCCACCCCTGCCGGTCGGCGCGAAGTACTGGGACGAGCTGGAGGCGGCGTGGGATGCCATTCGCCTCAATACCTCGTCGCCGGAAGATGCCTACGCCGTTGCACGGGACAACACCCAGGCGGAACTCGATGCGGGCGGATACTGCCCGGTCGCAGCGCCGCCGGCGTAGTTCCCTCCCCACCGGATTTCGTTCCGGACGGGAAAACGGAGACTGTCAACTGGTGCGGGCTTCGGCCCGCACCAGTGCTCACAGGAAACGTGAATCATGGCTACGCAATCCAGCAGCACCGCGACCGCGCAAGGCGTTGCACCTGCCCCAATCGTTTCCGGGAAGCAACATTGGTGGAAGTCGCGCCGGGAACGCCATCAGCTGGCGCTCGCCATGGTGTTCGTCGGACCGTGGATTATCGGTCTCCTCGCGTTCACGATCTACCCAATTTTCTACACTGTCTATTTGAGTTTCATGAAGTATTCGGGCTACGGTCCGACGACCTACGTCGGCCTCGCGAACTATCGCAAGATGCTCGAAGAACCGCTGATGCGGAAAGTCCTCTGGAATACCCTTTATCTCACCGGGCTCTCGGTGCCGATCGGGGTGGTCGTGGCCATGGTCCTCGCGCTGGCGATGAACCAGAACCTGCCCGAAATCCCCATCTACCGCGTGATCCTCTATCTGCCTTCGATTCTTCCGCTGTTCGCGACATCATTCATTTTCTGGGCTCTCCTCGATCCCAACATGGGCATCGTCAACCAGGGGCTGCGCAAGCTCGGACTTTCCCCGCCCAACTGGTTCGGCGACCCCGACTATGCCAAGCTGGCGATCGTGATCATGATGCAATTCGGCGCCGGGCAAATCGCGCTGGTTTTCCTGGCAGGCCTGAAAGGCATACCCCAGTCGCTCTACGAGGCGTCGATGATCGATGGCGCCGGCGCAATCCGGCGGTTCTTCAACATTACCCTGCCGCTAATGACGCCGGTGATCCTCTACGACATCATCCTCGGCATCAGCGGCGGTCTCCAGGCATTCGTCCAGTCCTACATCATCACCCAGGGTGGTCCTGCGCAGAGCACCACCTTCATCGTGAACCATCTCTACAACAACGCATTCAAGTATGGAAACATGGGATACGCCGCCGCGATCGGCGTCTTCCTGTTCGTGCTGACGTTCATTGTGGCCATTGCCGTATTCCAGACCTCGAACCGGTGGGTCAACTACGACATGACCTGAGTTCCGGACGTTCCACGGCACACTGTTCGCACGCGAAGGGTTGACCCATGGCAATCGCAATCGACGAAACCCAGATCCGGAAAGGCGACGCGCAACGCGCGAAACGCGACCGGATGATGAAGACATTCCAGACGCAGTGGGTGCCACGCATCATTCTGATTGCGATGTGCGGAGTCTTCATCCTGCCGTTCTACTGGATGGTCGCGCTCGCACTCAAGTCGAACGCGGAGCTGGCGATCTACCCCCCGACACTCTGGCCGCACGACCCACAATGGGGCAACTTCCAGAAGTCGACCGAGGTCTTCCCGTTCTGGAAGTTCGGCCGGAACACGCTCATCATCACCTTCTTCACGATCCTGGGAGCCGTGATTGCCAATCCAATCATCGCCTATGGGTTTTCCCGGATCGAGTGGCCGGGGCGCGACAAGGTCTTCCTCGTGGTGTTGGCGACGGTGTTCATGCCGTTCCCGGTCATCATCGTGGCGTTGGTCGATGTGTATACGAGGTTGGGTTGGAACAACACGTTCCTGCCTTTGATCGTGCCGATGTTCTTCGGGAATGCCTTCTGGATTTTCCTGATGCGGCAGTTCATGATGCAGATCTCGACCGACATGTCCGACGCGGCACGGGTTGATGGTGCCAACGAATTCCAGATCTTTTTCCAGATCGTGCTGCCGCAGACCGTGCCAGCCCTCGGCGTGATCGCGATCTTCGCCGGATTGCACGCCTGGAACGACTTCCTCGGTCCGCTCATCTTCCTGACCAACCCGGATCTCTACACGTTGCCGATCGGATTGACCTTCTTCCAGGCGACGAATGCGTACGACGTCCGGTTCAACCTGATGATGGCGGCATCGACCCTGGTGGTGTTGCCGGTGATCGTCCTCTTCCTGCTCTTCCAGAAATCGTTCATCGGCGGCATCTCGGTGGGCAGCGTCAAGTAACGTCTGCCCCAGGGGTGGGAAAAGGGGGAGGGAACGGGGCTGGCCACGAGCGGTGGCCGGCCCCGTTCCGCATGCGTTGACCGATGATTGATGCGATGTTCGCCGGGTAGCTGCGCGAGCGTCGGCGACGGTGACAAGGGGAAGCACCGACACGCGTTCGGTCCCTCCGTGCCGGTCGCATGTGTTTTGCACAGGACAGCCACACGTCGCTGACGCTCCTGGGCTGTCCCTACGAACGAACGAACGGACTGCCTGGCGAACGGCGGACGAGCGGTGGTTGTCATTCCGCGCGCCAGCGAGGAATCTTCCGCCCGCGAACCCCGCGCCTGTCCGGGAACGGCAAGGGATCACGCGGACTCGGTATCAGGCCGTAGATGAGGGACCGACACGCGGTCGGTCCCTACAAACGACCGGCGCCTGATTCGAAGAGGCGGTCGTCTTGGCCAGATGCCGATTGGCTCTACCGCAAGGGGCTGGTTCCGCGCAGGTGGGCCGGAGATCGGCGTACCATGACGAATGACGTCCGTAGGGACCGACCGCGTGTCGGTCCTTTCGCGAGGGATTGGTTGGTAGGCG
The DNA here is from genome assembly GCA_964610045.1 of uncultured Sphaerobacteraceae bacterium. Classification (GTDB taxonomy): domain Bacteria; phylum Chloroflexota; class Chloroflexia; order Thermomicrobiales; family UBA6265; genus JACCYX01. Next base: position 5,420 of record CAZSUN010000009.1, read on the forward strand.
ATTTGCCGAAGATTCCTCGCAAGCTCGGAATGACAACATTCAGCTTGGAATGACAGGAGAAGGGAACTGAGGTGGAAGATCTGCACAAGTACGACCTGCGGCGGTTGGAGCGGCAGGCGCGATGGTTGCCGGAATTGCGGGCGTGGCGGAACGCGAAGGTCCATCCGGTGCCGGAGTGGACCTTCGTCGGGGCGGATGGGGTTGAGCACGCCCTGACGATCGGTGACCGCTGGCCGTCAGTGGAGACACCGGTCACCCTGCGGGCCAGCGCAACGGTGCCCGCGGAGTGGGCGGGATTGCCGGTCGAGCTGGAACTGTGGCTGGGCGGCGAGGGGTTCGTGAAGCTTACCCCCGGCCATCAGGAAGGCATGAATCCCTTTCACCACGACTTCCTGATTTCGGAGAGCGCATCAGGCGGGGAAACGATCGCCATCGAAGCCGAGGTTGTGCCGAAAGGGATGTTCGGCTCGCACGTGCATGCCCCGGGAATCGACCGGGCGATGCTGGTGGTGCCGAATCGGGAACTGCGCGCGCTTGAAATCGACCTGAAGATGCTGGTTGAAACAGCGCAGCAACTCAAGGATCACGAGATCCTGCCGCGGCTGGTCGACCTGGTCGATGCTGCTTATCGCGACCTGGCGGTTGCCTGGCCGACCGATACCGCGGTGACGCAGACCCGGTTGGTATCCGGCGATGTGAGTGGGGGCGCACACCACAGCCTTGGCCGCGGCGACTACAGGAGGCCGGGATTCGAGGGCACGCTCCAGCCACTCGACATCTGGCACGTTGCGCCGCCTTCGGGGGAGTTTGGACCGCTCGGCGATGACCTGATCGCTGCCATCGGCACGGCGCGGGAAACGATCGCGGCGGGTCTCGATGCGCTCAAGGCGATGTACCCTCCGATCGGCAATCTCGTCCTCACCGGGCACGCGCACATCGACCTCGCCTGGTTGTGGCCGGTGGCGGAGACCCGTCGCAAGGTGCGCAGGACGTTCTCGTCGGTCCTGCACCTGATGGACCAGTACGACGACTTCACTTTCAACCAGTCTTCGGCGCAAGCCTACGCCTGGGTGGCGGAAGACGATCCGGCCGTGTTCGCGCGAATCAAGGAACGGGTGGCGGAGGGTCGCTGGGATGTGGTTGGCGGCATGTGGCTGGAGCCCGACAGCCAGGTGACCGGTGGGGAGTCGTACGTCCGGCAAATCTTCTACGGACAGCGGTTCTTCGAGGAACACTTCGGGTTGCGGAACGACACGGCCTGGCTGCCTGATGTCTTCGGATTTTCCGGCAGCATTCCCCAGATCCTGCGCGATGGTGGCATCGACAAATTCTTCACGATCAAGGTGAACTGGAGCGAAGTCAACCCGTTCCCGTTCGACATCTACCGCTGGCAGGGGATCGACGGCAGCGAGGTCATCGCTCACCACTTCGACAATCCGGGTGAAGGCTACAACGGCAATATCACCCCGCTCGACACGCTCGGAACGTGGCGGAACTTCAAGGGCAAGCGAGTCCACAACGAATCGCTGCTGTCGTTCGGTTGGGGCGATGGGGGAGGCGGCCCATCGGACGAAATGCTTCGGAATTACGCCAGGATCAGGGAGTATCCGGTGCTGCCGCGGTTGCGGATGGGCAAGGTCGAGGAGTTCTTCGCAAACCTGCCGTCGGAAGGCATCCCGACCTATGTGGGCGAGTTGTACCTTGAACTTCACCGGGGCACGCTGACGACGCAGGCACTGGTCAAGAAGCTGATGCGGGAGTCGGAACACCGGCTGGCCGAGGCGGAGGCATTTTCCGCGCTGGCGGCGTTGGGTGGCGGCTCCTATCCGCACGACGAACTGGACAGTCGCTGGAAGACCGTGCTCCTCAACCAGTTCCACGACATCCTGCCGGGTTCCTCCATTCACGAGGTGTACGAAGACACGCATCCGGAATTGCGCGAAGTCGTGGAGCGGGCGACCGCCATTCGCGATGCGGCGATTGGGACGCTCGCCGGTGGGGGGGACGCGGTGGCGGTCGCGAATCCGTCGCTGCATCCGCGCCAGCTGACGGCGGTCGTCCCGGCCGGGACGCGGGTTCGCCCGGAAGTCGGGCAGGTCGTCGAGAACGGCGTCTTGGTGCACTCCGCCACGACGATCGGCGGGTTTGGCGTGCGCGGGCTCGACGACCTGGTGTCGCTCGATGAGTCCGTCTCGGTGCAGACGGATGCCAGCGGGAGCCATACACTCGAAAACGACCACGTTCGCTACGTGATTGGTGCGGATGGCACGATCCACGAGGCGTATGACAAGCTGGCGGCGCGAACCTTGCTCACCGATCGCGGCAACCAGCTCTGGGCGTACACGGACCGGCCACGCGCCTGGGATGCCTGGGACATCGACGAGACGTACGCCAACGCCGGCATGGAGATCGACGCCGTCGACAGCCTGGAAGTGGTCGAGTCGGGCCCGCTGCGGGCGGCCGTGCGCGTGACGCGGACGTGGAGGAGTTCGACCTTCGTCCAGACGTACCGGTTGCTTGCCGGTTCAACGCAGCTGGAGATCGAGTCGGATATCGACTGGCACGAGCGCCTGATGCTGGTGCGAACCCAGTTCCCGACCGCGATCCGGAGTCACGAGGCGACTTTCGAGACCATGTTCGGCGTGCACCGGCGGCCGACCCATCGCAATACCCAGTTCGAACGGGCCCGGTTCGAGGTCAGCGCGCACCGCTTCGTGGACCTGTCGGAGCCCGACTATGGGGTGGCGATCCTGAACGACGGGAAGTACGGGCACAGCGTGCTCGGCGGGACGATTGGCATGAGCCTGGTGCGCGGTCCGCTTCATCCGGACCCGCTGGCGGACGAGGGATCGCACCACGTGCGTTATGCCTTCCAGCCGCACGCGGGGACGTGGGTGGATGCGGGGATCGTGGAGATCGCGCAGGCGTTCAACGCCCCGATGGTTGCCACCACCGGTTCGACCGCCAGTGGCGGGTTTGTTTCGGTCGCCGGCGCGCCGGTTGGGTTCGCGGCGCTGAAGCAGGCGCACGACCATGATGGCATCGTGCTCCGGGTGTACGAGCCGCATGGCAACTCGGGCGCCACCACCCTGTCCTTTAGCCGACCAGTGCGTTCAGTGACACGTGTCTCGCTGCTGGAAGAACCGGCTAGTGGAAACGTCGAGGTCGACGGGAGTAGCGTGACACTGCACCTGCGTCCGTTCGAGCTGGTCTCGCTGCTGCTCTCCGTGTAGCGGGGTCGTAACCAGCGGGTATGCACGGGGCCGACGTGGAACAACCTCAGCCGGAGCAACAAAGAGTCGCCACGGGGGCGACCCCTACAAACGACGGGAAGCCATAGTCGCGGCCGGTCGTTTGTAGGGACAGCCCAGCGAGCCGCCAGGCGAGCGTGTGGCTGTCCTGCCTCCTCATCCGGAATCCGGGCGACCCGGTATGGTCGCCCGGATTGGGTATCAGGCGAGCGTCGTCAGGTGACGCCGAGTGAGGTGAGGATGGCTGCCAGCGATTCGGCGGTGACATTCGGGCCCTGGGCGGCGAGGAATACCTCGTCGATGCCGATGCGTTCCAGCTCGGCGAGGCGATGGCGAACCTGGTCGACGGTGCCGGCGACGACGAGCTCGGCCATCAGATCCGTGGGGATGGCTCGTTTTGCGGCATCGAGATCGCCCGCGCGACGGAGATCGCCGAATCCGCCGCCCGCCGCGAGGATTTCCTCCGTGCGCATCGCGGCACGGACGTCCGCGATGATGCGTTCCGTATCGAACCGGCCGGATTGCAGCAACCGCTCCATGCCCGGCAGCGCGTGGATGGTGGCGACGGTCGCCTTGCGCCGCTCGTAGAGCGCCTCGGGGTCGTCCGTGATGGCAATGGCGGTTCGGGCGTGGAACGTGATTGCGGACGGGTCGCGACCGGCCTCGACGGCGGCCGCACGGACGGTGGCGACGGCCTCGCGCATGAAATCGATCGATGCCAGGTCGTTGAACACCACCCCATCGGCATGGCGCCCGGCGATTCGCAGGGCGATCGGTCCGACAGCCGCCAGGTAGACCGGAACGTGCACCTGGATCGGCCGGATGACGCGTTCCCAGGCATCGACATCGAACTCCGTGGCATCGTCCGGGCTGGATGCCCGCATGCCGGGCGACCACCACTGGCGCAGGAGGCCGATGGTCTCCGGCAGGGCGCGGGTTGGTGTGCCGACATGGATCCCGAGCGCGGTTTCGTACCACTCCGACTGGCCGCGGCCGAGACCGAGGAAGGCACGGCCGTTACTCAGCATATCGAGCGTGGAGATCGAGGCGGCGATCAGGCTCGGATGGCGGTAGTAGGGGTTGGTGACGCCGGTACCGAGCCTGATCCGGTCGGTAACGTGCGCCATCGCGGCGAGCACGGCGAAGGCATCCCAGCCGTCGGGATCCTCCATGACCCAGATGGAGTCGATCCCAGCCTCATCGGCGAGTCTGGCAAGCTCAATCGTACGGTTCACCGAGTCGCGGACTGCATCTCGACTGCCGTTTGCCTGGGCCGAGGTCCAGGTGCCAGTACCGGCGTCCAGCGCGAACTCCATGGGCACGGAGTGTGACTACTTCTCGCGGACGTAGAGGATGATGCCGCCCTGGCGCTCGTCGCCGAGTCCCATGACGACCCCTTCGCTGCCGGTTGGGATGGGATGATCGTCGCCCCGCTCGATGGCTGATGCTGCCTCCTTGTCGACGAGGAGGGCGTACATCGAGTGGCGACTGCACTGCCACAAGTGTTCGTGCCCATCTACGGGGCGCATGCGGTGGCGGTCGCGCGGGTGGCGGCGACCGACTTCGCAGAGCGGGTTGGGGCCGGACGATGTCGAAGGTTGCTGATCCATGTGAGGCGAACGACTCCTGAGACGAAACGATCTTCCTGTTGCGGGAAGTATCGCGCCAGTGGAGGTGTCCGGTCGACATGCGCACGGGCCCGTGGGGCAGATGGATCACTTCAGTGCGGCGGGCTTGCGACGAGGATGGTGGACGATCACGGAGGATCGCCGCTATGTGGGTGCGGCGTAGGTGGTGTCTGGGTCGAAGGGGTAGAACGGGCGGGGGATGCGGGTGAAGTCGTAGATTTCGAGGTGGTCGCTGCTCATGCCGGGAGCGTCGAGGAGCATGATGCCTCGCTCGATGCCGTCGAATCCGGAACGGAACTGGATGGCGGATTTGACGACGACGATCTGGGCGTTTTCGGGTTCGAGTCCAACCGCACGATAGGGTTCGGGATCAATCCAGAAGCATGAGTTGCTGGTGATGACCAGGTGCATCTCATTGTGCCGGATCACCGCGCAGGTGCCCATGTCCATGCCCATACCGGTGTAGCCGCGTCCGCCGAACCGGAACGTGGTGGGTCCGGCGAACTCGACGGTGCCAGTAACCCGCACCGGCTGGTTGTAGACGTTGTCGAGTTTGCCGCCGACCATCAAGGCGACCTCGGAGCCAACTCCGGCTGCCGCGGCTGCTTTGGCGGCGTCCGGATCGCGGACGTTGCAGAGGGCGGTGCGGGTTGGGCCGGAGCGCATCAGGGCGGCGATGACGGCCGTCGCGTCGCCGGGTGAGCCGGCGCCGTTGCCATCGGCGAGGTCGGAGAGGATGACCGGCCCGTCGTCCTGCTCCAGGGCCCGCGCAATGGCGACGTCCGGATCGACAAGGTCGATCGCGAAGAATGCCTCGCGCTCGTTCCACGCCATGTTGGCGAGGTCAGCGGCGACCCGGTTGGCGTGCGCGGCATCCCCGTCGGCGACGACGACCGTCGCGAACCCGAACTCCTCGATATCCATCCACGGTTGCACGGCAAAGACCGTCGCCGACAGGATGCCGTCCCGTTCGACCTCGCGGGAGGCGTCCATCAGGCGCTTGAACGGCCCATCGACCTCGTGGCGGTGGGTGGAGGCCGGGGTCACCATCGGGATTTTGACCATTCGGGTAACTGGCGAGACGTTGCCCTGGAGTGTGTCGACCAGGATCCGGGCCGCCCTCTGGCCTGTATCGCGATGGTCGATATGTGGAGAAGTCTTGAACCCCACGATGGCGTCGGCGCCGTTGATGCAGCGCTGGGTGAGATTCCCGTGGAGGTCCATCGAGACCGCCATCGGGATGTCCCGACCGATCACCTTGCGGACAGCGTCGATGATGACGCCGTCGCCGTCGTCGTGATCCTCCGTCGTCATCGCGCCGTGCAGCGCGAGGCAGATACCGTCGAACGGTTTGGCGGCTTCGATCGCGTCGATGAGGCGGCCGAGCAGATCGTCGAAGGTTGCCTGTTCGACCTTGCCGCCGGACATCGCCATGGTGGCAATGGTGGGGACGATCTCGATCCCGGCGCCGGTCAGGACATCGACGAACCCTGTCACCTCCCAGTTGGTGTCGCGGGCGATCTCGAGGATCTCCTCACCTTCGTAGAGGTGCCACGCCTCGAACCCGGCGAGGGTGGTGAGGTACGGCACGAAGGTGTTGGTTTCCTGCTTGAGTTCCGCGATCACGACACGCATGGAGATTCTCCAGGTGGAATTCGGGTGGACAGACCTTCGTTCCTCGGGTCGTCCACCCCTACGAATCGAACCGGCACCGACGTAGGGGCCGATCCGCCCGAGCAAAGCGAGGGTGTTTCGGCCCGTTCATTGGCCGTCAGAAGAGCGGGAGGTGGGGGACCCAGCCGGGCCGCTGCTTCGGATCGAAGAACTCGACATCGTCGCCGTGCTCCTGGTAGAGCTTTGCGTGGTACGCGAGGCGGTCCGGGTCGAGTTCAACGCCGAGGCCCGGCCCCTCGGGTACACGCAATCCGCCGTTCTCGAACACGAACGGTTCCGTAATCACATCGCCGACCTGGTCATGGTAATGCGTGTCGTAGTGATGCGACATCTGCGGGGTGGACGCCCAGAAGTGCAGGGCGGCGGCAGTCCCTATGCCGAGGTCGCGGTCGCTGTGGATGGCGACGCCGATGTTGAATGTCTCGCAGATGGACGCCACCTTCTTGGCCTGGGAAATGCCGCCCCAGAAGTACATGTCGAGCAGCAGGACATCGATCGAGCGCAGGCGAACCGCGGGGGCGATCTGCGGCAGCGAGATCACCGCCTGGTTGGTTGCGATCGGGACGCGCACGTCCTCGCGAACCAGGGAGAGCCCGTGCAGGTCCCAGGTTGGATCCTCGACGTATTCGAGGTCGTACGGCTCCATCCGGTTGATCCAGCGGATCGAGGTTTCGGTTGACCAGGCCTGGTTGGGGTCGTAGCGCAGATACTTCAGGTCGTCGCCGAAGGCCTCGCGGAGTTGCTTGACCGCTCGCCATTCCTCTTCCGGGGAGTAGACGCCCCCCTTCAACTTGATGCCGTCGAACCCGCAGCGATCGACCAGTTCGCCGTAGCGGCGAACGATGTCTTCCGGCGTTCGCTCACCGCCGATGCCATCCTTCTCGTACCGGTAGAACACGTAGGCGACGAACGGGACAAAGGTGTCGTTGGCGCCACCGATCAGCTTGTAGAGCGGCTTGTTCAGTGCCTTGCCCTGGATGTCCCAGATCGCCATCTCGATGCCGGCGCTCACGAACTTCATCTCGGCGGCGCGCGCCATCTGTTCCGAGGTAACCTTGAAGACCTCGAAGTGTTGAACCATCGTCTGGAGTTCGAAGGGATCGAGACCGATATAGAGCGGTTTCGCCTCCTCGATGCGGCGAGCGGTGGCGGCGCCGCCGTAGGTCTCGCCGAGACCCACGATGCCTTCGTCGGTGATGAGTTCGATGATGGTTCGGGTCGTGCCGTGCTCGACGCCCATACTCCAGAGAAGGGGAGCCTCCATTTCGACGTAAACCGGCGTGCAGCGAATGTCGACGATTTTCACAGGTTCCTCCGTAATGCCAATTCGGAGGCCGGGACGAGCCGGCAACGCTACGGGATGGTCAGCCTGAAGGTTGCGATTTGCCATGGGCGCAACCTTGCCGAGACGGTGCTTCCTTCGATCGTGGCAGCGTGATCGACGACGTTTCCAATGTGGTCGATAATTGCCGCCGCAGTGACCGTGCGGTCGAATGCCAGCGTGACATCGCCACCAGTGCCTGCGTTCTCCCAGATGCGGACGATCACATGGCCGTCCTCCAGATGGACCGCCGAGAGTTGGGCCGGACCATCGATCGAGAGGAAGCTGTGCGCATCCGGAAGCGCTCCTGCGGCCGGATGATTCCCCCGCACCACGACAGGCGGATGATGCAGTTCCGCCGATCGGCGCTGGAGTTCGACGATTGGAGCTGGACCGTCGTGCATGCCGATGGCAACCGCGAAATCGTGGACGCCGTCACCGGTGACCGACCGTGCGACGCGTGCTTCCCAGGTATCGGGCGTGCGAAGGGTTGAACGCATCAGGACGGGGCCAGTCCTGCCGCCGACATGCTGCCAGTAGACCCCGCCATTGATATTGATGACGGATGCGCCGCCGTCATTGCTGGAGGCGTCGATCCAGCTACGAGCCCAGAACCAGTCGGGGCGAAGCCGCTCGAACATCTCGACCAGTCCGTAGTCGCGGTCGTCGGGCACCCGGCCCACGTAGACCTCGCCACCAGGATTGCGGGATTCAGTGCCGAACGGGATGTCGACGGTGATGCTGGCGTCGTGGGACGACGGTACGGTGAGCGACACCCAGCCGGTCATCGGTGATTCGTCCCAATGCCCTTCGAGGCGGACCTGGGCTCCAATTTCCTGGCCAGTTGCAGGAATCGTGATGTCGAGGGTGGCGGCGTATGGCCCGACCTGCCCCTGGCTCCGGTGTCGCCACCGCAGAGGACCCTGCTCGACCCACGAGGATGTGGTTGGATCGAACGGGTGCGACGCGACCTCGTCGCCGAGGAAGAGCCAGTTTTGGTTGTCGAGTTCGTGGAACACCAGCGCGACGGCGGGAGCGCCGTCGGGCGAGACGAGTTCCTGCCCGGTCGGTATGTGAGTGACTGATGCGATCTGGTGACCGGCGACCGTCACGCGCAGGTCTCCACCGGGCAGTTCCGCCTGTCGCGCCAGATCCGGTTGATCTCCACTCTCCTGCACCACGACCCGGCGGTAGCCCAGGGCGGGAACGGTCATGCGGACGAGCGTGCGCTGGTCGTTGATGCTGCCCCCATAGCGTGGATGCCGGAACTGATCGATGGGCTGGGACGGCAATGCGTTCCCGCTGGTGTCGGCGAAGGTGATCGCTTCGATGCCGGCAATCGCCGGGGCGTGATAGATCTCGACCTCGGTTTCGACCGGCCAGGCGTTGGGATTGAAGATGGTCCGCGAAAGACGGGTATCGCCTCCAGCCGCGATCGCGATCGCCTGCTGGGCCGACTGTTCGATGCGATCCGCCTGGATCCTGACGTCGTTGGCGAGGTCGACGAGGTGTGCGTAATCATCGGCGAACGCGAACTCTTCGGCGTGGGCCTGGTACACACAATGCTGACGCCAGAGCCTGGTGAGTTCGTTCGTGCGATCGGGTGCGCCCAGGAGCGTCGCGACAGCCGCCCACCGTTCGGCGTGCACCAGACGGCGGTCGTTCATCGTTCGCCAGGACCAGAGACCGGCGCGTCCCGAATTCCCGGCGTTGTACGAGCAATCGCAGCCATCGATCGCCCCGCGGACGATGGGAAGCGCGGCCTGATGTCCGGCGACCGCGGCAGAGAACTCCACGGGCGTGCACCACTGGATCTTGGCGGGCTCGCGTTCGTTCCAGGTCGCGACGAACTTCGGCAAATCGAAGAACTCATCCGCGTTCCAGCTCCGGAACGGGCGGCAATCGTCACACCCCTGGATCGCCCAGAGATGGTTGCTGTTCGAGCGGTCGGGCAGGAGTTGGTCGGCAAGCATGTGCTGGTGGAACGTGACGACCGCCGCGTCCCAATCGTGTTCGAAGGTCCAGGGCACCATTTCGCCAAAGTAGAACCCGCCGTAGGCGCCCCGGGTAACGAGCATGGTCGAGCCGTCCAGCCCCTCCCAGGTGAACTGGTGTGGGATGCCGAGAGCATTCATGGGGCCATGCGGTCGCCAGGCTCGGTAGGCCGAGAAACCGGCCAGCGAGAGCAATTGAGGCATTTGGCTGTGACCGATGGCGATATCGACGCTGTGAAACAACGGGATATCGTCGATCGGGAGCGTATCGAGGAAGAACCGGCGGCCGATCTGCATGTTGCGGATATATGTTTCCTCGCCGACCTGGTTCGGGCGGGCGTTCGCGACCTGGCCGCTGACGATTCGGATACGGCCCTCCCGGATGCGCCCGATCAGTTCATCCAGGCGCTGGCCGAGGTGGCGCGACACCGGTTCCCAGAACTCGCTGGCGGTGTCAAAGAAGTACGTAATGCCGGAATCGCCATTCATGAGGTCGAGGACTTCCTCGACGGCGAGCGCGTAGCGCTCCTCGTGCCACTCGCGGGATTGCTCCCACTGCCAGTCGGCGTGGAGGTAGTGCCAGAGCCAGATCTGCTTGCCTTCGAGTGAGGCGCGGATGTCCGCGACCGTGCCTGCGAGCGGGAGGGGCTTCTGGCCACGGCCAACCCGTTCCCCGGTATCGGCTGGCGTGGCTTCGACCGTGTCGGTCACCGTGGTTCCTCCTGGAGTGCATGGCGCGTGCTCGTCCATGCCGCCGGAGAAATGCGCGACCGAACGAGACATCTGGTTGGTGGTGAATGGGGCCGGCATGCAGCCGGCCCCGAAATACGAACGGAGCCCGTTGGTCCCGGAGGGCGACCACGGGGGGCGCCCGTACGGAAGCGAGCCTGGCGTCAGGACTGGATATCCGCCTGCCAGTTGTCAAGGATTGCCTGGCACTCGGCAGCCATCGTCTCGACGGCCTGTTCCGGGGTGCTGACGCCTTGCATCACCTCGTCAAAGGCGCGGGAATTGCTGGCCAGGATCTCGCCGACGCCCGGAATGACCGGCACCCACTGGGAGACCGAGACCTGCTCCACGAAGAGTTGCCGCTGTTCCGGCGATACCGTTCCCTCTCCGTTGATGAAGTCGTCGCTTTCGGCGACCGTCTGCAAGGCCGGCACCTGGTTTTCCGACAGCCCGATCCGTAGCTGGTTCGCCGGTTCGAGCATCCATTCGATGAACTCGAATGCTTCGTCCGGGTGCTCAGCACCCTTCGGGATGACCCAGGCGTGACCGCCGCTGTAGTTGGCCTGTTGCCCGCCTTCCGGGATCGGGATCGCGCCGAACCCCCAGGTGAGATCAGGCGCGTAGCGGGTGAAGTTGGGCGGCATCCACGAGCCGTTAACCTCTGCGCCAAGTTTGCCCAGCATGAAGATGTCCTGGCCCGGACCCGGAACGAGCGAAGTTGCGAACTCGGAGACGGACGGGTAGCCACCCTGCAGGTCGAAGGTATCGAGCATGTACTGGAACGAGCCGATGCCGGCCTCGTTGTTGAACGTGACCTGCGTCTTTTCCTCGTTCATGAATTCGCCGCCGAGCTGCCAGAGGTGGATGTACCACATCAGGAAGCCGGGAGGATTGCCGATGGAGGGGGCGTAGCCGAGGCGGTCGATCTGGTTGCGGTCGTTGGTGACCAGGATCTGCGGGATGGCGGCCTTGAGTTCGTCCCAGCTCGAAATCGCAGTTTCGGGATCGAGACCGACTTCGCTGAAGACCGCCTTGTTCCAGTAGAAGGCACGGACATCGGTGTAGTGCGGAACAGCGTACATCTGGCCATCCCAGGTGACATCCCGCGTGAGGGTTGGCCAGATCTCGGCGGCCTTGATGACCGCGGATGCCGCGATCCGGTCATCGAGTGACTCGATCAAGCCGCGGGCGGCCCATTCGGCGGCCAGGTAGCGGTCCATGTAGAAGAGGTCGGGCGGATCGCCACCGGCCACGGCGGTGACGAGCTTCTCCGGGCTCCAGTTTGTGGTGAACACTTCGGCGGTGATGTGATCGTTCTGCTCGTTGAACTCGTTGGTGAGGGCGGCGTAGGTGTGGATCTCCTCGCCCTCTTCCGGCACGAGCGGATAGGGCGACCAGATGGAAATGGTGGTCTTGTCCTGGGCGGCGGCGTTCCGCAGGAGCCACGGACCGGTGGCGCTGCCGGCGATCGCGCCGGAGGCGATGCCGGCGTCACGCAGGAATTCCCGCCTGGTGCGCTGCCAGGCGCGTGGCGACCGGTGGATGCTGCTGGATGACTTGCTCATCGATCGATCCTTCGTCGTAACGAGTATTTCGCGTCGAGACCCTGCATCCTGGTTCCGATTCACCTCCTGTCGAACGCCTCAGCCTTTCATGCCGGTGAGGACGACACTGCGGATGAAGACCCGTTGGAAAAGGAAAAAGAGAATGACGGTTGGCAGGGCGACCATGGTGGATGCGGCCATCATCAACTGGAAGCGCTGCTGGGTTTGTCCGATGAACCCCTGAAGCCCGAGCATCAGGGTCTTCTTGCTCTCGTCGTTGAGATAGATGAGTGGACCGAGGAAGTCGTTCCAATGGGCGAGGAACGAGAAGATGGTGACGGTGACGAGGGCAGGGAGCGCCAGCGGCAGGATGATCCGGAAGAAGATACCGAATTCGGAATCGCCATCCATCCGCGCGGCATCGGAGAGATCCATAGGAATCGAGCGGAAGTATTGCCGCATCAGGAAGATGAGGAACGGAGAACCGCCCAGGTAATACGGCACGATCAGCGGCAGGAAGGTATTGATCCAACCCAACTCGCGGAAAACCAGGAACTGCGGGACGAGTGTGACGATGTACGGAAGCATCGTGGTGGCGAGCAGCAGGACGAAGAGGGCATCACGGCCGGGAAACCGGAGCCGGGCGAAGCCGTAGGCGACGACGGAACCGGATATCAACTGTCCGGCCGTGGCCAGCACCGTGATGATCAGCGTGTTCCTCAGGTACGTGCCGAATGGGGCGAAGTTCCAGGCATCCGGGAAGTTCTCCCAAACGGCAGGATTGGGAATCCACTGGGGCGGGAAGACCAGCACCTGCTGGTTGGTCTTGAGCGCGGTCGAGACCATCCAGAACAGGGGAAGCGCAAAGACGGTGGCCAGGACGATCAGGACGGTGAAGACCAGCGTGCGGCTGACGAACGTGCGGGCCAGTTTCGTCCGGTACCACGGGAGTTCATGGTAGGACGGTTGCTGGCTGGAGCCGGGAGTGGGCAGGTTCATCAGGCGCTCCCCCTATCGTCCATCGGTCTCGTAATAGACCAGGTTGCGTGAGAACCGGAACAGGAGGATCGTGACGACGAGGACGACGACGAACAGGATCCAGGAGAGGGCAGCGGCGTACCCCATCTTGTAGTAGACGAAGGCGTTCTGCCAGATATAGAGCACGTAGAACAGCAGGGAGTTGAGAGGGCCACCGGCCGGGGCGAACGGGTTGGTGCCGCCAAGCAACAGTGCAGGGACGAACACCTGGAACGAGTTGATGACCCCGATGATGAGGTTGAACAGGATGGTGGGAGAGAGCATCGGGATCGTGATGGTCAAGAACCGGCGGATTGCGCCCGCTCCGTCGATTTCGGCGGCTTCGTAGAGTTGTTGCGGGATCGCCTGGAGCCCGGCAAGGTAGATGATCATCGTGCCGCCGACACTCCAGACAGACCAGAGCACGATGGTGGTCTTGACCCAGGCCGGATCGGTCAGCCAGCCAGGCCCGATGATGCCGACCTTGTCGAGCAAGACATTGAGCAGGCCGAACCGGCCGTGAAAAACCCAGCTCAGGATGGCGACGGACGCGACGATCGGAACGACTGACGGGACATAAAAGAGCGTGCGAAAGATCGCGATGCCGCGCACGGGTTGGTTCAGCAGCATCGCCAGGGCGAGCCCGACGACCAGCGTCGCCGGAACCGCGACGGCGACGAACCAGACCGTGTTGGACAGCGATTTGCTGACGAGGGGATCGGCGCCACTGAAGATGCGGGAGTAGTTCTCGAAACCAACCCAGGATGGCGAGGTCAGGCCATCGTAGTCGGTCAGGCTCAGGTAGGCACCATAGATCATTGGGAACGCCGTAAAGGCGAGGAAGCCGATGATCCAGGGAGAGATGAACAGGTAGCCATACATGGCTTCGCGGCGCAGCAATCGGCCGCGACGCTTGGGAGTCACCACCGGTTGGCTGGCTGCATGGTCCATGTGATCCCTCCCCGGTTGCGGGCGACGTCAGGCGATGGTGCGACAGACGTCTTCGGCGATGGTGAGGGTCTCCGCCAGGTCCCCGGCGCTATGCGCGAGGGTGAACCCGGCGTGACCGGGAGCGCCAGCCTTGGTATAGGCGTGGAAGTAGACGCCTCGTTCGAAGCAGCCGCGCACGAACCGTGCGTGCATGGCGTGATCGTGGCCGAGGGCATCGGACCAGGTGCGGACTGGCTCTGAACGGCCAAAGTAGAGGCCGAATCGCGCGCCGCGGCCCTGGACCTGGACAGGGAGACCGGCACGGTCGAAGACGGCTTGCAGGTCTCCGTAGAACGCCGCTCCGGTGGCGTTGATACGGTCGTAGGTTCCGGGCTGGCGAAGGATTTCCAAGGTGGAGATGGCTGCCAGGACGCTGGCCAGCCAGCCGGAGTAGGTGCCGGAGTGGGCGACAGTCCCCGTGGGCAGCGTTTGCTCCATCAGGTCGGCCCGACCGGAGAGTGACGAGAGCGGCATGCCGTTGGCGAGGGCCTTGGCGTGGGTGGTGAGATCGGGCGTCACGCCGAACTCGGCCTGGACGCCACCGACGTTCGTCCGGAAACCAGAGAGCACTTCGTCGAAGATCAGCACCACGCCGTGTTCGCGCGTGCGTTGCCGGAGGAGTTCGAGATAGCCGGGAGCGGGCACGATGCAGCCAGCGTTGAAGTGGATCGGCTCGCAGATCACGCAGGCCAGCTCGTCACCGTGGACGCGAATGGCGTCCTCGAACGCGTCGACATCGTTGAACGGGATCATGACGACATCGCCGGCGCCCGACGCCGGGACCCCGCCCGAGTTTGGGACGATGGCGGGATCGTTGCCGGTGGGGTCGGCGCGGCGGTAGAGCCAGGGTTCGGCGAGGCCGTGGAAATGGCCGTCGAACTTCAGGTATTTCGTCCGGCCGGTTGCCGCGCGGGCGATGCGCAGGGCGACGATCGTGACCTCCGTGCCGACTGTCGAATAGCGGACCCTTTCGGCGGCCGGGATGATCTCGCAGATGGTGGCGGAGAGTTCCTCGTGGTACTTCGTTTCGGCGGCGGTGATGATGCCCGCAGAGACGGCGGTGCCGACGGCCTCGCGAACGGCCGGGTGGTTGTGGCCGAGGAGGGCGGCGCCGTTCGACGTGTTAAAGTCGATGTAGCGCGTTCCCGCTGGATCGTACAGATAGGGACCATCGCCGCGTTCGATGTAGAGCGGCTTTTCGAGGTACGGATTCAGGCGCATCGAAGCCGAGACACCACCAGGCATCACCTGTTTCGCCTCGGCGAAGAGTTCGCCAACCGTACGGTCGCTAACCGCCATCTGGACCTCCCATGGGCAAGCCGGGAACGCCGGAAAAGTCGAGCGTCTTGCTGTGAGTGGATAGTATGATTTCACGTTTGTGAAGTAATACTGTTGACTTGAGTGCTACTCTATGAAGGTCAGCAAGGAAAGTCAAGGGGTACGGAGATCGCCATGGCAACGACGGTAACGGCTGGCGCGATGACCAGGGACGGTGTGTTGCCAGATGGCCGGTCGGGATTCATTGGGGGAATCGGTCTCGAAGTGCGGCGGTTGCGCGGGGAGCGGAACCTGACGGCGGCAGCCCTGGCACGGGCAGCCGGGGTGTCGCCGAGCCTGATCAGCCAGATCGAGCGAGGGGTGACATCTCCGTCGATTGAGGTGCTTTGGGCGATCGCGCGGGCGCTGGACGTGTCGATGGGCGCGTTTTTCCAGGAAGCTGACGGACAGACTCCCTCCAGCCATGAACCTGACCGGGCGAAGGCCGTGGTCGTGCGTGCGCACCAACGCAAACGCCTCGCCTTGCCGAATTCGGTTTCATACGATCTTCTCTCACCTGATCTGAAACACCAGATCGAGTTCACCTGGGCCGAATTCGCGCCCGGCGAAGGCTCGCCGCACGAGCCGTACAGTCACGCCGGCGAGGAGCAGATGGTGGTGGTGGAGGGCGAAATCCATTTCTGGATCGATGGCGAGGAATTCGTCCTCGGTGAGGGCGATGCGCTGACGATTGACAGCGGTCTGCCGCACCGGGCCGAGAACCGGAGTGACCGCCGGGCCGTGGTCATCGCTGCGATGACCCCGCCGTCGTTCTAGCGCGGGAGGCACACAGTGGCTGGCGAAGCACGACCAACCTGCCGGGTAATCCGGGCGCCGGACGCCTATACCGGCCGGCAGGGACCGCAATACGCGGGCGGGATCAGCGCGGAGAGTGCCGGTTCGACCGGCTTGTGGCTGGGCAGGATCGAGATCGCGCCGGGCACACGGACGAATGCCCATCTCCACGTGCGTCACGAGACCGCCATCCACGTGCTCAGCGGCGAGGCGGAAATGTGGTTCGGGGAGGCTCTCCAGGAGCATGTCGTCACCGGACCGGGTGACTACCTCTACATTCCGCCCGGTGTGCCGCATGTCGCGGCCAACATGAGCCAGACAGAGCCCGTGATCGCGGTCATCGCCCGGACCGACCCAAATGAGCAGGAAAGCGTGGTCCTGCTGCCACATCTGGACGCGCTGGCGAAGTAGCCCTGGGCTGTGCGGCGCATATGGGGCGGACACGGAGGTCCGCCGCTACGCATGAGGTTTCTTCGCGGCGGCTTCCGCGTCCGCCCGTGTGTGTCAGGACTGGCTGGAGTTCGGGTGGAGCAGTGGGGCGACGCGATCGGCGAGGGGCGGCAGCGGGTCGTGGTCGTAGCCGGCGTGTTGCTGGTACCAGTACGAGGTCATCGCGTAGTCGACCCAGCCGCGATCGGTATCGCGCAAGGTCGCCAGGTGTTGCTGGAACTCGTGGTTTGCCTTCCACTCGTGCGACCAGTTCACCCTGAGGTCGAGGCTGCGGTCGAACCGCATCGCGTTCGCGCCGTGGAACCGGTACATGCTGAGGTGGGCGGGCATTTCGTGCCGGACATCGTTGATGCCGTTGTAGAGTCCGCTGAAAAGTGAGCGGAAGCCCCAACTGAAGCCGAACGAGTCCTCGGTGCCGAGGTAATCCGCGCGGGGTTGGTCTTCGCCGTCGAGCCGGAACTCGTTGTTGGCTTCCATGACGAAGTGGAACGCCTCGAATGTCGGTTCGTCGGTGGCGACGCCCCAGGTGCGGCCGAGGAACATCCCCGATCCATCGATGTGGAGGGCGTGGAGGTTGGTGTCGCCGTGGAGTTGGAAGGGCACACGCTTCCAGGTGGCGTGGAAGTAGGCGAGGTCGTCTTCCCAGGCCGGGAGCTGCTCCCACTCGACGAAGCTGTAGTTTCCGAGGTTCTGGTCCGTGTCGTTGCGGAGGACGACCTTCGCCGAGTGCTCGAACGGCATCGGGATGAAGCAGTTGTAGGTCTCCGGCGCCTTCTCGACGAAGAGGCTGGTGAAGTGGCGGGCGGTGCCGGTGGCGTCGCCGTGGAAATCGCCGATTGGCACGCACACGCTCGGACTCGATTCGCCGTTGTACGTGATTTCGAGCACCACGCCGCGCGAATACCAGATCGGATCGTGCTGGATGTCGGGCTCGCGCATGTGGATGCCGTGTTGGGTCGAGTGGAAGTTGGTGATGACGCCCGGGCCTTCGAGTTCGGCGACGACGATGCTGGCGCCGGCATCGAGGGTGGCGAGTTCCGGGTAGGCGTCGTAGGCCCAACCGCCGTTCGCCATGCCGAAGCGGTGCCCTGGCCTCACCCGCGCGATGGATCTCCAGTCGAGCATGGTCGTTTACTCCTCACCGGTGGCGCCGCGACTGCCGTAGAACGTCGACTGGTCGAAGTAGGCGCGGACGCTCCGGAACCTGCCGTCTTCGACCTGGATGATGTTGACCCCGACGAGCGGGTTGCGGACGCCATCGTGGCCGATGAGAACGGCGTCCCACTCCAGGCTGGCTTCGTTGCCGTTCGAGACTTCGTGAACGATCCGGCATTCGAGACCGGGGAACCGGGCGATCGAGTCTTCGTAGAACGTGCGGATTTCGTCGTGCCCGCGCAGGATGGCGCCGGCCGGGCGGAATTCCGCATCCGGATGGAAATGGTCGAGGATCGCCGCGAGGTCGCGTGCGGATTCGGCGCGCCAGTAGGACTCGGCGACTTCACGGGGTGTTGCTGGCATGGGTGGTCTCCTTTCGGGTGGTGTGGACCGTCATTTCGCACCACCCGGTACCGGGTCATAAAAGGTCTGAGCTGCTGCCGGGCTCCATCGGCGTTTCGTATCTCCCGTCGCGGACCCGGGCCGGATGCACGAAGCGGTCGCGCAGGTGTGGGATGTGCTCCAGGAAGACCACGTCGTGGCCGAGCGCGATGTGGTTGAAGAGAACGAGATGCTGGTGAATCTGTCCCATGTCGCCGACGTGCGGAACGACCGGTCGCCCGAACTTCCGGGCCAGCAGGCTTACCGTGATGAACTCGCTGACGCCGGCAACGCGCGTGCAGTCGACCTGGATGAACTCGGCGGCGTCGAGTTGGAGGTAGTTTTTGAAGCCGATCCGGTTGGGTACGTGCTCCCCGATCGCGAGGGCGACCGGGGCGATCTCGCGGGCGAGCCGCTGGTGGCCGACGATGTCGTCGGGGTGGGTGGGTTCCTCGATCCAGAGGGGGTCGATCGCGGCGAGTCGCTGGCAGGTGTCGATCGCGGTTGGCAGATTCCACGCCTGGTTGGCGTCGAGCATGATCCGGACATCCGGGCCGCCGACTTCGCGGAGGAGGCTGGCCCGGCGGACATCGCGGTTGGGATCGGGGGAGCCGACCTTCAGTTTGAGTGCATCGAACCCCGATGCAAGCGCCCTGCCGGCATTCTGCCTGAGGCGTTCGTCGCTGTAGTTGAACCAACCGATCGAGGTGTCGTAGCCGGGGTAGCCGGTCTTGATGATGGCCATGCGATCGGCCCGGCCTGGCTGCTGTGCCACGATGAGGTCGAGGGCCTGTTCCGCGGTCAGGATATCCTCGAGGTAGGTGAGGTCCAGGAGTGACACGATCCGATCGGGTGAGAGGTCGACCAAGAGCTTCCAGAGCGGGACGCCACGCGACTTGGCCCAGAGGTCGAAACAGGCGTTCGCGATCGACGCCAGCGCGAGGTGGACGACGCCCTTGTGCGGTCCAAGCCAGCGCAGCTGGTGGTGATCGGCAAGGTTTCGGGAGACGGATCCGAAATCCGCCATCACCTCCTCGATGTCGCGGCCGACGAGGCTCTCCGCCAGCATCGGGATGGCCTGGCAGACGAGGTCGTTGCCGTAGCCGAGGGTGAGGACGATTCCGGTTGCCTGACCTGCCGGCGAGTCGAGCAGGGTCGTCGCGAACGAGTACTGCGGGTTGGAGTGGACCGAGTCGGAACCGGCGCCATCGGGGAGGTCGTACCGAGCATCGCGTACCGAGACGCGCTCGATGATGCAGGTGCTCACTGATCCCACCTTTCGCCGTTGGGGCGCGATGGGGATGGCAAGGTTCGCCACAGACATGCCGGATGCAGGCGGCGAGGAATCATCGGCTGACCGCCTGCTGGGCGCGTTCGATATGCAGTTCGAGAATCGCGCCGAGACGTTGCTCGACGCCGTCGATGTGGCGACGGACCGCTTCCGCCGCAGCATCGGGATCGGCGGCGCGGAGCGCGTCGAGGATGCCCTGGTGCTCGCGGACGCTTTCCCGGTAGTCGACCTCGCCGCGATCGTGATAGAGGCGGGCAAGCATCGTGTGGACGTGGAGCCCGCGCCACGTTTCGAGGAGGACGGCGTTGCCGGACCCGGCCAGCATCGTTTCGTGGAAGACACGATCGTCGCGGTTGTAGTCGCGGAACTCGCCAAACCTGGAATCGGGCGTATCGCCCGCCATCGCTTCCTGTGCGCGCTCCATGGCGCGGAGGTCGGCCCGGATCATCCGTTGCGCGGCGATCCGGGCGCCTTCGACTTCCAGCAGCCGCCGGACGTGCATGAGGTCGGCCAGCTGGCGCTGATCGAGCAGGGGCATGACCGAGTAGCCCTTGAATGGAGTGAACTCCACGACCCGCTCGGCGGCGAGGCGGGTTAGCGCTTCACGGACCGGGGTTGGGCTGGTGCCGAGCTGTTCGGCGAGGGCGTCGATGTTGAGGCGAGCACCCGGAGCCAGACCCTGATCCATGATGCGTTCCATCAGGGCCTCGTAGACCGGAGCCGCGAGCACGGTCCGGGTGCGACCCTTCGCTCCGCCTTTCGCTCGATCGACCACGGCCAGACTCCGACTTCACGATCATCCAGAGATCAACGAGATTCAGCCTATCATCGCTATAGCGATACCGTCAATCCTATAGGATATTGACATCTTCCTATAGTTCCGATAGGGTGGGGACCATGTTCCTGCTGCCATCCCGGGTGACTGGTACAGGCGTGCTGCTGCCCGGTGGGTGCCGAATCCGGCGCCCGGATTTCCGCCACGAGTGGACGTGCGCGGGGTAGCGCGGATTGTGCGGGAGGTTCACCCATGAGTTCCGGCCTTTCATCGACCCGGCTCTCGCGCCGGAGTCTCGGCAAGTTGGGGGCAAGCGCGGCAGCGGCATCAACCCTTGCAGTATCCGGGGTGCCCTGGGAGGCAAGGGCCGTCGCTCAGGACGAACCGACCCCGACCCCGGATGTCGCGACGTCAGGCGAGGGGGAGACAGAGATCTCCTTCCTGTCGGTCGTTGGGACATCATCACCGGCAGGTCAGGGCCGGCTCCGGGTGATCGAGCGTTTCGTCGAGGCCAATCCTGGAGTGACGGTCAACTACGAGGCAATTCCGTACGACCAGTTTTTCAGCCAATTGGTCACGCGGGCACTGGCCGGTGACGCGCCGCAGATCGCTCAGGATGGCTACCACACGGCCCAATTCGCGGTGAACAACCTGTTGGTCCAGCTGGATGACTACATCGAGCGCGATGGGGTGGTTCGGGACGACTACTGGCCTGCGCTGTGGCAGCTTGGCGAGTTCCAGGGCGGAACCTGGGCCTTCCCGTTCACGATCGACACGCGGTTTACCTACTCGAATCCGGCAATCTACGAGCAACTTGGGGTGGCCGTCCCCGATACCTGGGACCAGATGTTCGAGGTTGGCGCGGCGGCGAAGGATGCCGGCCTCACGGCGGGATTCGGCGCGTCGATGGGTTCGGAGATCGGCGGGTTCTGGGAGACCGCGTCGCATTTCGGCCATACCAACAACGCCGCGTTCCTGCGCGTGAATGAGGACGGCACCGCGACATCGACGATGTCGACGCCGGAAGTCGCTGAGACGGTCGAGTTCCTGTCGCGTCTGGTGAACGAGGGGATCGTGCCGAACGGTTCGCTTGCCCTCTCCGGCTCCGAACTGAACAGCCTGTTCACCACGAACCAGATCGGCAGCGTCTTCACCGGGAACTGGATGATCGCTGGGTTCGACCAGGTGCTCGAAGAAGGCGATATGGACTTCACTCCCGAGTTGACGCACTTGCCGATGAACGTCCAGCGGGGTGCGTCGGCGGGTGGTTGGGCATGGTATGCATTCAACACGCTGAGCGATCCCGACGTTGGCTGGCAATTCATTAATTTCTTCAACCAGGAGGAAAGTGTCAATGAAGGCTGGCCGGACTCCCTGCCGCCGAGCATGACGCACCTCCAGGTGCCGCGTTACGCCGACGATCCGCGAAATGAGTTCGTCTCGGAGGTGCTCAGCTACTCCAGTTGGCCGATTCCGCCGGTTACCGGTCACATGGAACTGATGCCGCCGATGTGGCGGGCAGTGGCGATGGTGATCAACGGCCAGGCGTCCGTCGAAGATGCCCTCCGCGACGGCGACGAGCAGGTTCAGCGGCTGCTCGATTCGGGTCACAACACGATCGTCGGCGGATAGTGGGTATGCCGCTGGAGTCGTTCCGGACGCACGCAGGATGAGTTCCGAGTCCCGATCGATCGGACCGGATGTCGAACCGGCCGGGCGCAGCCGAGAGGCGCGCCCGGCCGGTCACCGCCGCCGGTTCGATGTCCTGCCCTTCCTGATGACGCTGCCCGGGTTCATCACGATGCTGGTGATCCTGGGCATTCCGGTGGCCTACAACATCTATATCGGGTTCACGAACGCCTCGGCGTTCACCGGCCTGCGGAATCCGTCGTGGGTGGGTTTGGACAATTACCGGTGGGTCTACTCGGATCCCTTCTTCTGGGATTCGATGCGCAGGACGATGTCCTGGACTGTCTCGAACCTGGTGCTCCAGGTTGCGGTCGGGATGCTGCTGGCGCTGATCCTCCATGAGTTGCCAATCGGATGGTCGCGGATCCTGCAGCCACTCTGGCTGATTCCGTGGGTCCTGCCGTCGGTCTCGGTGTTCTACGTCTGGCGACTCTACTTCAATCCGCTGGTGGGACCCATCCAGCGGTTCGCGGAGAGGATTGGCCTGGTCGACACGCCGATCCTCGCCGACCCTGACCTGGCGATGTGGGGAATCGTGGCGGCCAGCCTGTGGAAAGGCTTCCCGTTCTACATGGTGGTCTTCTACTCGGCGTTGCAGGCGGTGCCACAGGAGTTGTACGACGCTGCAAGAGTGGATGGCGCGAGCCGTGCCCGAATCTTCTGGACTGTCGAGCGGCCAGCGATCCTCACGGTCGCGATCCCGACATCGATCCTTGGATTCGTCTGGATCTTCAACGCCTTCACCCCAATCTTCGCGATGACGGAGGGCGGACCAGGCAGCGCGACGACAACCGTCGGCATCTACATCTACTTCGAGGCGCTGCGCGGGTTCCGCTACAACACGGCTGCCGCCGCGGCAACCGGACTGATCGCGGTCGTCGTCGTGTTCTTCGTTCTCTATCAGCTGGCGACGTGGTGGTTCGATCGATCCAGCCGGAGGGCGGCGACATGAGCGTTGCCCGCCGCCGGTTGATCCGCCAGATCGTGGGGATCGTGGTCGTGGCGGCGATCACGATCGTCCTGGTCTTGCCGCTGGTCTGGATGGTGTCGTTCTCGCTCCGGAACAACACTGACCTGCTGGCAAGCCCCAGCCTGATCCCGCGCGAGTTGACGTTCCGCAACTACGTGGAGATGTGGGAGATCGCGCCGTTCGGCACGTTCTTTCGCAACAGCTTCATCGTCGGGGTCGCGACCGTAGTCCTGACGCTGGCCCTGGCGACACCGGCCGGATATGCATTGAGCCGCTACCGCTTCCCAGCGAACCAGACGATGCTCTTCACTTTGCTCTTCATGCAGGTGTTGCCGGGTGTGGTGCTGATCGTGCCGATCTATCTCGTGGCGACCCGGCTCGGCCTCTACAACTCGCTCCAGGGCCTGATCATCGTCTACACCGGGATCAGCTTCTCGTTCTCGACCCTGCTCGCGCGTGGGTTCTTCTCCCAGGTCGCTCGCGAGCTCGAAGACGCGGCGCTGGTCGATGGCGCATCCCGGTTCCAGTCGTTTCGGCAGATCGCGTTGCCGTTGATCCGCCCGGGCCTGATCGCGATGGCGACGTTCATCTTCATCGGCGCCTGGGAGGAGTTCGTGATCGCGCTGACCCTGACCACGCGGCAGGATGTGCGGACAGTGCCGATCGGGTTTTCGTACTACTTCGAGCAGTATCAATCGAACTACACCGGTCTGATGGCGGCGTCGATCGTGTCGATCATTCCTGTCCTGGTGCTCTTCTTCGCCGTAGGCCGGGGATTTATTCGAGGGATTAGCAGTGGCGGCGTCAAGGGGTAGCTTCAGGCCCGCCCGGATCCGGTTCGATCCCGACAGCCGGGCGCTGCTCCTGCGCGGGGTCGAGACCCTGGAGCGAACCCTTGGGCCGACGATCGGGCCGGGCGCCCCGCCGGTCGCCATCGCGCGGATAGGCCGGCATGGCGAACCGCCCGAGCTTCTGGATGACGGAGCAACGATCGCGCGCCGGATAGTGGGGGTTCCCTGCCGCTTCGAGAACATGGGGTTCATGCTAGCCCGGCAGGCTGCCTGGCGAATGCACGCAACCTGTGGCGACGGTGCATCGGGGGCGGTCGCGATCGGCGCGGCAACGCTCAGGGCGCTGAACCGCCTGGCGGCAGCGGGGTTCGATCCACAAACCCTGGCGAGTGAGGCTGGATGCGCGGTGGATCACGCGTGTGACGCGATCGCCACGATGTCCGAGCCGCTTTGCCGGCGCGAGATTCCGGCGTTCCTGTCGACCCTGATCGACGAGCCGCGATTGACTCCGGTCGTGATGGAAGCGATCGATCTGCTCGGCCCGGATACGTCCATCGTGGTTCGCACATCCGTCGAGCCGCGGATCCACCTGCAGAGCATTGAGGGGGCGTTGTGGGAATCCACCAGCGTCCTGGCGCCGGCGTTGGAGGCGGGCGGCGATCCGGTGCGTCTTACGTACCCGGCCGTGGTGCTCTGGGATGCCCCGGCGAACGATGTCCGGGAGTGCGCGGCAGCGATGGCGGCGGCGCAGCAGACTGCCGCCTCGGCGTGCCTACTGATCGCCCGCTCGTTCGCTCCCGGTGTTCTCGGATTGCTCGCCCGCAACGGCGATCTTCGCTGCCGAATCGTCCCACTCGTTGCCCCGCAGGCAGGTGCCCAGCAGGAGGAAGCGTTCGGTGACCTGGCGGCGCTGACGGGCGCCCGCCGGCTGGCTCCCGAGGCCGGTGACCGGTTGGGGAGCGTCACCTTGCCCGATTTCGGCGGTGCGCCGCGAATCACGATTGGTCCACGCTTCATCAATGTGATGGCTGGCCGGGGTCAGCAGCCGGCGATCGATACGCGGATCGCGATGGTGGAGCGCCTGATGGACAAGTGTGAGGATGATCTGGCGCTCGATCGCCTGCGGGAGCGGTGGGGTCGTCTCCGGCAGGGGATGGGCGTGGTGTGGGTCGGGGCGCACTCGGACCCGGAACGGGACAGGTTGCGACGGTTGGTTTCCCGCGGGGTCGACAGTCTGCGGGCGGCCCTGGAATCCGGGATCGTTCCGGGCGGTGGCGGGTCGATGCTGGCGGCGTCGCGCGCGATCAGGTGTGCTGCTGGTGATTCGCCTGGCGCGGTGGCGGTGGCGGACGGATTGACGGCGCCTGCATGGTGGATTGCGCGAAACGCGGGGCTTGATCCGCAGGTTGTCATCTCGCGAATGGAGCCTGAGGGACCGTTGCCGGTCGACGGACCCGGATCACGATCGGAGGACATCCACGATGCCGCATCGACCGTGTCGACGATGGTGAAGATCGGGGTTTCGATGGCGATTTCGGCGTTCGAGTGCGATGTCCTGATCTCACGCGCGGTTCGGCTGTCGCAGGCGGAGATGCGGCCATGACCGGGTGCCCCTGGACGAACCGGGGCAGGATCGATCAGGCACCGGTTACCAACCTGGCGCTGTCGCCGTGGTTCGCGGTCGACCGCTCCGCAGTGGCGGCAACACCGGCAGGAATCCACCTGAGTCAGGATGGCGGGATCACCTGGAACGGGGCTGGCGCTCGCGGTCCGCTCGTGGCCGCGTTGGCGGTCAGTCGTACCCGTAACTTGTTGGTGGCGACCACTGCCGGGCTGCAGTTTTCCCGGGACTGGGGTGACACCTGGCACACGATCGCCTGCCCCAACCCGATTGGAGCAGTGGTCTTTCTCGATGACGCCGGGTTTGTGGCCATCGACACAGCCGGAGTGGTCTGGCAGGGCAGGCTCGGTGTATCCGGCCTGCACCATCTGTATGAACTGCCCGATATCCCGTTCGCGATCGAAACGGTTGGCGACGTGCTGTATGCGCTGGGGAACGGACTGTGGCGTTCCCATGACGGAGTGGGCGCCTGGACGCAGGTGGCACTGCCGGCGGATTGCGGCGAGATCGAGGACATCGCCGCAGCCGGCGATCGTTGCCTGGTTGCCCCGGCGAGTCGTGCCGGACTGTGGTCGCTGGGGCCGGATGGATGGCGGTCCGTGTCGGTGCCAGACAGGGTTGGCCTGATACGGGCGGCCGCAGCATCAACAAGCGGCACGATCGTGGTCGCCGGTGGCGTCGATGGAATCGGTGTGAGCGCGGACTCCGGCGAAACATGGCGCATCGAACCGGTGGGCCAACCTGTGACGTCCATTGCGGCCGCTGGTTCCGGATCGGCGATGCTGGCCGGTCTTGCTGACGGTACGGTAATGGCATCTGGCGATCACGGGAGGTCATGGGTGACGTCGCGACTTCGAGGCGGGACGGTGATTTCCCGCCTCGTTGCGCTCGGTGATGTCGTGCGGGCAACCACGATCGAGGGCACGATCCTGGAGACCTGTGTCGAGGGCGCGCTCGATGCCTGGACCGTGCGTGATGTCGACGAGGACGCGGCGATTGCCATCCCGGAACAGGATGGGGAGGTTGTCGCCACGGCGAGCATGTCCGGCACCGGTGCACCGGCGGCGGTCGGGACGAGATCGGTCGATGGCATCTGTACGATCTGGGTGAGGGGATACCTGGAGGAATGGCGGGTCGCGATCGCTCACCCCGATTCCGCGCGAACCATCTCCCTGGCGGCGGTACCTGAGACAGGCGCCGTGTATGCGGCGATCGGAGACAGCGTGTACCGGCCGTCACGAGTCGGCATTGGGATGTTCGCGAGAGAACCGGTCGACCCGGACCGCGTACGGGAGGTGCTGGCGGTCGCTGCGAGCCGCGATGGTTCGGTGGTTGTGGCATTGACCGACGCCGGATTGTACCGGTCGGACGACGATGGGTTGAGCTGGCAGGCGGTGCCAGCGCCGGAGGGTCCTCCGGTGACCGCCATCGCGGTGGTCGATGCCGCTGGTGAAGGGTGCGAGGTGTTGGCCGCACAACTCGGCGGGGCGCTGGTGTCCTGTTGCCTGCGTTGACACAAGGGTGACCGCGCGCTTGATGGATCGGGCTATGGATAGGGTGTAGGGGAGGACCAAGCCGCGTAGCGGCGCGTGTCCTCCCGGGGTTCGGGCATCCGCGTGGTGCCGGGAGGACCAAGGCGGCGCGCCCGAGAGCATCGCCCTCCGGGCGAATGCGCATCGCGCAGGGATGTCTCGACAGGAGCCCTCGCCTGGCGGCTCGGACTCCGCTCGACATGACGGATTGACTGCGGCGCTGGGTAGGTCAGGCGTCGTCGAGGTCGAGGCCGGCTTCGCGGGCGATCTCGCGGACGGAGGCGGCGCAGGCACGGGTCGCGGGTTCGTATTCGCCATCGACCTTGTAGTGGGTCTCCAGGGAGAGCACGCCCTC
>CAZSUN010000009.1:32789-68133 GCA_964610045.1 uncultured Sphaerobacteraceae bacterium
CCGGTCGCGATGTTGCAGGCGTACTCGTTTTCGAGGCCGAGGAGCTTGCCGGCAGCGCTGACGTGCTCGGTGGCGGTGCGCAGGACATCGAGAACTTCGTCGCGGACCGACAGCGGATCGGCAACCCGCCAGAAGCTGAATGTGCGGACGATCGGGGCGTCAAACCGCTTCGCCAGCTCTAGTGACCGGTCGAGGATGTCCCAGTGCTCCTCCTTGCTGCGCTCGGTGGCCGAGTGGGTGTTGCCGGTGCGAGCCGATTCCTCGTTGATGTGGCATTTCAGGAATGGAGAGGCGATGCAGGTCACCCGGTACCCACCGCGGTGGATGAGGCTACCGATCTCATTCAGTTCCGGTTCGTCGTGGTCGACGATGCTCTTGCCCCAGATGCTGCGAAGTTCGATGTCGCGGATGCCCAGGTCGTTGCAGACGGCGAGCGCGTGGGCGAAGTCTTCGGAGATCTCATCGGTGATGACGCCGAGTCGTGGCATGGATTCTCCTCGTGATGGAGTGGCCGAGACAGGCTCGGCATCCTTGCGGGGAAGGCCGATGGTCGGGTCAGTCGTCGTCGACGAGGTTGGGGTCGGCGTCCGTCGCGCCCATCATGCCGGTGTCCATGTCGCCCATCATCATTGCGGCGTACTCGCTTTCGCGTCGGCGTTCCTCGGGCGGTAGTTGTGCCGCGCATGGCGTGCCGAAGCGCGGCTGCGCGAACGGCAGATGGGTATCGCCACGCGCGAGGATATGCCGGTGGTTTGCCATCAGGGTGACCGGGTCGGAATCCGAGCCGTCGCCATCGTTCCATTGCGTAAAGGACCGGGCGTTGCAGTAGTGCCCGACGAAGGAGCGGCGGAAGCGGTCGGTTGACCAGTTCTTCTTGCTCCGGTGGAGGACGTGCCCGGCGAAGAAGACGACATCGCCCGCCTTCGCGGCGACCAGCAACTGGTTGTACCGGTCGGCAATCCGGGTGAGGTCGTTCTCCTCGTCGTTCGGGTTGCTGACACCGCTGACGCCCTGGATATCGGTCAGGGTGCGCTCGCCGAAGCCGTAGCCCTTGTCGGGAGGGTAGACGGGTTCGTGCTGGCTCCCCGTGGCGAACCACATCGCGCCGTTCTGCTCGTCGCAGTCATCGATTGCGATCCAGGCGCCGCAGAGGGAGTCCGGGTGAGTGGGGATGTAGTACGAATCCTGGTGCCAGCCCTGGCCCGGTTTCCCCGGACCCTTGATGAAGAGCATGGTCTGGAGGGCGAGGATGTCCGGGCCGATCAATGCCTGGAGGACATCGAGGACACCGGGATGGAGCAGGTAGCGCTCGTGCAGTTCGAGTTGCCGGTGAAGCATGTGGATGCGGAGGAAGTATTCGGCCTTCTCGGCTGGGGAGAGGTGCTCGGGTGGGGCGGCGAGTCGCTGGGTGGCGACGCCACTGGCATGGTCACCCTTGTCGAGAAAGGAGCCGGATTGTTCGGGCAAGCGGCCCTGCATCAGGTCTTCGGTGTGTTCCCGGAGTTCGGCCACCTCGTCGGGTGAGACGAGACCGCGCACGACCAGAAACCCCTGTCGCCGGAAGGTGATGTATTCCTCGACGGAGACCTGGTAGCGGGTGAATGGAATGATCTGGCGTTGTTCGGTGGCAATCATTGGGGGTCCTCACTTGGACGATACCGGAACTTCGTAGCGGCGATCCTCCGTGATCGCCAGTTCCCCGCCGGAGTCGCTCTACCGGAGGAGATTCCTCGCTTCGCTCGGAATGACAACCCTTCTCTATTCCGTGTGGAAGACCATGGGCAGCAGGTGGAGCGCTTCCTTGCCCTCGGGGTCGACCGGGGTGTCGAGATACTCGGTCATCCACGCCTGCCAGCGGTGGTTGGCGTCGCTGTTCGCCATCGCGGCCTGCGCGGCGTCGAAGTCGTCGCATTCCAGGTAGGCGAAGAGTTCCGGCCCGTCCGCGAAGATCGAGTAGTTGCGGTACCCGGCGGCGCGAAGGTCGGCGAGCAGTTCCGGCCAGACGCGACCGTGGATCTCGATGTACTCGCCGAGCTTGTCGGGCTTGACGCGAAGCCGGAAGGCGATTCGCTGCATCGGTATAACCTCGCGGTTCCCTCATCGGGCGACCAGATCCTTCGCTCCGCTCAGGACAGGCTCGGGTCGCTCCCTACGGAGAGGCGGATCGCTCTTCGATGCGGGCATCATAGCGAGATTGGTGAACTTGGGAAGGGGCACAGTGGTGTGTGACGCACGGAAAGCATGTGCTTCGCACAGGGATATCTCGACTTGGCTCGACATGACGATTCGTCAGGCGCGGGAGCCGGTGAGGAGGGATTCGCGAATTGCCATCACCTGAGCCCGGAGCTGGACATCGCGCTCGAGTTCCTGCTCGATCTTCTCGATGCCGTGGAGCACGGTGGTGTGGTCGCGGTTGCCGAGGCTGCGGCCGATATCGACCAGCGAGGCGTCGGATTCCGCCCGCAGGATGTACATCGCGACGTGGCGGGGGAGGACGATCTCGCGTTTGCGTTGGCGGCCCCTGAGGTCCTGCTCGCTGACCTTGTAGTAGCGGGTGACGGCTTCGATCACGTCGGTCGCCGTGGCCCGGGAACGACGGGCGGAGATAGAGGAGTCGGTCAGGGCTTCCATCGCCAGGGCGAGCGTGAGCGGCTTCTGGTAGAGCTGCGCCAGCATCAGGATCTTGTTGAGCGCTCCCTCGAGTTCCCGGATGTTCGTTTGGTCCTTGTGGGCGATGTATTCGGTGACATCGTTCGGGAGGCGAATACCGGTTTCCTCGGCTTTTTGACGGAGGATGGCAATCCGCATCTCGTAGTCCGGCGACTGGACGTCGGCGATGAGGCCGCCCTCGAAGCGGGAACGCATGCGGTCTTCCAGTGCCGAGATCGCGCGCGGCGGCTTGTCGCTGGAGATGATGATCTGCTTGCCGTTCTGGTAGAGGGTGTTGAACGTGTGGAAGAACTCTTCCTGCGTGCTCTCCTTGCCTGCGATGAACTGGATGTCGTCGATCATCAGGATGTCGACGGCCCGATAGCGGGCGCGGAAATCGTCCATCCGGCTCGACCGGATGTCGTTGATGACATCGTTGGTGAAGGTCTCCGATGTGACGTACCGGATCGTGAGGTTGGAGTCCAGTTCGAGCGCACGGTGCCCGATCGCGTGCATGAGGTGCGTTTTCCCGAGACCGACGCCGCCGTGGACGAAGAGCGGGTTGAACTTCCCCCCCGGGAGATCGGCGACGGCCAGCGCAGCGGCGTGCGCGAGCCGGTTCGAACTGCCGACCACGTACGAATCGAAGGTGAGACGAGGATTGAGACCGTTCTCCGGTTGAGGGGCGAGTTCGAGTTGCCGGCTGCGGACGAGTCCCTCGGGTGCGGGCTCGTTGGCGCGCATGGCCTGTGGACGACGCGGTGAGGGACGACCCGGCGGTGGCGCGACCGGTTCCGGAGCGCCGTCTTCCCGGCTGGCCACGGCAAATGTCGCGCGGATCGGGCGGCCGACGATGTTGGCGAGGGCCCGCTCGATCTGGCTGGCATAGCGGTCCTCAAGCGTGGATGCGGCGTACGAGTGGGGCGCCATGATGACCGCGATGTCATCCTCGACGCCGGCGAGGCTGGTCTGGCGGAACCAGTTGGCGAAAGCGCCACGGGAGATACGCGACTCAAGGTCGGTGAGCACCGCTTGCCAGAGCTGGCGCGCATTCATGGTCTCCACGACGACCCTGCCTCCCAGAGAATGACCTTGTACGGAGCTTACAGCCATGATCAGGATGTGCCTCTAGGGTACCACTGGCACGACAGGCTCCCCGCCGTAGTTCCAGTAACGATATGTCAGTATAGTACGTACACTCTGTCGTGGTAAACTGGCGTGTTTCCCTGTCGGGGAATGTGCCGGGGTATCGTCAAGCATTCCAATGGAACCGGCGCACGATTCCAGACACGCGAGTCACGATCATGGCTGTCGCCGCTCCCATCTGCTCCCTCGCAATCCATGAAACGATGCCGGGTGACGTCGAAGCTGCCCGGACGATTCTGGCCGATGGCCGGATCGGGCCGCGCGACGGCGATGGCCGGACCGCCGTCGTCGCCATGAGCGGTGGGGTCGACAGCGCCGTTACGGCACTGATCATGCGGGAGCGCGGGTACCGGGTGGTGGGGATGAACCTGCGGCTGTTCTCCCCCCACGACGAAGATCACCGGGCCAATCCCTGCTGCGGGATTCCGGCCATCGAGGATGCGCGGGCAACCTGCGCCCAGATCGGGATTCCCTTCTATGCGATCAACATGGAAGTCGAGTTTGGCGACGCGGTCATCGACCGGTTCGTTGACGAGTATGCCGCTGGCCGCACTCCCAATCCGTGCCTGGAGTGCAACCGGCATGTGAAGTTCCGGCACCTGCTTCAGCGGGCCCGACAGCTGGGGGCAGATACGCTGGTGACGGGGCATTACGTTCGGATCGAGCGGCAGCCGGATGGATCGGCGCGCCTGTTCCGGGCCCTGGACGACCGTAAGGACCAGAGCTACGTGCTCTACACCCTGTCGCAGGAACACCTGCGATACCTGCAATTCCCGCTCGGCAATCTGACGAAGCCGGAAGTGCGGACACTGGCCCGCGGGTTTGGCCTGCCGGTGGCGGACAAGGCCGAGAGCCAGGAAATATGCTTCGTCGGGAACCGGTCCTACGCGGATTTCGTGGCGGAACGCCGGCCGGACGTGACCGCGCCAGGCGACATTGTCACCGAATCGGGCGAGGTGATCGGGCAGCACCGGGGCCTCGTGCACCACACGGTCGGGCAACGGCGGGGTATCGGCGTCGCGGCTCCGAAGCCGTACTTCGTCCTGCGGCTGGATACGTCCGGGAACAAGCTGGTGGTCGGCGACAAGGACCAGGCGCAAGCCAGTGCTGTCACGGCGTCGGATGTCTCGTTCACCTCTGGCGTGTGGCCCAGTGAACCGTTCCGCTGCGCGGCGGTCGTCCGCTACCGGGGTGCGCCTGCGGACGCTGTGGTGACGCCACTGCCAGATCAGGAGAAGGCGGCTCGGGTCGTGTTCGCGCATGGCCAGGGGCCAATCGCGTCGCCTGGGCAGGCGATCGTGTTCTACCGGGGCGACGAGGTGTTGGGGGGCGGGACAATCGACGTGGTTACCCGCGGGCGATGATTCCGGGCCATGTGACGCGGACACCGCACCCGATGATGCGCAATACTTGGCGAGAATCCGAGAGGGTCACGATAGTGGGGTCGGTGGAGGATCTGGATGGATAACGGCGTCAGGAACAAGGGCATCATCGCCGGCATCGCCGTGCTCCTGGTGTTCGTTCTGATTTGCGTGGGCCTGTACATGCTTGGCGGCGACGACCAGGCGGCCCTCGAACGGCTTCGGGACATCGCGATCATCTTCATCGTCCTGTTGATGGCGGTGACGGTCGTCCTGCTGGCGGGTATCACCGTCGCCCTGATCCTGCTCTTCACCGTCCTGAAGGATCGCGCGGTTCCGATCCTCGACGAAACCACGGGCACGATTAACCGCATCCGCAACACGACCAACTTCGTGACCGAAGAGGCGGTCAAGCCGCTTGTGACGGTCGCGAGCAAGTACAGCAAGATGCGGGCAATGTCGCGCGTGGTGACCGGCAAACAGAAAAAGGCGCCAAAGGCTGATGGCCCCGTCGCTCGCCCGTGAACGGCTGAGTCGTCCCGTCCGGCATGGTGGAGGCAAGGTGCGATGTTCGATCAGTTTGACCTGAACTTCCTGCGGCAACGTGAAGACGATGCTGCAACGCGCGGTTTTTTCGGCGGCCTGTTCCTGGGCATCCTGCTCGGGGTCGTGCTGACGCTGGTGTTTGCGCCCCGGCGCGGTGATGAAACGCGGGCGGCGATGGCAGGCATGGCGGGAGATCTCAAGTCGAGGGCGAGCGATCTCGTGGGACGGGGCGATGGCTCGCCGGAGACCGGCGACAGCGACGAGGTCGCGATCGAGCGGGAGATCACGGTCCCCGACGCGGAGCCGTAAGGCTTCCTACGCGGATGTGCTTCCGACGTGGGGCGGACGCCCCTTCGCCGCGCTCAGGGGTCCGCCCGTACGGAGTGTCCGCAAGTCAACCAGCCGATCCGGGCGAGGAATGTCGATCGTGTGCCGGACCGGTCTTTCCAGCGCCTGTTGTGGTATCAGACGCCCTCACGGTTTCGCGTGGACCGTGTCACGCGAGGATCAATGGAGGTCAGGCCGGCTGTCGTGCGACGGGGGCAGGAGTTGCGCCAACGCTGCTCGTAGTTCGGCGACTTCGCGCTCGAGGCGGGCGACTCGCTCGGCGAGGGACATCGGTGTTGCCGGAATGGTTTCTTCCGGCCGCCGCAGGGTGAACGCGAACCGGGTCACCATCGTCGCTCCCTCGCCCGACGACCTGACGTCGAGTTCCGCCACTGCCAGTGAGACGGACGAATCGCCTGGCACCTCGACATCGATCACGGCCTTCCCCAGGATTTCCCGGAGCAACTCCGGGTCACGGGAACCGCGGGTGATCGCCACGATCTGGAGGTCGCCGGAGCCTTCGGTCCGCCTCAGCGAGGTGACGCGAACCGGGTAGCCGGCGAGGCGGATGAATTCAATGGGTTGATCGGACACGTTCGGTGACTCCACGGTTGCGAGGCAAGGCACCGCCCCGGATTCACCCGGCGATTGCGCACGGGTGCCTTCTTTGGTCGAACCGGCATGACCGGGAGGCTACAATCGGTCACGAATCCGTTGCCGCGGTATTCGCGCCCGGAACCAGTGGCGCGATCAGCGAATGGACACGCACCAACCGTGATCGTCTTCCCCATCGTCTCATCGGTTCTCGCCGCCCTCTGCGCAATCGTGCTCGCACGAGACGCGATCGCCCGGCCACGCCCTGACAAAGTGATCTGGGCATTGGCGTTCACCATGTTCGCGCTGGCGGCCGGGGCCGATGCAGCGGGTATCGCCTTCGGCTGGACCGAGTGGCTGGCACGACTCTACTACATGACTGGTCCCGCTTTGGTGGTGGCCTACCTGGCGATCGGACAGCTCTACCTGCTTTCGCCGGACCGGATGCGCCGGATCGGACCGGGACTCACCTTGCTGGTGACGGCGCTTTGGGTGTCGCTGGTGGCCAGCGCGCCGATCGACCTCAGCCGCCTGGCGGAAGACGGCTGGGAGGCGATCGAGCGTGGCCCGGAACTGGTTGGCACCGCAATCATCATCAACATCACTGGCACGCTGATCATCGTCGGCGGCACGGGCTGGTCTGCCTGGCGCTTCTGGCGCCGGCGTACGATGCAGAACCGGATGATCGGGTGCGCACTGATTTGCGGTGGCACGCTGGCGGTCGCCGCCGGTGGCAGCCTGACCCGTCTCGGTCACTACGAATACCTCTACATCGCGATGTCGTTCGGAATTGCCCTGATCTTCCTTGGTGTCCTCGTAGCGCGGACGCCGGACGGCGCCACCCTGGCGAAGCCGGTTTCGCGTCCGGCAAAACAGGCTCCGCAGGTTGCAACGGGAGCGTTGCAGTACATCGAGTCGATGCTACTGGAGCGATCCGACGAGGAAATCGACGCGATGTGCGCCGGTTGGAGCGTCCCTCGCGAGGACGGCGAGTCGCTCTCGCGGACCGATGCCCGGCGCGCCTGGCGTCTCAGGTCGCAATTGACGCCGGAGGCCACGGCCGCGTTCGACCGGCAGGCGATTCCCGCCCGTCGACAACTCACGGTGCTGTACCACGAGGTTATTGCCTGGGAGCGGCCGGGACGCGAGGAAATCGCAGAGATCGTTGCCCCGGATCCTGGGGCGAGACGGGCGCAGGGACAGGCGTAACGCCGCGTTCCGGGCTTTGCCACAGGTGCGCCGGACCGGGTAAACTGGGAAGAATCGATCCGTTTCCGGTTGGGCGCAACCGGAACGCACTCGTCGTGGATAGCGGGGAGGGACTGCCAGTCGCAGCCCCTTTTTTGTTGCATCCTCCGGTCGAGCGACAACCATGACGCGCGCAGGATGAAGCCGCTGGCGACAGCGGGTCGACACCGCAAGCGAGGCCGCGATGCCAGGAATCGACAGCGAACCGAATATGGCGCTGCTCCTTCTGGTCACCGCGTTCGCTGCCCCGATCCTGACCGTACTGCTCGGCAACATCCGGGCCCGGTTGACGGCCCCGGTCGCGATCCTGACGACCGCTGCCTGTTTCGCCGTTGCCATGACGGCATGCTTCCGCGAGCAGGATGGCATCGATGTCGCGTGGGTGCCGACGCTGGGCGTCCGCCTGACTCTCGAGCTGGATGGGCTCGCCCGGATGTATGCGTTGCTCGCTACCGGGATCGGCCTGGCGGTGGTGATCTACGCCAGTTCGTACCTGCCGGAGCACCTGCACCACCAGCATCGTTCGAATCGTGAGTTGCCGCGCTTCTTCGCGTTCCTGTTGCTGTTCATGGCGGCGATGGTCGGACTCGTGATGGCTCAGGACGCGATTCTGATGTTCGTCTTCTGGGACCTGACCGCCATTGCCTCGTTCTACCTGATCGGATACGACCGCGAATCGGACGACTCACGCAATTCGGCGATGATGGCGCTGCTGGTGACCGGCATCAGTGCAATCTTCGTCCTGATCGGCATCCTGATCCTCCAGTCCGAATTGGGCACATTCTCCATACCGGAGATGCTTGCCGCGAAACCCGATGGCGCTCTCGCCGGGTTGGCCCTGACGATGATCGTGGCGGGCGCCCTGGCCAAGAGCGCGCAGGTGCCGCTGCATTTCTGGCTGCCGCGGGCGATGGCGGCCCCGACTCCCGTTTCGGCCTACCTGCACTCCGCGGCCATGGTGGCGGCAGGGGTGTTCCTGGTTGGCCGGTTCTATCCCCTGATCGACGACTACCCGCGGCTCCTCGACGGCATCTGGATCGTTGGGCTGGTCTCGATGGCTGTTGGCGGCATCATCGCGCTGACGCGGGACAACCTGAAACAGATCCTGGCGTATTCGACGATCTCCCAGTACGGCTATGTGGTCTTCATGTTCGGGTTGGGAAGTGAAAAGGGCGTAGCCGGGGCGACCTTCTACGTGCTCGCCCATGCCCTGGTGAAATCGGCGCTGTTCCTGACCGCCGGTGCGGTGACTGAGGCGACCGGATCGAAGCTCATGTCGAAAACTGGCGGCCTGGCACGACGAACGCCGCTGCTCGCAGCCGGAAGCGGAATGGCCGCGGCCGGGCTGATCGCGTTACCGCTTACCATTGGGTTCTTCAAGGACGAACTCTTCTTCGCCGCCGCCCACGATGCCTCCCGGATGCGGGCAGCGCTGGCGGTCGCGGGCGCCGCCCTCACCTTTGCCTACATCGGCCGGTTCTGGATCCGGATTTTCCTGGGCATGCCGAAGGGAGAGACCCGTCCGGTCTCGCGCATCCTGACCTGGCCGATCGTGGTCCTCGGCGGATTGACGGTGCTGTTTGGAATCTGGACGGCGCCGGTGGTAGCGGTCGCCGAGGAGGCAGCGTCCGTGTCGGCCGGGCACGATGTCCACATCCACATCGCCTATCATCTGGACACCCGCCCGGAAAACCTGATGGCGATCGCGACGTGGGTCGTTGGCGCGTTGCTGATCGCCGGAGAGCGCTCCTGGAAGCGGGGCGCCAGGGGAATCGCCGCCCTCGGCGAGCGGTTCGGGCCGGAACGCGCCTACTTTGCCACTCTCGTGATGCTGGAGGACCTTTCTGACGGCATCCACCGCATCGAGGTACGCGATCTCCGGAGCCGGGTAGCGACCATTCTCGCCCCGATGGGTGCCCTGGTTGGGCTCGCCCTGTGGGTGACTCCAAACAGCGATTCGTTCAGCATCGGCAACTGGAGTCGTAGCGACCTGCCGATCACGACCATGCTGATCGCCACTGCCTTTGCGGCCATTGCAGTCACGGTCCCGCGCGATCACTTGCGGGTGGTGATCACCATGGCCTGCGTCGGCTTTAGCCTGTCGGTCATCTATTCGCTGATGGGTGCGCCCGATGTCGCGCTCGTGGCGGTCCTGGTGGAAACAGTCCTCGGCGTGTTCTTCATCGCCATGCTCCGGCTGATGCCGCGTAGCATCCTCCGGTACGAAACACAGGATGATCCTGGTGGATTCGTGACCCGCCGCGACGTCGTGCTGGCGGCCTTCGTCGGACTGATGGCGTTCTTCGTGGTTTGGGGCGTTCTCTCGCAAACCTCCCCCTCATCGGAGGTCATCGACATCTACATCGAGCAGACCCCGCTGGCGCACGGCAAGGATGTGGTGACGGTGATCCTCGCCGATTTCCGGGGGTTTGACACGCTCGGTGAGACCACGGTGATCCTGCTCGGCATGCTGGGTGTGATGAGCCTGATCCGGCGGGGGAGGTTGCGATGACGCTGCTTACCCGATTCGTCGCCCGGTTGGTGTTCCTGCCGATCGTAATGGTGGCCATGGGCATCCTCGTCAAGGGCTACGTCGATATCGGCGATGGCTTCTCAGCCGGGGTGCTGGTCTCTCTCGCGTTCATCCTTCAGGCGGTCGCCTTCGGTCCTGGCGAATTCGACCGGTTGCCCATTGCCCGGTTTGCCTCGCTCGGCGCGTTCGCCGGGCTTTTCCTGGCCCTGAGTGTTGCTTTTGTCCCAGTCCTGTTCGGTAACCCGATCCTTCGGCATTGGCCGGCCGCTGGTGACACGGTCGTCCATTTCGGCATGGTCGAGGTGTTCACACCGTTGGTGTTCGATCTCGGCGTCTTCCTGATTGTGGTTGGATTCTGCCTTGGGTCGCTCGGTGCGGTCGGACGGGAAATTGCCCGTCACGAACGGCAGGAGCGATACAGCCAGCCGGAGCCGCCGGAGCACGTGCCATGACGGTGCTCGTCTCCCTTGTGTTCGGGGTGCTCTTCGCCTGCGGCGTGTACCTGATG
Organism: uncultured Sphaerobacteraceae bacterium; assembly: GCA_964610045.1. Taxonomy (GTDB): domain Bacteria; phylum Chloroflexota; class Chloroflexia; order Thermomicrobiales; family UBA6265; genus JACCYX01. The sequence continues at coordinate 43,702 of CAZSUN010000009.1, forward strand.
CTGAAACGCGACTTGATCAGGGTCATCACGGGCGTGATCCTGCTTGGCAACGCGGCCAACCTGTTCATCATGTCGGCTGGACTTAGCCGGGGTGTTGCTCCCCTGGTATCCGTGGACGGACCGTATGCCGATTCGCTGGTGCAGGCGATGACCCTGACCGCAATCGTCATCAGCTTCGGTGTCGCCACGCTCGTACTGGCGGTTGTCTACAGGGTATACGACTCCCATCGCTCCGTTGACCTGTCGCGCATTTCCACCGCCGAGGCAACCCAGGCCGACCTGGACGACAGCGTGGATGCGAACGATCCGGACATGCACCTGGATGCCGGCTCGGCGCCGCTCGACGACGATGCCGAACCGGACAGGGAGGATGGGACGAGATGATCGCACTCCCCCTGGCCATCCTCTGGTTTGGCGGTCTCCTCATCGCGGTGCTGGACGGCACGCGCCGGCCGATTGGGTACCTGGCCGTGGCCGTCCTCGCGGGGGCGCTCGCCAGCACGGTCGTCCTGGGTGTTGACGTTCACCAGCACGGCGAGCGGGAAATGCTGGTCGCCGGGTGGGACGCCGGGATCGGCATCGCGCTCCGCATAGACATGATGGGAATCGTCTTTGCGGTGACCTCCCAATTCGTCCTGTTGGTTGCGCTCTGGTTCGAAGTCTCGCGCGATGTCAAGGCGAGGATTTTCCCGGCCCTCGTGCTGTTCATGGGGTTGGGGCTAACCGGGCTGTTCTTCACCGGCGATGCATTCAACTTCTACGTCTTCTTCGAGATCTCGATGGTCGCGGCCTACATCCTGTCAAGCTACGGGGAGTCCCCGCGCCAGTTGCGGGCATCATTGATCTTCATTGTTGTCAACATCCTGGGGTCGGTGCTCTTCCTGATCGGGATCGCCGCGATCTACCACACCACCGGCTACCTCGACATGAGCCTGATATCGTCCCAGATGCCGTTGCTGGACGAGAACCCCGCCATCCTCACGGCGACGATCGTCTTCGTGGCGTTCAGCACCAAACTGGGCCTTTTCCCGTTCCATTTCTGGTTGCCTGCCGTGTACACGGGCACGCGGCCGGCGGTTGCCGCCATGCTCAGCGGCGCTCTGGCCAATATCGGTACCTACGGCTTGATCCGGTTTGGAGCGGACATCTTTCCACGAGAACTCCAGGAGGGTGCGCAGGTCCTCGTCTTCCTGGGGGCGATCAGCGTTGTCTACGGCGGCATCCAGGCCGTGGCCAGGCATACGCCGAACGAAGTGCTGGCGTACTCCGCAATCGGCCAGGTTGGGTATTTCCTGATCGCGCTCAGCATTGGCGGCGAGGCAGGGTACCGCGCCGCCATCGTGTTCGCGGTGATCAACTCGCTCAACAAGCTGCTGCTGTTCCTGGCCGTTAGCCTGCGCGGATGGATCGCCGGCGCGGCGTTCGCGGTTGGCGCGTTCAGTGTGGCCGGAGTGCCGCCAGCCGGTGGATTCTTCGCCAAGATGGCCGTGTTCGACGTCAGTGTCGATGGCGATCGTCCGTGGATCGTCGCCCTCCTGCTGGTGGGCGGCGCACTTTCGTTCGTCTACATGTTCTACCTGTACCGCGCGCGGTTCTGGGTCAACCGGCCAGCCGACGAGGCGACAACCAAGGGGGCGCTGACCCTGGTGCTGGTCGTGGCGCTGATCGTGATCGCGGTTGGAATCTACCCCGAGCCGTTGTTCGCCCTCAGCCAGACCGCGACCGAGTGGCTGCCGGAGCGTGTCCGATGATGTACATCGCCTTCATCCTGACCGTGCTGACAGCGGTGTTCGCGATGACACTGGCGAGCTTCGCCTGGGAGGATCTCGTCACCGGGCTGGTGATGTCCTCGATTCTGGTGTTCGTGTTCCGGCAGTACGTGCTGCCGCAACCGTGGCCGCAGGGTCGATTCGTCGGCATCGGGATCGTGTTCTTCCCGAAGCTGCTGCTGATGATCCTGGTCGATGTGTTCAAAGGGACCTGGCTGGTGGCGTCGATCGTGCTTGGGTTGCGACCGCTCAGCCATCCCGGCATCCTGAAAATCCCGATGCGCGATCATAGCGAGACGGGTGTCGCGATCGTGTCGTTCATCCTGACACTCTCGCCTGGGTCGTTCCTCGTCGGTTACGACTGGGACGAGCGGGTGATGCTGGTGCACTACGTCGATATCAGCGATCCTGACCAGTTGCGGGCCGATATCGAGCGCTACTACTGGCTGTGGGATCGTCAACCCCGGCGGCCATCGCCTGAACCGGTCACCGGGGAGAGGGCTGCCTGATGCACGAGATTGTCTACTACGGCGCGATGATCTGGATGACCGGGTTGCTCTGCGTGTGCATCTGGCTGGTGGTCAGCTCCAGGGCAAGCATCGTGCGCATCCTCTCCCTGGACGCGCTGACGCTTGTGCTGGTTTCGTTGCTGATCCTGTACTCGACGACCACCGAAACCTCGTTCTACCTCGACGCGGCGCTCATGCTGGCGCTGGTGTCCTTCATCTCATCCGTGGTGGCTGCCCGCTACTGGGGTGAGCGGAAGGTGTTTTAGCGCATGCAGCCGTACCTTTTCGACATCCTGGTCATTGTCGGGGTTGGGGTGATGACCCTCGGCGTGATCGGCATCATCCGGATGCCAGACATCTACACGAAACTTCACGCCGCCAGCAAGTCGGTGTTCCTGGGGGCGATCGCGCTCGCCATCGCCGGCATGGTGGTGGGCGACCTGGCATCCACGGCGCGACTTGTGTTGATCTGCCTGGGGCTGATCTTTACGACCCCGGTGGCGGCGCACGCGATCGGGCGGGCCGCGTTCATCCAGCACGAGCAAATGAAAACGGACGGCGCCATCGACGAGAGTGGCAGTTTGCTGCCAGCCGAGTCGCAGCAACCACACTGGCGGGTGTAGCGAACCCGCCCGAGGCGCTACGGCCCGGTTCGCTCACGGGGACGGCGCGATCGTTTCGCGATCCTGGTAAATCGGTACGCCGTCGATGGTGGTGACGAGGTCGTAGTACTGGCCGACCTCTTGCCAGAAGGCGCGGCTACTGTCGGCGAACGGTCCCGGTTGCCGGGTAGCGACAATGAACTGGGGCCGGTTTTCGCTCTGGATGATGGCGATGAGGTCGGCGTAGGAACTGGGGATGCCGCGCAGTTCCTGGTCGTACAGGTGGCGGTAGGCGGGCGGGCGATCAGCCAGGTAGTAGATCGATGCCTGATCGAAGGCGACATAAATCGTCGTGCCGGGGTCGGAGTGTTCGCGCAGCCAGGCGGCAACATCGGCCTGAGCCGCGTACCCGGGGTGGGAGAACATTTCCTGCGCCATGCGCTCTGGCGTGCGGTACCGGATGACCAGGAACGGATTGAGCAGGAGAGCGACGATCGCGATCGGAAGGACGACCCGCATCGCGCGCCCAAGCGTGGGCCAGATCGCGTCGAGCGTGACGGCCATCCAGATCGCCAGCGGCGCCACCAGCTGGATCATGTAGTGTGCCCACCAGTCGCCGCCGATGCTCGCCCCGAGGGTTGCAGCCATCAGCCACATGATCAGCAACAGCCTGCCGTCCTCCTGCAGGTTCGGACGGGACGCAGGAACTTCAGTCGCTTCGGGCAGCGGTCGCCGCAGGATCCACCCTGCCAGGCGCCAGCGGTGCTTCAGCACCAGCAGGAGGATGGTCAGGGTGATGAGTGACCCGGCGCGCCACGACAGCCGGCCGATCGCGTCGAGGTTGTGCTGGAACCCGACCGTGGCGGCGCTTTGGGCATGCAGGCGGTAGGTGATGGTGGCGTAAACGAAGTCATTCCAGCCGAGCCACCATCCATGCAGCAGGGATAGCCCGCCGACGATTCCGATTCCGAGCGTCAGCCAGCCACATCGACCGAGACGCCGCCGCCACGAATCACCTCCGCTGATGATGAGGATGAAGATGATCGCCACCGGCCACATCGTGGCGGCGGACGGCTTGAGCGAGATGGCGATACCGATGAGCACTCCGGTACCGGTCAACTGCCAGGCCGGCCAGCCGGTGCGCCCGATCCAGAGAAGCCAGAGCGTGGACAGTGCGGCCGGCAGACCCATGAACATCTCGGCGTTGGCGCTGTACCCTTCGAGATTGGGGAGTGACGACATGACCGCGAAGAGCACGGCGGCTAGTACAGCCGATCGCGGGGTCGTCCACAGCCGTGTGAATGCCCAGATGGCGAGTGTGGTCACGGCGATGGCGATCCAGGCAGCGAACCGGATGGCCACTGTTCCGGTCCCGAACAGGTCGAAGATTCCCGCGTAAACGAAAAAGATGCCCTGGGGCCGGCTGATCCAGAGGTCATCGTAGAGATGGCCCGCGCCTTCGACCCAGCCACGGGTGGCCCAGGCGTATCCACCTTCGTCGGCGAGCATGGGCATCCGGAAAAAGGGAATGCGGAGGGCGAGGCTGAGCAGCATGGCGCCAGCCAGCCAAACCCACTCGACCGCAGCAATCGGCGAGCGGTCAATGCAACCGGCTGGCGCATTACGTTGCGGGATGGGCTCGGTTGCGGTCACCCGCGCGCGCCGCCGGTTGCGCCTGTAAGGAGAACTGGACCGCTTGGCGCCTCACTTCCAGCCTCGGGTTCGAGGGTGACCGTCACCTGGGTGAACAACCCGACATCGGCGGGGATCAGTGTGTAGCCGACACCGGTGTCGTCAACCGGGAAGGTTGCGCCAGGCAACGGCGCGGCATCCGCCGTGGGGTAGTACCAGACCTGGTAGCTCCGGCCCTCCGGAGCCGGATCGAGATTGGCGACGAAGATAACGCCCGTCCCATCAAGGGAAAAGAACGCCGTACCGTTCGCGTTCGTGGGAGCGTCGACGGTTGGGAGCAATTGGTAGGCTGTGGCGTTGGCCTGTTGGCGCAGCGTCTCGATTTCTGTCTGGGCCTCGGTCAGGTCGGACTGCGTCTCGGAAAGTTCGGATCGGAGCGACACGGCCCAGATCAACGTTCCGGCCAATGCCAGGACGAGCAGGCCGATTGCCAGCAACCCTCGATCCATCTTCCTCTTGCCGGTCCTTCGATCGGTGTCAGTGGTGCTCACACATTTCCCTGCCGATGGCTATGACCCAGTCGTCGACGGACGTCGACTGCCGCGCGAGGATTCCGCCGCGAGCTTCACGATATACCACGTATCCTGTATGCTATGTGTGTTCGGACACTCTTGTCATTGAGGGTGTTCGGGACGATGCCTGCCTGGAGTTCCCCGGTCTCGAGATGCACGCACGGATGGGTCATGTATCCTGTGCGGGCATGAGCATGAGATCGACCGGGATTGGCGGCCAGAAACGATGGAAACGCACGCCGGCGCACGAACGCCGGACAGGAACACGAGGAGGAGTCGAGGGATGGGATCGACAGGAACTCCCCAGGGGACGAGCAGGCAGTCCTGGTGGACGTGGCTGGTGATGCTGGTGGTCGCCAGCATGCTCGTCGGTCCGCTGGGTTCGTCCTCCGCATTCGCCCAGGACACCGACGAGGGCATCCAGACCCCGGATACCGTAGCGCCAGGCACTGGTCTGGATGAGGACGATACGACGCCGGATGCGGTTGACGAGGAGGAAGCGACCACCGAACCAGAGGACGAACCAACCTCCGAGCCGGAACCCGACGGCGATGCTGGAGCATTTGTGCTTGACGCCACAGGTTCAGGCAGTCCGGCAGTGATCGGACAAGGGTTGGCATTCCTCACCGGCGACCGCGTGGTATGGCAAGTTCGAGAGGTGGAACCGGAATCGGCGGACGATGCTGCTTCGACATCAGCAACCACTTCGCTGATGTACCAGGTCGAAGGGTCGACAATCGTCCGAAATGACCTTACCGGCAAGCGGGCGCTGGTGGATCCCGGAGAGGCGTTTTTCCTGTCCGGCGGCGATCCGTACACCGTGATGGCGAATACGAGCGACTCGCTCGTATGGTATTTCGAGATCGTGAGCGACTCGAATGTCGACGATGACGCGTTTTACGAGAGTCCGCTGATCGAGGACTACGATGAGGGCGTGTTCGATCTCGAACTGATCCGGTACGTGCTCGCTCCTGGCGAAAAGGCCGACATCCCCGAGCATACCGGCCCGGCCCTCATCATGTCGCTCGAGGGTGATATCGACATCGAGAGCGGTGGTTTGGGACTGCTGGCCACGGGAGATGGTCAACTCGTCTTCGATCCAGGCACAGTTTCCAACAACAGCAACGATCCCGTGGTATACGCAGTCGTTGCCCTGGGTGCCGAGGTCAGCAACGCGTCGGCCGGATCGGTAAGCACGGCGCCAACACCCGAGGCAACGGATGACGACGCGGCAGCGACCGACGACACGGCCGATACCGAAACGGACGCGACCGACGACAGTGGCACGGATGCCGGGACCGGCAGCAGCGACTACCGAACCAGCCTCAACATCACGGCACTCGCCGAACTGTACGTGGTGGTCGTCGTCGACGGTGTAACGGCGTTCGATGGTCCGATTCCGGAAGGCGGCCAGTCGGGCGCCATCGTTGGAAGCGTGTTCGAGGTCTACACATCATGGGGTGCGATGACTCAGTTCACCAATGCGTGCGGCGAGACCTTCAACATGGGCTACGAGGAGGGTGAGGTGACCTATTACCTGGAAGCCAACGCCGACTCGTGTCCGCCTGCATAGGCTGTCACTCGGCACCCATCGGGTTTGACGCAGCCGGGATGTGTTCCATACACTCCACGGACGTGAACCAGTGCCGGATTCACAGGGGATCCATACGGAGGGGAACACGGGCAGATGCGATCGATTCTCGATGAGTTCAAACAGTTCCTGCTGAGAGGCAATGTCGTTGACCTGGCAGTGGCGGTGGTCATCGGTGGGGCGTTCGGCGCGGTGGTAACCGCGTTCGTCGACAACCTGGTCATGCCACTGATTGCCCTGCTGGGCGGCGAACCGGACTTCACGTCCATCGGTTTCTCGATCAATGGCACCTACTTTGGAGTCGGCTCCTTCCTGACCGCGCTCGTCTCGTTCGTCATCGTGGCGGCGGTGATCTTCTTCTTTGTGGTCAAGCCGATGAATCTGCTCACCGAGCGGATGGCGAAGGCGCCGACGCCGGATCCGACCACCTGGAAGTGCCCGTACTGCTTTTCCGAGGTGACGATTGGGGCGACGCGCTGCCCGCATTGCACCTCCGAGATTCCGGCAGTACCGATCGCAGCCGAAGCGACGGCCTGACTCAACGAGCAGCAACGGAAACGGAACACCCCCGGATATACCCGAGGGGTGTTCCGTTTCCGTTTTTGCCAATTGGGATACTACCGATTCCGGATGGATGGCTGGGAAACGTCCCGGTCGCGGCGGGTTGTCATTCCGAGGCGACGGTCTCACTTCCCGAGTCTGGGACGGTTCCGCCCCTCGTGTCGAGGACTCATAGGGGGAGGTATGCCGGATCTGAACACCCTACGACACCGAGACAAGCGCCGCACAGGGGCTACCTACCCCTGTGCGCGTGTTGAAGGGCGGTCAGGAGGGGTGTCGGTCAGGGGTTGGGATCGAGGAATCTTCTCCGCTCACGATGCGCTTCCCTCGGTTGGGGAAGCGTTGGCAATGGGGGCCCAGGCAATGACACGCTCTGCCACGAGCGGGAGTCATCGTTCGGAGTGGGTATCACCATCTGGATCTCGTTGAGGCATCTTGTTGTCGGCGGAGCCGGAACTGGTCGTTGTCCCTCGAGGCTGACGGTGAGACTAGCAGGCGTTGGCGGCGGGAACCACATCGACGATCGGGGAGAGGTGACCTTCGGCGATGGCAACTTCGACCTGCTCGGCAAAGGCGCTGATTTCGCGTCCATCGTCTGCCCGCAGCGTGACGTGCAGGAGTCCAAGCTTGTCGGTCACCAGGCGGGCCACGGTCAGGTCGGCGCTGAGCTGGTCGGAACTCTGGAAGCGCTGGCCAGGTGTGAGGAAGGTGGCGAAACCTGGTCGTACAGTCGAAACGGCTACCATCGATCGAACTCCTTGTCATGCCCGCCTCGTTGCGGGTGAAACCAGCCCGTCACGTACGCCTGGAAGCCAGGCGGGTGCCGGGAGCCGGCGGCCTTCAACGGCCGATCAGAATCGCTCACACCGCTCAGGGATTCCGAGTGTTTACCAGGACGAACTCGTGAGAGATTTCACATACTAGATACGATGCCCCGGATGTCCTGTCAAGAGGTATGGACGTACAGTCCGTGGTTTTGGTTCCCTGGGGGTGTCGTGGAATGCGTTCGGCGGTAGAATTGCCGAGCGAGCAGCGCTCCATCGGGTTCTTCCGCAACATGGATGCTGCCAGGCACACCTGCCGCCCTATACCACTGCCTGTTCATATGAGGGAAGCATGCTCAACGACGCCGTGCGGCCGCTCGAATCCGAAATCACCCAGGTACGGTCGATCGTCAGCGATTACGTTGCCTTGATGAAGCCGGGTATCCTGACGCTGCTCCTGGTGACCACCCTGGGCGCCATGCTGGTGGCCGAGCAGGGCATTCCCGATTTCGGCCTGGTCGTCGTTACACTCCTTGGCGGCATCCTCACTGCCGGCGGCGCGAACGTCATCAACTGCTATATCGATCGCGATATCGATGCCGTGATGAGCCGGACCCGGAAGCGGGGCACCGCCACGGGGCGCATCTCTCCCACAGCCGCCCTGGTGTTCGGCATCGGCCTGACGGTGGCTGGCGTGCTGCTGCTCGGGTTCGTGGTCAACTGGCTCGCGGCGATCCTGGCGCTCGCCGGGAACCTGTACTACGTCTTCGTGTACACCCTCTGGCTGAAGCGGCGGACCCCACACAACATCGTGGTGGGCGGGGCGGCTGGAGCGGTGCCGCCGTTGGTTGGCTGGGCGGCGGTGACCGGAGGTTTGACCGCGCCGGCCTGGATTCTGTTTGCGGTGATTTTCTACTGGACCCCACCCCACTTCTGGGCGCTGTCGCTGCTGAAGCAGGGAGAGTACGGCCGGGTCGGCGTGCCGATGTTGCCGGTCGTGGCCGGCGAGGAAGAGACACGTCGCCAGGTGTTCCTCTACACGATCCTGCTGGTCGCAGTGACCTTGCTGCTGGTGCCATTCGGCATGAGCTGGATCTACCTGGCCGGAGCAGTCGTGCTGGGAGGCTGGTTCCTGCGCCTGGCGTGGCGCCTGCTGACCGATCCGAGCAAGGCGGCAGCCCGCACGACGTTCTTCTACTCGATCTGGTACCTGGCGGCATTGTTCGCCGTGATGGTGACCGATCGCCTGGTGTTCGCCTAGTCCAGGGCGCAACATCGGGGTTGGCATGGTTCGTGACCGGGCCGAGACACGCTCGGCTACCCGACGTGCCCGGGTCGCGGCAAAACGCGCTGAATCCGGATGAGCACTGGTGGATGCCTGGTAGGGCGGGCCAGGTGTGACCCGCCGTGCGCGATCACGGATGTTCGCCCCGACGCCCGAGTGATGTGAGGGTGCTCAAGACACCCGCTGAGTCCGTATCAGTCGAGCAGGCCACGTGCCCGCGCGATGGCCACAGCCTCGGTACGGGACTGGGCGTCGAGTCGTCGAGTTATGTGCGTCAGGTGATTCCGCACGGTATTTGGGGACAGAAAGAGGGTGTCGGCGATCTGCTGGTTCGTCCTGCCGTTTGCCACCAAGCGCAGGATTTCCAGTTCGCGGCGAGAAATCTCAGCCTTTTCGGTGGCCGGCGGCGTAAACAGATGCGGGCGACGAGCGAGCCGGTCGCGTACGGTTCGAGAGTGATCCCAGGCACGCTGCAGGAGTGGCTGGAGATCGTACACCGGAATCTCCAGCGACCGCACGAACCCTCCGGCGTTAGCGATCTCCAGCGCCTTGCCCAAGGAGTCATGCGCCACCGTGTCATCATGCAACTCGTGGCTCGCCGCCGCCAGGCGCATCAATGCTCCGATCTGGTCGGGTCGGCGCCTGGTCAGCGCCGACCTCTCGGCCAGGGATCGTGCCTGTGTGGCGGCATCGCCGTATTCGCGGCGCGTCAGGTGAAGATCGATGGCGAGGATTCCCGGATTGACATCCCCAAACACCATGCTCCACGGCACCACCTCCGAGCGATCGTCCGAAAGGAGGTCGTCGACCAGCGAGAGCTCGCCACGCTCGAGCCAGCGATAGGCGAGGTGCAACAGGATGAGGTCTCGTTCGGGTAGTTGCCGGGTTTGGCCGATGTACTGATGGGCCCACTCACCGACGGCGTCCCCGTCACCAGCTGCCAGCATCACCCGGATTCGGGCAAGGGCGGCATAGCGTCGCCATCCGATGACGTGTCCCCGCTCGCGGTCTGCCAGGAGCAGGCGAGTACTCGCGCCCGACGGATCGTGATGAGGCTTGAGCAGGTCCAACTCCAGTAAGGCGTCGATGTGCGCGAGTTCGGCCGTCGCTTCATCCAGCCGGGCAAGTTCGAGGTAGATGGCGATGAGCCGACCCCGGATTGCCACGACGAGGTCGGGGTCGTGCCCAGTCGACCGGCCAAGGATGATTCTGTACATGGTGATCGCGGAGTTGAGGTCGCCGCGCACCGCGTACATGTCGGCGCGATCGGGATCGATCACCCGATTAACCCAACGCTCATCCCGGGGCAGTTGCCGGGAAATCCGGATTGCCAGGTCGCGCGCCGTCAGGGCCTCGTCGTCCCGCCCTTCGAGCATTGACCGTTTGTTCAGGACCGTGGCTGCGTACATCCGCTCCACGAGACTCGTTTTTGGCAACAGTTCGAGCGCCCTGGTCAATTGAGCAACGGCCTCTGTATCGTTGCCGCGGAAATGCGCGAACATCCCGCGCAACAGGGCAAGTCTCCCACGGTCGCGGGGGTGATCGCTCGCCTCTAAAAACTCCTGGAATGCGCCGAACGGGATACTGTTCTCGTTTGTTCGCGCCGAGCCCATGTTGCCAAGCATGAGCCAGTACTGGAGATCTGGATTTCGCTCCATGACCCTGGCGGGGACCTGCCCGAGCCAGAGTCGCATCCCGTGGAACATACTCCGGTCTGCAAGCCACTTGCCAAAGGCCTGGAACACGCATTCGATCAGGTCCGGATCGGTGGTCTGGAGCGCGAGATCTGCGGCCGCCTCGAGTTCGTTGCTTTCAAGCAACGCGGCGACCAAGGCGCGACGGTCTTTCCTCGGCGCTGGACTGCGGCGTGACGCGAGCCGCCGGAGCACGGACGCGAACAAGGGGTTGTGGTAAAAGCGCCCGCTGTGGGTTTGGCTTTCCTCCAGGAAGCCGGATTGTGATGCCAGCAAGGCGAGCAGTCCGGGCGTCGCCTCGCCACCAAGGTCGTGTCCGCATGTTTCCACCGAGAGAAAGGGAAGATCGGCGGTGCTGAAGAGGGCGTCCTGCAGATGCTCCGGCAGAGGCGCGATGACTTCCTCTTCGAAGTAGTCATCAAGTGCCTGGTCCCAGGCCGCCCAGTCGAACGCGGTGCGCCCAGGCGGGAAACTGGTTCGTGCGAGCCCAACGTTGGCCGCCAGCGCCAGGCCGGCTGGCCAGCCCAGGGTGATGCTCCACAGCGTGCGAATGAGTTCGCGGGATTCACCATCATCGGACAGGTGCGATCCGAGCAGGGCATAGGCCTCCGGCAAGGTCAGGCGAAGGTCGTTTCCGATGATGTCCCGAACTCGCCCGAGCGACCGTAACCGTGCCAGGCGAAACGGAAGCGGTGAGCGCCCGGAGACGATGAGTTTCGTCATCGGGGGGAGATTCGGGATGGCGTTGTCGAGGAGCGTAATGCATCGACTGTCTGTCAGCACATGCGAGTTGTCCAGCACCAGGCCGGACAACTCGCCTGGGCGCAGCAGGCGCGGACCCGCCCTGGTCGCCTCGGTGCCGAGCGCATTGGCCAGGTGTTCGCCCAGGCGAACGGGATCGTTGTCATTGGGGCTCAGCGAAAGCCAACCGATGGCGGGCGATCGGCGGTTGGCCCAGGTCGCCAGCATGGTTGTCTTGCCGAACCCGGCGGCGGCCGTAACGAAGACGACGGTTGCCGGTTCATCGAGCAGATCGTGCAGGCGCTCCCGAACCAACGCATGATTGACGACGCTGTCATCGATCTGGGGGGAGACGGGGTCCAGACCGGGTGCATGGACGATTGACTTGTCGAGAATGCTCATGCTGCCCCCCCAGCCCTGACCTGATGGCAGACATGGCCATGCTTTCGATACATTCGGCCCACCAGATTGCGAGGCCGGTGGTGGCCACCGCCCTTCCGGGCTGATAGCAGGCTGAGAGTCACGACCGCTGCACAGGTGATCCTGGCGCACACGTGCGTCGGTCTCGTCCGATCGCTCCGTGCGATGCAAATGTGACCCCATTTCCGCAATGATAGTAGAAGAAACAGCGGTCCGCCCGCGTCGTCACGGTGGCGAGTCGGCAGTGCGGCGTTTGCCTGGCATTCCGGGCAGGGGCCGGTATGCCGTCGAGGGACGCAGCGCACAGACCACCCTCCTGGGTGGACACGTGTGAGACGGGATCAGGGACCGTACCGAACCTCGGTCCGGCTCGATCGTGGCAGGTTGAGGAGATGGCGGCGGCAGGCGCGGTCCGGCCCGGCTGGATGTCCGGGGATCGGCGGGTTGAACCTTCCTGATTGGGCTTGTTGATCGTCCAACGAAGAACGGGGAAGCGGCGCGGGGGGTGACCCGCGCCGCTTCCCCGTTCTTCGAATGCGATTTGCCGCCGCCGGACTCCGGTGGACCTACCGGAACGGTGCGGCTACGTACAAGTCGATCTCCGTCTCGTCACCGTCAGCCTCGAGTTGCGCGATGCCAAAGACGCCTGAGTCGCCGACTGGAGAGAGTCCGATGTCGATTTCGTCGTTGTTGATGATGCCCCGGGTGAAGCCGCCGACCTCACCGCAGGCCACCGGCGACGCAGGATCACCGATGACGATCGCGTGTGGCGAGGCGAGCATGGTGCTGAGACTGATCCGGACATCCGATCCGGAGGTCAGCACACCCGTTGCGTTCGTCGAACCGCCGAACGATCCGCCCACGCGTGGGTCGTTTGGCGTGACCGGGCGGAGTGACATGAGCGGAGCGCTCCCGAGCTCGGCGCAGGTACCCTGGAAGATATTCGCGGGAAGGCTCGCCGGTGAGTCCTGGGCGCTGACCGCCGATCCACTCGCAACAAGAGAGATTGTTGCCAGTCCCACCATCGTGACAGCGAATCGTTTCCGAAATCCGATCATTGGGTACACCTTCCTGCGCATTGAACCAACGTGCGAACATCCATTCACCTGCCTGGAACCTCCCAGGCGATGTGTGTTCGTGCTGGAAATCGTAGGAGGGGTGCGTATCGCAGGCATGGTATTTCCGGACCACTTTTCCGTACCAATTGCCCGCAACCGTGATGATCGCCAGAGCCGAGGAAGCCAGTCCTGGCAGTTCTCCGGCATTGGCAGGGGGCAGTTCGTGGGTGGGCCGCGCCGTCGCCTCGATGGAAGCGGCGATCGTATTCCGGGGTCCGCTCCAGGGAGCCGGTTAGTCGGCCAGGGCCTGCGCGAGCAAGGGAGAGGTGTGGATCACCGCGTCATCCGGCTCGCGGGTCGGTTCGCCGAGTCCAATGCCGTGGTAGGTGAATCCTTCGCGCACCATCCGGACCGGGTCGTAAATGTTGCGGCCGTCGAAGATCACCGGCTCGTTCAGTTCCCGCTTCAGCAGATCCCAGTCCGGACTCTTGAATTGCCGCCATTCGGTGCAAATCACCAGGGCGTCAGCCGCGACCACGGCCTCGTCGCGCGTCTCGCAGAGTACGAGATCGTCGCGGTCTCCATAGAGCGCACGGGTGGTGTGGGTTGCCTCGGGATCGTAGGCGCGCACCTTCGCTCCCCGCTCCCAGAGCCCTTCCATGATCACCCGGCTCGGGGCGTCGCGGACATCGTCGGTCTTCGGCTTGAACGCCAGGCCCCAGACGGCGAACGTCTTGCCCGCGATATCGCCGTCGTAGTGTTCGAGGATCTTGTTCAGCAGTACCCGCTTCTGGCGTTCGTTGACGGCCTCGATCGCGACCAGGAACTCCGCGGAATAGTCGTGGTTGAGGGCGGTGTGCTGAAGGGCACGGATGTCTTTCGGGAAACACGAGCCGCCGTAGCCGACGCCGGCGTACAGGTTGTTGTAGCCAATGCGGGAGTCGGAACCGATACCGATCCGGATGCTCTCGATGTTTGCGCCAGTTCGCTCGGCAATGTTGGCGATCTCGTTCATGAACGAGATCTTGGTGGCCAGCATCGCGTTGGCGGCGTACTTCGTGAGTTCTGCCGACCGGGTGTCCATCACGATGATGCGGTTGTGGTTGCGGTTGAACGGGTGGTAGAGCTGCCGCATCAATTCAATGCTGTCCGCGTTTTCGGCACCGATGATGATGCGGTCCGGCCGCAGGAAGTCGTCGATGGCGGCGCCTTCCTTGAGAAACTCCGGATTGCTGATCACATCGAACGACGGAGCGACGCCCCGTTTGCGGAGTTGCTCGTCGATGATGTCACGGACCATGTCGGCGGTGCCGACGGGTACGGTGGACTTGTTGACGATCAGGGCTGGCTTTACGAGATGCTGGCCGATCGTCTCCGCAACCGTGTGGACGTACCGCAGGTCCGACGAACCATCGGGGTTCTGGGGCGTGCCGACGGCGACGAAGATGATCACGCCGTGATCGATGCCCGTTTCCGCGCTTGTGGTGAAGGTGAGCCGTCCGGCGCGGGCATTCTGCTCGACCAGTTCCGCGAGGCCTGGCTCGTAGATGGGGATTTCTCCGCGCTGGAGGGCCGCGACCTTGCCGGCGTCGACATCGACGCAACAGACGTGGTTCCCGCTCTCCGCGAAACAGGCGCCGGTAACGAGCCCAACATAGCCAGTGCCGAAAATCGTGATTCGCATGGTCCCAGTCTCCGGGAAGTTGGCGCGGGTGCGCGTGGTTGGTTGCTGCATGAGTTGGGCACAGACGCAATCCGGCCCTGCCACAGGATAGCGCATCCTGATGGCAAGGCCGGAAACGAGGAAATAGAAGCCAGAAAGGAGAGAATAGGAGAGCCGCCCACCGTTGCTCGTTCGAACTGTCCAACGGGCGATCTCTCCCTGGATCGCCCGTTGGACACTATTTCCTGCTTTCTGTTTCCTATCCTCGGTTCACAACCGGATTGGAGAGGACGCCGATGCCTTCGACCTCGACCTCGATCGTGTCGCCGGCCTTCATGCCGCCGACACCGAAGGGGGTGCCGGTCATGATGATGTCGCCGGGGTCGAGGGTCATGATGTCACTCAGGAACTCGATCAGGTACGGGACACTGAAGATCAGGCCATTGGTGTTGTCGTCCTGGCGAGTCTCGCCGTTGAGGCGGGAGCGGACCGCGGCATTGCCAGGATCGAGTTCGGTCTCGATGACCGGGCCAAGTGGCAGGTAGGTGTCGTACGCCTTGCCACGAATCCACTGGAGGCCGGCCATCTGATGCACGCGGTCGGAGACATCGTTGCCGACGGTGTAGCCAAGGACGTAATCAAGCGCATCGGCCTGTGTCACCCGGGAGGCGGTCTTGCCAATGACCACCACAAGCTCGGCCTCGTAGTGGGTGTCGTTTTCGGGGTAGGCGAGTTCGATTGCCTCGCCGGGACCGATAATCGCCGACTGCGGTTTCATGAAGAGCTCGGGAGAGGTTGGAATCTCGCGGGTCGCATCGAGTTCGCGCACGTGCTTGAGGTAATTCATCCCGATCGCGAGCACCTTGCCGGGCTCGACAGGAGCCAGGAGGGTGACACTGTCGACGGGACCAACTTCGGCGCCCCTCGTGAGTCCCGCGAAGAGATCGCCGTTGGCGGCGAACACGGTCTCCCCGTCGAGAATCCCGAAGGCGGGCGAGCCCGACGCTGCATCCTGGTAGCGAACGATTTTCATGGTGAACGAGGCTCCTTGTGTTGCGGACTCGCGATCGTCGATCGCGCCGGGACCGGCTGAATACCGGCTATGGTCGGTGGCACACGCCAACTTCGCCGCGATTGTACCCGTGTGCCCGCGATTCCGCGATGGGGGTGGCTCGTTCCACGCACGCTGTGCTCTGGCACGGGGTAGAATCAGGCATCGCCTGCCGGCGCCGGTCACCCTCTCGCCCCGGGGACGCATGCCAGATCTTCACCTCCAACTCCATCCCGACGAATCGGCGCCGCAGCCCGTTCGCGTGCCGTTGAGCGACGATGCCGCGACCGCCATGCTCGCTTCGGCCGAATTCGTGGCCGAGAAACTCGTGCCCTGGGGATCGAACTACACCTTCGCCGTAGGGCTTTCCGATCCGGACGGCGCAGAGCATCTCGGCATCTACAAGCCACAACGCGGCGAGCGGCCCCTCTGGGATTTCCCGGCTGGCACCCTGTATCAGCGCGAGGTCGCATCCTACCTGTTGAGTCGCCTGCTTGGTTGGGACATCGTGCCTCCCACCGTCGTTCGCGAGGGACCACACGGACTGGGAAGTCTCCAGCTGTACGTCGAGCCTGTCGCAGGGAACGAGGACGATCACCAATTCTGGGGCCGCCGTATCGAAGCGATCGAACGGATCGTGCTATTCGACCATATCGCCAACAATGCCGACCGTAAGCTCGGTCACTGCATCTCCGATCGGGATGGACGGATCTGGGGAATCGATCATGGGCTGACCTTCAATGTCGACCCGAAGCTGCGGACCGTACTCTGGCAGTTCAACGGAGATGAAATCTCATCCGGACTGCTGTCCGATCTCCGGCGGCTCGACCGTGACGGCGAGTCCCTCGTCGCAGCGCTTCGCGGGTTTCTGGACCGTGACGAACTCGACGCACTGCAGTTCCGGATCGCCGCGCTCGCGGAGACAGGGTGCTATCCGGACCTGGATCCGCACCGCAACATTCCCTATGGATGGTGGTAGGCAGCGGCAAGCTCATCGGGACGGAGACGGGGACATGCGCATCAAGCGACTCTTTAGCACCATCGATGCCCACGCGGGCGGTCAAACGTTGCGGATCGTGACGAGTGGGTTGCCACCGGTAGGCGGGACAACACTGCTCGAACAACGAGCAGCGTTCGCGCGCGATCACGATCAGATCCGGCGACTGTTGCTGCACGAACCGCGTGGCCATTCGGACATGTATGGCGCATTGCTCCTGTCGCCCCTGGTCAAGGGAGCCGACTACGGCGTGATCTTCATGACCAACGAGGGATACAGCACGATGTGCGGGCACGGCATCATCGCGCTGGCAACCGCCCTGATCGAGACCGGGGCGTTCCCCAGCCAGGGACAGGAAACCCGGATCACCTTCGACACCCCGGTCGGACTGGTCCAGGCGCGAGCCACCCTGGAGCAGGATCGGGTCCGGGCGGTACGGTTTCGCAATGTGCCCTCGTTCCGGCTGGCGAACAATCTCGACATCGACTATCGAGGCGAACGCATCGCGGTGGATGTCGCGTTCGGGGGAGCCTGGTACGCGGTCGTCTCCGATGAAATCCTTGGCCTGGACCTGGCCACTTCTACCGCGCGTGACATCGCCGATGCGGGAATGGCGGTGAAACGCGGTGTCTCGAATGCCTTGGACATCGTGCATCCGCTTGAGCCGCATATCGCCGGGCTGTACGGAACGATCATCACCGGCGCGCCCAGCAGTGGCGATTTCACCATGCGCAATGCGACCGTGTATGCCGATGGCGCAATTGACCGGTCAGCCTGCGGAACCGGCACGTCGGCGTTGGTCGCGTGTCTTGCCGCTGACGGTGAGCTCGCGGTCGGCGACACCCTGTTCAACGAGAGCCTGACCGGCAGCATGTTCACGGGCAGGATTGTGGTGCCAACGTCGATCGGCGCGCTCGAGGGCGTGATTCCGGAAATCTCCGGCAACGGCGCCATTACCGGCATGCACCAATTCATGCTCGACCACGACGACCCGTTTCCGAGCGGTTTTCTGGTTCGCTAGGGCCTGGACGCTGGCGTTTGTGGTCCGGGCAGGGTAGGCTTGGGGTACCGGGGCTGATTCCGGGCGTTTGCCTGCCCGGATTTCCCACGAACGACTGTTGCACAGGCATTTCTCGGACAGCCGGCAAATGGTGCTGCGCCCGAGATTGTGATAATATGTGCAAACGAAACAGGGGTGGGGTTTGGCTGACGACTTCCTGCCTGAGGATCAACAGGAGGCGAGGGTCGTCGGGTTGGCGGCTGGGCTTGGATGCGCTGTGGTCGCATCGCTCGTGGGAGCGATCGGACTCGGAATCCTGCTCGACCAGTGGCTCGATACAACACCCACATTCACCCTGATTGGCGTCGCAGTTGGCCTGATCGCTGCGGGATACGAACTGTACGAGCTCGTCCAGGCGAGCAGCTCCACGGGAAAGCATGGGCCGGTTGCGCGGACCATGGCCCAGCGAATGCAGGCCCGGCAGGCGAAACCCAGCCGCGAAGACCAACCGTAAGACTCCGGACGCCCGTTCGGGGCGAAACGCTGCAAGTGGCATATCGCCCCGGTTTCTGGCTGCGGGCACGCGAACAGGCACGATTCTCGCCGGTAGAGGAGTAACCGCGGATCCATGGATATCCATATTTCCCTGGCGGCTGAGGAGTTGTTCAAGATCGGTCCGGTACCGGTGACCAACTCGATGCTCACCATGTTCCTCGTGATGGCGTTCGTGCTGATCGCTGGCATCACGATCGCGCGCCGTGCGACCCTCGTGCCCAATGGCAAGGCTCAGGGCATCGCCGAGATGATCGTGGGGTTCATCCTCGAACTCGTCGACGGGGCTGGTGGCCGCAAGATCGGCCGGAATGTCCTTCCCTTCGTAATGGGCATTTTCATCTTCATCCTGTTCTCGAACTTCTCGGGCCTGCTTCCGGGCATGGGCACCATCGGGAAGTACGAAGAGCACGCGGTCGAGGAAACACACGCCGACGAAACGACGGTGACCGACGGCGTGGCGACCACGACGGACGGCGAGCACGCGGACGAGGCTGCAGACACCGCTGAAGGTGACCACGCGGCTACCGAGGAAGAGCATGAGAAGGTCCTCGTGCCATTCTTCCGGGCACCGACCGCCGACCTCAACATGACCTTTGCCCTCTCGATCCTCGCCTTCACGGCCATCCAGATCGCCGGTGTCAAGGCGCACGGAGTCGGCGGCCGGATCAAGCACATGGCCGATCCGCCGTTCCTGTTCCCGATCGAGGTGATTGGCGAGCTTTCCCGGATCCTTTCGCTCTCCGCCCGTCTCTTCGGCAACGTCTTCGCCGGCGAGATCCTGCTCGGGGTGATGTACGCCATCGCGGCGGCACTCAAGATCGCCATTATTCCGTGGCTTTTCCCAATCATCTTCCTTGGGCTCGAAGTGCTCTTCGGCACCATCCAGGCCCTGGTCTTTGCCCTGCTGACCCTCATCTACATCATGCTCGCGGCGGCTCACAGCCACGGCGATGACGACCACGCGCATCATGACGACGGGCATGCGCCCGTGCCGGCGACACAGACAGCCGGCGACTAACTTTCGCGAGTCATGCCGTACTGGCATGGCGCCGGATGCCTCCGGCGCCCTAGGGAACTCGGTGCTGATTCGGCACGGTGGGGTGGCATGGTGCCACCCCGGCAGCAAACGACGGTGAAGTCACATGCAGGGGCATGGATGGCTTGCACCGCCAGGAGGAGCCTCAGGTGTTTGACGGATTGACGGGAGCGGACGGCGTTGATGCGGCGAAGGCGATTGGCGCAGCCATTGCCATCGGTATTGGTGGCCTCGGCCCGGGCATCGGCCTCGGTCTCGCGGTCAAGGGCGCGATGGAAGCCATCGGCCGGAACCCGGAAGCCGCTGGCGACATCCGCGGTACGATGATCGTGGGTGCGGCGCTCGCGGAAGCGGTCGCCATCTACGCGTTCGTTATTGCCATCATCATCGCGCTCGTCCTCTAGTCCTCCAGGCGGTGCAGCCGGCGCGGGGGATATCTCCCGCGCCAGTGCCCTACCGCCACCGCTGCCGTCGTTGGGAGCGGTGGGAGGACTGGAGCCGACGCGAAGGAGTAGCCCACAGGTGGACCAGTTCGGGCTCAATGGATGGCAATTCGCGGTTCAGTTGGTGTCGTTCCTCGGATTCATCTTCCTGCTTTGGAAGTTCGCTGCCGGTCCAATCGTCAAGACCCTTGACGAGCGGCAGGAGCGGATTCGCGAGAGCATGGCTTCGGCCGAGAAGATGCAGCAGGAGCTGAAGGACACGCAGGCCCGCAACGAGGAAGTGTTGCAGGAAGCGCGCCTGGAAGCCCAGGAAATCCTTGCCGGCGCTCGCCAGACGGGAGACCAGCTGGTGGCCCGCGCGCGGGAAGAGGCTGGTGTGCAGGCGGACGCCTACCTGGCCAAGGCCCAGGAAACCCTGCGGCAGGAAACCGAGCAGGCACGACTCCAGCTTCGGCAGGAAGTGGCGGACCTGGCGGTGACGGCGGCCAGCCGGATCCTGCACAAGGAACTCGATCCCGCGGCGCAGTCGCAGTTGATCGAGGAGACGCTCTCGGGCGCCTCGAAGGCATCGCAGAACTAGGACCCCGCTCCCGGTGGATGCCGGGAACGGGGATTGCATGACGGCGTCTGATGAGACGAAGGACGGATCATGGCGAGCGGCTCGGCGAAACGCTACGTGCAGGCAGTCGTGGAACTTGCGCGCGAACAGGGTACCTGGGATGCCTGGCAACAGGACCTGGGCGTGCTGCGGGCAGCAGTGAGCGATGCTGACGTGCGTGTGTTCCTCGAGAACCCCAGTGTCCAGGAGTCCAGCAAGATCGCGGCCCTGGATACGGTGCTGGCCACCGCCCAGCCTGAAGCGCGCAACCTGGCGCGGATTCTGGTCCGGCGCCGGCGTACAGGAATCATTCAGGATCTGGCTGACTTGTTCGATGAGGCCGTGCTGTCCGAAAACGGGATTGCGCTCGTCGACGTGACGACGGCAGAACCGCTGGATGACGCGGGCCAGGCCCTGGTTCGGGAACATCTGGCGCGGCTGCTGGGCAAAAAGGATATCGAGCTCCGGCTGAAGACCGACCCGTCGATCATCGGCGGCATCGTGGCCCAGTACGGAGACCAGGTGATCGATGGCAGCGTAGTGAATCAGTTGCGGCGCTTGCGGGCACGCCTGGCTGCCTGAGGCAGTCTGGGCCGAACGCGGCGCACGATACACATCACCCGGCAACGTTCAGGACCGCGCGGCGCGGCACTGACGCCGCGGAAGATTGGAGCGATCATGGCGGTACGCGCGACCGAGATCAGTGATCTGCTCAAGCAGCAGATCCAGGGATTCGCAGACGAGACGTCGATTGTCAATGTCGGTCAGGTGATCGGCGTGGGCGACGGCGTCGCGACGGTGTATGGCCTCTCGCAGGCCATGCAGAGCGAGATTGTGACGTTCACCAAGTCCGGTATCCCCGGCCTGGTGCTCAATCTCGAAGAGGACACGGTGTCCGTCATCGTCATGGGCGATTACACGGGCATCGAAGAGGGCGACGAAGTCCGCACCACCGGCGCCATCGCGTCGGTGCCGGTGGGCGATGCCCTGCTCGGCCGGGTGGTCGATGCCCTCGGCCAGCCGATCGATGGCAAGGGCCCGATCCAGACGACCGCCACCCGCGAGATCGAGCGGATCGCACCGGGCGTGATCGAGCGCCAGAACGTCGACACCGGTCTCCAGACCGGCATCAAGGCAATCGACGCCATGACTCCGATCGGGCGCGGGCAGCGGCAGCTGATCCTCGGCGACCGCCAAACCGGCAAGTCCACCATCGGTGTCGACACCATCATCAACCAGCGCGACTCCGGGGTGCTCTGCATCTACGTCGCGGTTGGGCAGAAGCGCGCGCAGGTCGCCCAAATGGTGCGCGTGCTCGAGCAGAACAACGCGATGGCGCACACCATCATCGTGGTGGCGTCGGCGTCCGACCCGGCTCCGCTCCAGTACCTCGCGCCGTTCGCCGGCACCGCCATGGGCGAAGAGTTCATGGAAACCGGCCGCGACGCCCTGATCATCTACGACGACCTCACCAAGCAGGCGCAGGCCTACCGCCAGGTGTCGCTGCTGGTGCGCCGCCCGCCGGGCCGCGAAGCGTACCCAGGCGATGTCTTCTACCTCCACTCCCGGCTGCTCGAGCGCTCCGCGCGCCTCAGCGAAGCCCGTGGCGGTGGGTCGTTGACGTCGCTGCCGATTATCGAGACGCAGGCCGGCGACATTTCGGCCTACATCCCAACCAACGTGATCTCGATCACCGACGGCCAGATCTACCTCGAGACCGACCTCTTCTACGCTGGTATCCGACCGGCCATCAACACCGGTCTCTCGGTCTCCCGCGTGGGTGGCGCCGCCCAGATCAAGGCAATGCGCCAGGTAGCTGGTAGCCTCCGCCTCGACATGGCGAACTATCGCTCGCTCGCCGCCTTCGCCCAGTTCGGGACCTCCGACCTCGACGTCACGACCCGTCGCCAGATCGAGCGCGGCCAGCGCATGACCGAGGTCCTCAAGCAACCGCAGTACAGCCCGCTCCCGGTTGAGGAGCAGGTGGCGATCCTGTGGGCTGGTTCGGCCGGGTTCATCGACGATGTGCCGGTGGATCGTGTCGCGGAGTTCGAGCGCAACTTCCTGGATACCCTCCGCACCGCGCACGGCGAACTGCTGGAAACCATCCGGACCGAGAAGGCCCTGTCCGACGACCTGATCGCGAAGTTGAGCAAGGTCGCGAAGGACTTCAAGTCCACCAACAACTTCGTGGCAGCCCAGGCCGCCGACTAGTACGACAACCCCCACCCGGCGGGAGTGATCCTGCCGGGTGGACAGTATCGGGTGACCGCACCTTTGGCGGAACGCCCAGGGCACGAGAGGACGAGGCGCAGTGCCAAGCCCACGCGAGATCAATCGCCGCCGGAACGCGGTCAAGAACATGACCCAGATCACGCGCGCCATGGAAATGGTGGCGGCGTCGAAGATGCGTCGTGCGCAGGACCGGGTCACCAGTGGCCGTCCCTACAGCGAGCGGCTGCGGCAGGTGCTCGGCGACCTGGCGTCGCTCCAACTCGATGCCGATCAACTCCAGCGGTTCCCGCTGCTGGAACAACGCGAGGTCAACCGGACGGCGGTGATCCTGATCACCCCGGACCGCGGCCTGGCCGGTGCGCTCAACTCGAATATCCTGCGACGCGCGGCGCAATACCTCCGCGAGTCGGGCGAGCAGTCGCCTCAGGTGATCGCGGTTGGCAAGAAGGGTCGCGACTTCGCCGCCCGCACGAGCCAGGACCTGATCGCGGAGTTCATCCAGCTCGGAGATCGCCCTTCGCTCGACGCGGTCCGCCCGATCGCCCAGATCGCCATCAACGAATTCCTCGCGGGGCACGTCGATGCCGTCCATATCGTCTACCCGCAGTTCATCAACACGATGACCCAGCGCCCGGAAGTGCTCCAGTTGCTGCCGATCGTGCGGCCCGAGGGTGACACCTCCAAGGCCGATGACTTCATTTTCGAACCGAGCCCGGAAGCGGTGCTCGAGCAGATCCTGCCCCGCTACGTGGAGGTCAACCTCTACCAGGCGGTGCTGGAGAACATCGCCTCGTTCTACTCCGCGCAGATGGTGGCGATGCACAACGCCACCGACAATGCGAAGGAACTGGTCCAGGACCTGAACCTCGCCTACAACAAGGCGCGCCAGGCGAAGATCACCAACGAGGTCGCGGAAATCGCGGCGGGCGCCAACGCCTTCCGCACGTAGTACACGAGTTATGAGTCCCGCCGCCCGGGGGTGTGACGTAGGGGCGGACCTGGATCGACCAGGTGAACGTAACTTCCTGGGCAATCGGCGGTCGATCCTGTTGTCCGCCCGCACCTGGAATCGTCAGTTCAGGTACGGATGTCGTTAGGTACCAGCGAGGAACGCAACATGGCTGCACCCGCAATCGCACCCGAACAGAAGACCGCGGGCGCGACCGGTCAGATCGTCCAGATCACCGGCGTGGTCGTGGATATCGAATTCCCGGCGGAACAACTGCCGGACATTTACAACGCAGTTGAAACGACCATGCCAGGCGGCAAGCGGCTGGTGCTCGAGGTGCAGCAGCACCTTGGGAACGACCGTGTCCGTGCCGTCGCCATGAGCACCACCGACGGTCTCCGTCGCGGCCAGGAAGTTGTGGACACCGGGATCGCCATCGCCGTACCAGTCGGTCCGGCCACCCTCGGTCGCATCTTCAACGTGACCGGCGAAGCCATCGATGAAATGGGTGAGGTCGCCGCCAGCGAATACCGCCCCATCCACAACGATGCCCCGAGCTTCGACGAGCAGTCGACGGAAGTTGAGATCCTCGATACCGGCTCCAAGGTCATCGACCTGATCGCGCCGTTCACGAAGGGCGGCAAGGTCGGCGTCTTCGGTGGCGCCGGCGTCGGCAAGACCGTCATCATCACCGAGCTCATCCGCAA
>CAZSUN010000010.1:0-34986 GCA_964610045.1 uncultured Sphaerobacteraceae bacterium
CCCGGTGAGGCATGCCTCACCGGGCCTGGTGGAGGGTGAGCGTGCGGCGAACCTAAAATCCGGCCGCCTTGTCGCACAGGTTCAGCAGTGGCTCGCCGGCGATGAACCGCCGGATATTCTCGTAGGTGATCTCGAACTCGCGGTCGCGGGTCTGGGCCGAGCGCGGCGCACAGTGGGGGGTCATGACCAGGTTTGGCGTATCCCATAGCGGGCTGTCGGCGGGCAGCGGTTCCTGGGAGAAGACATCGAGCCCGGCGCCGGCCAGCGTGCCGGCCGTGAGGCGGGCAACCAGCGCATCCTCATTGATGATGCGTCCGCGCGAGATACCGATCACCATCGCTTCCGGCTTCAGCAGGGCGATTCGCTCCGCGCTGAGCAGGTCGTCGGTGTCGGCGGTGTAGGGCACCGCGACAAAGACGACGTCGGCCGTCGCGAGTTCCTCATCCAGGTGGTCCAACGAGCGTACCGGGAATTCACCGGTATTTTCGGCCGGAACGAACAGATCGAGACCAACGACCTCCATATCGAAGGCGGCGGCTCGCTTCGCGATGGCGCGGCCGATGTTGCCCATCCCCAGCACCAGCGCACGCTTGCCGTAGGCCGAGGTCATCTCGACATCGCGGCCGTAGGCGCGGAACGTATGGTTGCGCTGATCGTGGGCGTAGCCGGAGAGCCAGCGATTGAGCGAGAGCAGGAGGGCGAAGGCGTGTTCGGCGACGAACGGCGCGTGGGCGCCGCGCGTGTTGGTAATGGTGACATCGCTCTCGACCATGCCGGGGATGGCGATGATCGTTTCGATGCCGGCGCCGGTGGAGTGGACCCATTTCAGGCCTGGGCCGGCGTTCGCATAGGCTTCGGGCGTGATGCGCCCGATGAAGGCGTCGGCGTTCGCCATGGCCTCCGGTTCGTCAGTGACAAACGGGAATGCTGCCTCGGGAAACTTCGCGCGGACCTCATCCATCCGCCACGGCTCAAACCCGAACTCCCGCCCCAGTACGATCTGCACCTTGTTCCTGTCCTTCCGCAATGACCCAGAATCAGTCCGGCGACATGATAGTGCCAAATTCCCCAATCGTCGCGGGAATGGCCACCGTTCGCCCCGGCCTTCATCCGATCATCCCTGGCGGGAGTGGCAGTTGTCGTGTCGCTTCCGTTCGGCTGATCCGGCGCCAGGCCTCGTCATCGACCGCACCAGGCGTGGTCCGTGATCCTGCTCGGCGTCCCTGCCGGCCCTTGGCCGTCAGGCGTGGCGCGCTGCACCCGGTTGGTGGAGGTTTGCGTCGCGCGGCGGAGCTGGCCGCCGTGACATCCCCCGCTGGATACCAGATCGAGCCGCGATCGGTCCTGGATGCCGGGCAGCTCGGCCAGGTGCAGTGTTGGGAACTGCCGACGCCGGACCAGATGCCGGAACACCGCCATCCGGCTGGATCGATCCCGGCTGTAGCTCGGGAATTGCCACGCCAGCCTCCTGGAGGAGGGCGAACTGCATGAGCGCGGGATTGAACCACCAGCTGATCTTGCGTGCGGGCGAGACGTGGTGGCTACTGTTGCCGATATTGTTCGCCTTGATGAATTGGGCGGGGTCGTCGAGTCCCTCCGCAAGGTCGTCGGCCGTCCAGGTAGCCGGATCGCGATGGAGGCGCGTCTGGTCGGCCAGGACCCACTCGGCGCAGAACGCGAACTCCTGGTGCAACGCAACGAACGACTCGCCCTCGCTGGCGAACGGACCGATCGGGTTGCTGTCGAACTCGCCCGTACGCTGCAGGGCTCGGATCCCGGCAGCCGTGATGCCCGTCACATCCAGGCAGTGCAGGTAGTCACTGTACTGACTGAAGTTCTGGCGCTGGCCATTGGTGTCGAGGCCGGCGCCATAGAGGGGAACCAGGATGCGCGGGTTGTCTTCATCGACTGCCATGTCGTCCGTGACGACGAGTGCCTCCGGATCGAAGGAGTCCCGGGGGGAGAGGAACGTATCGTCCGCATTGCCGTCGTTGTCATCGAAGTAGGCGCTGCCGGTATCGCGCAGGTAGCGCGTCAGCCGGATGAAGATCTCGTCCACCTGAGGGGCGCCGGTTTGATCCTGGTAGGCGAGGAGTGGTTCGACGAGGAGCGCAGGCATCCAGCCGGAGCACCATGGCTCGTCGGCATCCCCTTCCGCAGCTTGCTCGGCGGTGTGGATGAAGCAGTTCTGCGGCGGGAAGTCCGGTGCACCGGGGTTGATTTCGGCCAGGGTCTCCGCATCGCCGGTGATGTGGCGAGTGGCGGTGGTCACCATCTCCGTTGCAGCCTCGAGGTAGTCGGTATCACCGGTCAGTTGGTAGCCGTAGGTGAGCGCCTCGATGCTGACGGCCAGGAGCCGTTCGGTCCACAGGCTTTCGAGATCGCCGATGTATCCAGCCCGGTATGGCGCCACGAAATCCTCGTCGTTCAGGAACAGCTCGGCGATTGCCGTGCCTGCTGCGCGGGCCGACTCGTCTCCGGTCAGGGCGTAGTAGGCGACCAGCCCGCGCAGGTGCGAGTATTTGGGGTCGGGGTCTGGCTTACCGGTGAAGATCCCTCGATACTCGCCGTCCAACTCGATCTGGTCGGCAAAGTACGCGCACAGGCGATAGCCCTCGCGCAGGAAACGAGTGTCGCCGGTCTGCATTGCGAAGGCGAGGAAGGTGGCGCACCGGTCGTAGAGCCAGCCCTCGAACCCTGCTTCCGGATCGGTGGGATCGATGACGAAGGCGGCATTGAGCGGGTAGGACTCCTGCAACATTGCCGAGAGGCCGAAGGGGGTCACCGCGTCCGAGAGGAACTGAAGGCCCGCGAGGTCGTCGCCAAGCTGGCTGGAAGAGATGAGAGGACCGAGGATGCCGGTGTCGGCCAGGTAGCCATCGGGAAAGATTGCCAGGATCGACGGCTCTCGCGAGGTGTAAAAGACCTCGGTCCGCTCATCGGTCGTCACCAGGGCCGGACCGTTATCTCCCTCTTCGATCGTGTAGGTTGCAACATCCGCCGCCTCGTCGGAGGCAGTGCTGGTCTCACTGAACGGGACCGGCTCATCGGTCACCGTCACGCTGCCGCCCTGCCAGGTCACCTCCACCTCAGTGCAATCCTCTTCCACCACCGACGCCGGGAACTGGATCAGGACCGCTCGCGCACCCGTCGCGTTCCCCTCGGCGTCGAGCTCATCGAGGAGGACGGTGACGGTTGCTTCCACCGGTTCACCCGCGACGGTCACTCCCAGCGTGCCAGCATCGGAAACGGCGCCAGCCGGGAGCGGCAGCCCGAACGAGACGGTGTCGCCAGCGTCTCCGGTCGTCTCAAGGGCAATTCCCACCCCGGATTCCCACGAGGCGGATGGAGCAGGACAGGTGGTGATGCTGGATGACGGCCCCTGCCCCGCAGTGGCCGGATCGTGCCCGATCAGGCTGGCCGGGAGGAATCCGGCGACGGCGAGGACGAGACCCACGAAGAGATGAAGGAGTGACTGGGTCATGAGCGTATCCCTGAACGGATGGGAGGAGTGTCTATGCGGACCCGACGAGACGAAGATGTTGATGGGTACCAAATCCGGGTGACGGTGTGCCGGATCCGGTGCTCAAGGTCCGGCCGCCACCACGGTGGTTTCGGTCGCCGACTCGATCACGACGTTTTCAATGATGATCTCCGGGGTGGTCCGGATCACGATCGTATACGTGCCCGGCGGGAGGGAAACGGGTTCTGAATCGACCAGGCCCGTCGCGACGACGCTGCCGTCCTCGCCGATGACCTCGTAGGCCGGCAGGATTGCCTGGGCCACGGCCCGATTGAGTTCACTCGCGTTGGCGGCGTCGAAGTATTGCCCGTTCCCGAGATCCGCCCATTCGGCGAACGTCGTCTGGAGGGCGGCATCATCGATGGCGAACCCGACGATGTTGACCCGCACATCGATGCCGCTGGCCACGAGGGCCGCAATCGCCGCGGCCGGGTCGCCGTCGCAGGTCTCCTCGCCATCGGTCACCAGCACCACGACCTTCGGCCCGCTGGCGCCGGCAAGATCCTGGACAACGGCGTCCAACGCCGCCCCGATCGGCGTGCGGACGAGATTCACGATCGGGAGGGTGGCCATGGTCCCGGCCATCGTGGCCGGATCGAGGGGCCCCGGCGGCATCGCGAGGTCGGTGTTGCACGAATCAGGGGTGTCGCCGAAGGTGCGGAGCGACACCGTGGTCCCCGGTGGGATCGTGGTGGTGACGAGATCGATCAGGGCGGTTTTTGCGATATCTGCCCGTGACTGTCCGTCCATCTGCTGCAACATCGAGCCAGACGTGTCGAGAATGATGGCGACCTGTCCTTCCTGCGAGGCCGGCAGGCTGGCCTGTTCGCCTTCCCCGGTACCGGGGGAGACCACCACGAGGCTGCCGTACGGCTCGCCGGTGCTGGTGGTGGCTGGTGTGGGAGTGACCGTTGGCACCGGCGCTGGCGTTGGCACGGGTTGAACGGTGGGCGTTGGTGCAGGAGTTGCCGCCGGTGGGGCCGGCCTCGTGAGTGCGCTGACGGAATAGATCGCCGGTCTGCGGAGCGCGGTGGCTGCCCGGTCGAAGGCGATGTCCATCTCGCCCTGGTTGCGGACATACACATAGTCACCGCTGTTGACCATGGACCAGTCCTGCATCAGGTCCTGCTCAACGGCGTGCGTTACCCCACCGGCAATCTGGATCGCGAAAACCCTGGGCCGGACATCGTCAAACGTCGTCCAGAGGCTGTCCAGCACCTCCTGGGGGTGACCGCTCTCGGCGTCGGTGACGATCACGATCGCGCGGTTGCCGGTCTGCCGCTCGAGTTCCGACATCGCCATTTGCAGCGCCTCTTCGGCCTCGCTGGAGTCGGTGGACCGTGCATAGGCGTTGACCGCAGCCTGGATTTCCCAGTACTGGTCGGTCCAGTCGTCGAGCAGCAGGCTCTCGCCAAACGGCAGCAGGTTGACGAACTCGTGTCCTGGCAGGACACCGTTGGCGAACTGGAACAAGCCCTGGTAGACGGTGGATTGGTAACCGCCGATGCTGCCGCTGGTGTCGAAGGCGAAGACGATCGATGTCGTAGGTTGGACGATGCGCAGGGTGTAGCTGGCGCCGGGTTCGACATCTGCCGTGAGCCGAAGGGTGGCATCCCCAACCTGCGAGGCCGCGAGCGGGATCTCGGTTCCGTCGTCGTCAAAGAGGGTTGCGGTGACACCGAGAGCGGGTATGCCCGCCACGTCAATGACCAGCTGGCTATCGCCAGGAGGGATCTCAACCCGGTACCAGTCCTCATCGACATCGAACGCGGCGGAGTTGGTGATCGCGGAGTTCGGCCCGAGCAGGGTTGCGGTCGCCGCGTCATTCCCGGCGTCGGGATCGAGCACGATCGGGTCGGCCGGGAAGGTGCGTTCGTAGATGGCAACGCGGGCATACGTACCCCATTCGCCGAGGATCGACCGGTACTCGTCATCGACCGGCGACTCGGTGATGCGAAGCCGCTCCGGTAACTCCAGCCAGACGGTTGCCTGGCCCTCGGCCAGATCCGCCACCCGTGCGGTGAAGCGGACGAATCGCGCCCAGGTGGGTGTGTCGAGCGTCAGGTTCGGCAGCTCCCCGTTTGCGCTCACCTGGAACTCGCCGAGTGAGGTCCAGGGGCCGAGCGGGGTGCCGGTGCTGACCTCGATCAGCACGGACGTGAACCAGGCTTCTGCGTGGCTGTCGGGGAGATTCGACCACTCGATGCTGGTGATTTGCGCGGCGCGGTCGTGGTTGAAACCGACGACCCAGGTCACGGTGGATCCTGGCTCGACGGCGATCTGGGACGGCGCCCCGTCTGGATCGAGCATGACCTGGGTTTGCGCGAAGTGGCTCAACGCTGGCTGGAAATCGACGATGTGCCCGCCGCGGTCGGCGGCTGCGAGGTCGAACGCGCCTGGCGACCAGCCGGGGGTGGCCACAACCTTCAATTCGCCAAGGACGACGCTGCCGACACCAAAGAGTTGGGTGGAGAGGATGCGCAGGCGTGCAAACCGGGCGTCGACCGGCACATCGAGGGCGAACGCCTGCTCGGTTGTCACCGCCGGCAGCGATGCCTGGAGCACGGTCGTCCAGGTCTCGCCGTCGGTCGAGAGATCGAGCTCGAAATCCCTGACCTGATTGTCGACCGGCAGACCGTAGGCTGCCGGGAAGAGGATGACACCGGCGACCGGGATCGGCTCGGCGCCAGCCAGGTCAACCTCGATCTCCACCGGCATCGTATCGGTGCTTCCTCGCCATCCGTAGCCGCTCTGGAAGAGCTGGTCATACAACTGGAGTTCGTTCGCGGTGGGATCGGCATCGGTGACCGGCAGGCCGCCGAGCGCGGTCCAGGCAACATCGAGCCCGCCCAGGAGTGCCGGTGGCAGGGGTTCCCACGGGATGGAGTTGACCGGTATGGCGCTCCCCTGCGGCGTCAGCAACGCCATCGCGCTCGCCTGGACGCCGGCGCTGGACGCCTGGAGGGCGACGGCGATCGGGTGGCCGGCCCAGGCGTCGGGCGGGATCGTGACAGCCACGGCGACCTCCGCGGTCGCCCCGGCGGCGACAGTCACAGAGGTGCTGGCCGGGTCAACACGCCAGCCGGTGTGCCCGGAAAGACTGGCCAGATCGAGCGTCGCGTCGCTGTCACCGCTGTTGGTGAGGCGGAAGACGCCATCGATCAGCTGGGCCTGGTGCCAGAACGCGGCAGGCACGGCATCGCCGAAATCGAGGCTGGCGGAGAGCGATCCAGTGTTGCCCGGGGCCGGGGTAGCCACGAGGTCGGCTGGCTCGCCCGCCGATGTGACTGCGACGGTGTAGTCGCCGGTGCCACGGACTTCGAGCAGGATCGTTTGGTCCGGGGGTATGTCGAAGATCTGGGTACCGGGCTGGTCGCCGGCGATACCGGAAAGAGACATTTCCCAGGTTTCGGCGGTCGGCGCGGTGTGAAGCCACGCGGTCACGTTTTCGCCGGAGGCGGTGACCATCACCTGATCGGTGACGATGGCAGGAAGCACGTACCAGTCCGTGTCCCCGGGGGAGACCACCGGATCGAGGGTGCCGGAGACCTGCATCGTGGCGGGGATCGGGATTGCCAACAGGATCGTGTCGTTGGGTTCGAGGTCGGCGGGCATCGTGAACGGATCGAGCGGGGTCAGCACCAGGCTGTATGGATCTTCGCCGGGCAGCGACGACGACAGCTGGAGCGAATAGTCTCCGGGTTGGAGCAGGCCGGACCAGATGATAGGTAGACCGGGTTCAGGGGTGTGGAAATCCAGGATGCGGCGACCGTTCCAGTCCAGCGAGCCGTCGATGGACATGCCTGCCGGCACGGTCACGGTCATCTGGGCGAACGTCGGACCCTGGAGCGAGAACCGGTAGAAATCGACGTCGGTTTCCGTTGCCAGGCGGCCCGTTCGCACCTCAAGGAGCCGAGTCGGTTGGGAGCGGTCGGGGCTGTCGTTGGGCTCTTGTTCGTGGAGCGGGTCTGGTGCAGCTGCAAGCGGTTCGGGCGTGGCGCCGGGGAGGGGGGGAGCGGGAGTGGCTGCCGGGCCGAGTGGGGTGGCGGATATCGTGTACTCGCCACTGCTCCCGCGCACATAGACCACGTAGTCGCCCGGCGGCAGGTAAACATCGGAGAGCGTGGCGGTGCCGTCTTCGGGCACGGCGTAAACGAGCACCTGACCGTTGGCGTCGATGAGGCCGAGTTCGGTCACGCCGCCGCCGGTGGCCTCGATCCGCCAGAGTTGCGGCGGCCCGGAGACCGGGATCCGGAAGTGGTCGATGTCGCCGTTGTCGCCCTCAAGCCGCCCGGCACTGATGTACCGCTCGCCGTCCGGCAGCAGTGGGCTGGCGTGGGCCGGATCGTGGTTCGGTTCCGTCTCGAATCCCGCGGTGGGTGGCCCGGAGATGTCGATCTTCAGGATGTAGGGAGCGCCTGGGGCCGGTGGACCGTAGATGGTCAGCAGGTACCCGCCTTCCGGCAGCGTGAGATCGTTGAGTGCGGCGCCAGTCTCGCCTTCGGCGCAGCCGAGAAGCACGCCACTGGCGTCGTTGAGGCACATGCTGCGGCGGACCGTGCCCTGGGAAATGAGGCGAAAGTCGATCAGGCGGTTCGCCTGGGCCGCGTTGATGGTGAAGGCATAGATGTCGGTGCCGTTGCTGGTGGGCCGCTCGGCGATGCGGCCGGTGAGGGTGAACGAATCGCCTTCGAACACGAGCGGTTGGGCATCGGCGACCGAATCGTTCGGTTCGTCCTCAAGTGAAGGCGAGCGTGGCGTCGTCGCGCTGGCCATGACTACCCAGGGACCTGGGGTGGAGCGAGTGATGGTGATGAGCCAGGCGCCGGGGTCGAGACCGAGATCCGGCATCAGGCTCCGACCGTCGACATCGGCCTGGGAACTGTAGACGATCACCCCTGCCGGGTTGGTGAGATACCAGGAGAGCGTTTCGCCAACCCCGCCCCGCACGACGAGATCGTGGTGCGAGCCGGCCGTGGCCTCGTCGACGGTCCAGGCCAGCTGGATCTGGCTCTCGCCGGTCGCACCGGAGACGCCGAAGGCGCCGGTGACCGGCCATGCGTCGTCGCCCGGATCGATTGTCTCCGGCAGTGGCGCATCCGCCGAAACGGTGAGTTGGTACGGGCCCACCTTGTTGTAGGCGACCGCGATGAAGTACTCGCCTGGAGCAAGCAGGATGTCGCTGACCGCGTGCGGTTGGTCCTCGACTCCCATCTGGTTGATGAGCTCGGTGTAGGCGGTCTGGCGGCCCTGGTCGTCGAATTCGACAGTGTAGAGTCCGATCACGCCGATCGCGCCCGGGATGGCGGGAATGGCGAATGTCCAGGCGACCGGCTGATCCGAATCCGGCACGACCCAGTGATAGAAATCGGTCCCGGCGACGGCGGGATCGGCGGTCGCGCAGCGCGCACCTTCGCCGAGTTCGCTCGCCTCGAACGGTTCGTCGTTGGGCTCGGTGGCAATGACGCAGTCAGCCGTGGTGGGAGTTTGGGAGATCGCAACCGGCGTCAGGTCGTGAAACCAGATCACCAGCAGCAGGATGGCGAACATCGCGCGCGACCGGGCTGGGCACGGCCGGTGCGAGGGGGTCATCGGGAGTCACCTTTGGGCGATGTGTCAGCGAAGGCCCTGAAGCACCCGGACAGGGAACGCAACCAGAGTCCGCCAAGACCGCTTAGCGTCATCCAGTGCCCGAACGTGTAACCTCCCGAGACAGAGCCATGCCACAAGACGCCAGCAACTCCGCTGGTCCAGCTGATGATATTGCCAATACAGGTCAGGTGTTCCCTGTATTTCTCGACCCACCTGTATATGTACTCCGTTATTCCCTGGGCTAGAAACCGCGTTTGTCTTCCAGGAATCAGGGTCGAGGCAGAGCCGCGGCCGTCCGGGAACTGGTCGAACGTGTGACCGGTGGCGGGATCGACGACCCACCAGCCGTAGAGTTCCGCGCCATCGAGTTCGACTGGCTGGGCGGGAGCGACAAGGATCGCGCCGGAATCCAGCGATCGCGTCATCAGGATGCCTGACGACGGTCCGATCGACACCTGCATCAGGTCGGCGGCGGACTGGAGCACGCGGATGCCAACATCCTCCTCGTCGGCCTGCATGAAGACCGCGCCGATCGAGGGCGCTTCTGCGATCGAGCCGGCTGCGGCGGGGTCGCCCAAGGACCTGGTTTCAGGCGCGAGCAGCACCCGCTCGGCAACGGTGTCGAGGATGCCGGAGAGCACTTGCGGATGGACATCCGCTATCTGGTTGACGTCTGAAAGCGGCAGCGTGGTCCGGTGTCGATGGATGAGGTCGGCGGCGAGGCGAATGCGCTCATCTTCGGCGCCTGGCGCGGCTGGGGTCACGGTGATGGCTGTCACATTGGGCACGGACGGATACGACCAGTAGCCGAAAGCACCTTCCTCGGCGACGCCCATGCCATCGCGCAGGAATCCGAGGCTGGGGCCAAGGACGCCGATCTCGCCGAAAGGGTCGCCTTCGAGCGTTCGCGCGATCGCGTACATGCCTGGAATGCGGGCGATATCGACGTGCAATACGGTCAGGCCGTCAAAGCCCGCGATCAGGTCTTCGAACAAGTCGTCCGGCACGGTTTGCGCCGGGGGGATCGTGACCGGGTCGAAGGTGCCGTTAAGGCGGTCCGTGGCCGGCACTCGGTCAAGCAGGACTCGTTCGATCGAAACCGGCCCGGCGTCTGGACTGGTGATCTCGACCACGAGCAAGGCGGCAATCGTTTCCCCATCGAGCGCGCCCTGCGCAGGCTCGTCGCCGCCAAGCGACTCGAAGACGCCGAGAGCGCTCGCGCCGTCTTTCGCGAAGACCATCGGCTGGCTGGCCGCGGTGATCTCGCCGGCGGCGTAAAAGCTGGGGGAAACGGTGATCTGGTCGGAATACAGTTGGCCAACCGTGCCCGCAACACCGGCGGGATCGCTGGAGACGAGGCTGAGTCCGACTGGTACATCGAAAATGGCGAAAGCAGGGCGGGCAAACGTAACGGCATCGCGCCGGACAAGGTCGCCCTGGGACAGCTCCTCGGCCACGACCCGGTACGTCACCTGGTGATGCCAGTCGTCCGGCAGTGCCTCAAAGGTTTCCGCCGGCGCAACGCTGTTGGTCACAATCTCGCTGTCCGGGATGGTTGGGTCGAGATCGAGCCAGGAACCGCCGTCCGGCACCTGAATCCAGGTGTGCCGGGTCCGCTCGCGCTCGACTATGGCGACGGCGGGAAGATCGGGCAACTCGATTCCGGCATCGGCCAGGGCGTCGCGCACCATCGTGTGCACGGTCTCGGTGGTGGCGGTGCCAAGGGCGATCGCGTTCTCTGCTGATGCCTGAAGCTGTTCCAGCAGTGCTTCGTCCTCGGTGTTGAGGGGTTCGGATGAGTCGCCACCGAGGATCTCGCCCCAGGTGGCGATCAGACCCTGGAACTGCGCCTGGGCTTCCTCCAGGGTGGGGGTGAGCAGGGCGGTGAGCGACGATTCGCGATCTGCATCGAGCGGTGTGGTGGCGAACCGATAGCGCACCTGCGAAATCGCCAGCAGTTCGGCGAGGAGCATTGCCTGGTCTGCCGAGTTGCCGGCCCGTGCCCAGAGCGTGCCTTTCGCTCCACGCAACACGCCGGCGTAGGTCTCGTACCGGATCTCATCCCGAACGAAGGCGAAAATGGCGCCGGTATCGTAGCCGAGGCGGGCGGCTACAGCAGCGACCGTCTCCGGATCGCTCGCGGTGGGTGGTTGATCGGTCTGGTGCGCCATGCCGTCATGCCGGATTTCAGTGCTTCCCAGCGCGGCGGCAGCGACACCTGCGGCGCCAGCCCGGAGCAGGGCGCGCCGGCTCAATGGCTGAGTCCGCTCTTCTGAGGCGTGACGCAACGTGGTCATCTCCATCTCTCCGGAACGACCCGGGATGCGGCCGGATCACGATGAACGAGGACCCCAGTTGCAGACTCAGTGTGTGGTTTCGTCGTCGCGTTGACCATACGTGACATCACGTATTTGCCGGAACGCCTTGCGGAGGCAGGCAATGCGCTCAGCCGACGTGGATGGCGGGCCGCCGGCGGGGATCGGGTTCGGCGCGGCGGAGGATCTCGTGGGTGACGGGGGCGACATCGCCTTCGCCGAAGAGGATGAAGCGCGCCAGGTACTTGAGGGGGTTTCCTTCGGTCCAGCCGAAGTAGATATGCGGCTGGAGGCGGGTGACATCCTGGATGTGGAGCAGCACGGCGGCGATGGTGTTGGGGACGGAGGGACCCTCGACGCTGAGGACGGGGAAGCCGTCGATGACTTCGCCGTGGACGAGCAGGCGGGAGGCGAATTCGGAGGCATCGCCGACGGTGACTTCGAGGAAGAGGACGGGATCGCCCTTCGGGATGTTGGAGGCCTGGCGTTCCTCGCGCTCCTTGCGGAGGTACTCGCGGGAGGTGCGGGCATCGGGGTGGTTGGCGATGAGACGGACGATCCCCTTGCGGGCGGCCTTGCGGACGAGGGCGTCGGCGGCAGGATCGAGGAGGACTTCCTCGGCGCGGAGTTCGGTGGAGCGGGCGGCGCGGGAGACGAGGGACATCACGACGATGGCGCCGATGAAGAAGAGGGCGATCTGGAGTCCGCGCGCGTTGCTGAAGATCGTGACACCCATCGTGTACACGAAAATCACCGCCACGATACCGAATCCGACGGCGGCACGGGTCTGCTGGCGGCGGGCCGCATCGAGGGTGACCGCCACCGTGGCCGAGGTGATCACGGCCAGTACCCCGGTGGCGTAGGCAGCCGCCTGGGCGTCGACGCTGGCCCGGAACAGGATGGTGACGGCGAAGCAGATGGTCGTGAAGACAAGGACGAGCGGTCGCGAGGCGCGGGCCCAGTCAGGCGCCATTCCGTAACGCGGCAGGTAACGGGGGACGATGTTGAGCAGACCGGCCATGGCGGAGGCGCCGGCGAACCAGAGGATCAGGATGGTGCTGACGTCGTAGACAGTCCCGAAGACATCGCCCAACAGGTCGTGCGCCAGGTAGGCAAGGGCGCGGCCGTTGGCCTCTCCCCCCTCTTCGAATTGCTCGTGCGGGATCAGGACGGTGGTGACCACGCTGCTGAACAGCAGGTAGAAACTCATGATCGCGGCAGCGGTGGTCAACAGGTGGTGAGTGTTGCGAATCCGGCCGGCGGGTTCAACCGGGTCATCGTCCGGGTCACCCTCGACGAGCGGCATCACCACCACACCGGTCTCGAACCCCGAGAGTCCGAGCGCAAGCTTGGGGAAGACAATCAGGGCCGCCGCGATCATCGCCAGGGGATTGGCGTAGTCGGCGTTGAGCATCTCGCGCCAGTCCGACAGGTGATCGGGATGCCGGACGACTTCGACCATTGCCAGGGTGATGACGACGAGATTGATGCCGAGAAACGCCACGACGAGACCGACCGCGATCGAAATCGCCTCACCGAAACCCTTGAGGAACACCCCGCCCAACAGGCCGACGAGGAGGAGCGTGATCGGCACCTCGTAGCCGTGGATGCCGCCGGTGAACGGGTTTTCGATGATGTGGGCAGTCGCATCCGCCGCCGACAGGGTGATCGTGATGATGAAGCCGGTCGCGACGAACCCGAGGAGCGCAAGCACCATCAGCTTGCCCTGCCACCAGGGCAGCAGGTGCTCCAGCATCGAGATCGACCCGTCGCCGTGGGGGCTGCGGATGGCGACGCGCTTGTACATCGGCAGCGCGCCGACGAGGGTGATGATGACGAGGATGAGGGTCGCGAGCGGCGAAAGCGCGCCGGCCGCGAGGGCAGCGATGCCGGGTTGGTAGCCGAGAGTGGAGAAATAATCGACCCCGGTCAGGCACATCACTTTCCACCAGGGGTGCTGCTGGTGCTGGCCTTCCTGCTCGTGCGGGCCCGCCACCTGGCGGGGGTGGCCCTTGAGGAGCCAGGTGCGGAATGGACCGGTCGGGGTGAGCGATGGCTGCGTCCCACGCGGGGCGGTTCTCGGGCGACGTCGGGGCGGCCTGACTGCGTTCGGGTAGACCTGTTTCATCTGACGCCACACGCGGGTGACCACTGCCGGCCGAAGTGTCTTCGGGCCGGGCCAGTGTAGCACCGCCACGGATCACGATGCGGGCCCGGAGAGGCATGTGAATGCCGAAAACAACACCCCCGGAGATTGGCTCTCCGGGGGTGTTGTGCGAGGTAGGGACCCGACTATGCCTTGCGCCGGCTCCTGATGCTGCCGGTGCCCACGGCTGCTGCCGCAAGCAGCATCAGCATCGCCGCCGCGACCTGACCCCAGAGCGGGATCATCGAGCCACTGGCCGGTGCTCCAGAACCGGTCACCGGCAGGACGGAAATCGGCGTTTCGGAGCCAGGTGGCGGGCAGGTGACCGTCGCCTCGGCCTCGGCCTCGTTGTTGTCCAGCGCGGCCTCCGGCTCATTGCTTGCCTCCACCGAGACGGTGTTGACGAGCGTGGTGCAGTTGGATGTCGTGGTCGGCGCCACCACCGTGATGTCGACCGACTCGCCCGGCGCCAACGTGGCGAAGGTGCACACCAGGTTGCCGCCCGCGACATCGCAGCTGCCGGCGGCGTCACCAGTGACCCGCCAGTTCAGGCCTGCCGGAAGTTCATCCGTGACCACCACGTCGTAGGCATTGCCTTCGCCGAGATTGGTCACCGTGATCGTGAAGCTCACCTGGTCACCAGCCATCAGGTCGGTGTCGGCGGCAGTTTTCTCGATCTCGAGATCCGGGCAGAGCACGTCGATTTCGGCACTGTCCGTGTTGTTGTCCGTCACGGACGGCGGCGTCTCGCCGCGCACCAGCGCCCTTTGCGGTACTGGCTCTTCGTCCACAGGTGTCTCGTTCGACGCTTCAACGGTCACGGTGTTCAGCAACGTTCCGCAGTCGGCCGCGTCAGTGGTCCCGACGACAGTGATGTCGACGGACGCTCCCGGCGCGAGCGTGTCGAACTCGCAGGTCAGTGTCCCATCGGCGATGGCACACCCTTCAACTGCCGGATCAATGGCCCATTCGACGCCTGTGGGCAAGACATCCGTCACGACCACGTCGTAGGCGTTGCCTTCGCCGATGTTCGACACCGTGATGGTGAACGACGCCTCGTCACCAGCCGAGATCGGCGACTCGGCCGCTGTCTTCTCGACCGCGAGGTCCGGGCAGAGGACCTCGATGGTTGCATCGGCCTCGTTATTGTCGAGGTCGCCTTCGGCTTCGTTGCTGGCTTCGGCACTGGCGAGGTTCTCCAGCAGGCCGCAATCAGCCGCATCGGTCGTCCCAACCACCGTGATGTCGATGGTGTCGCCGGGCGCCATCGTGCCGAAATCGCAGGTCAGGGTGCCGCCGGTGATGGAGCAGCCATCGACTGCCGGGTCGATCGACCACGAGACGCCATCGGGCAGGTCATCGGTCACGACCACGTCGTAGGCGTTGCCCTCGCCCAGGTTCGAGACTGTAATGGTGAAGCTGGCCTGGTCGCCCGAGGAAATTGGCGATTCCGCGGCGGACTTCAGGACTTCGATGTCCGGGCACAGGACATCGATCGAGGCGTCATCGGAGTTATTCGCCAAATCCTCCTCGGCTTCATTGCTGGCGTCGGCGCTGGCGGTGTTCTCCAGGGTGCCGCAGTCGGTCGGGTCCGTCGGTCCAACCACGGTCACCGAGAAGGTGTCGCCGGATTCCATCGTGCCGATGTCGCAGGTCAGCGTGACGCCGTCATCGGCGATCGCGCAGGCTTCGTTCTCCGGCTCGATGACCCATTCGACCCCAGCCGGCAGCGTGTCGGTGAGGACAACGTTGTCGGCGCGACCATCGCCGATGTTGTTCACCGTGATGGTGAAGCTCACCTCGTCGGCAGCCGAGACTGACTCCTCGGCCGCTTCCTTGAGGACTTCAATGTCCGGGCAGAGGACCTCGATGCTGGCGTCGTCGGCGTTGTTGTCGAGGTCGCCCTCGGCTTCATTGCTGGCGTCGGCGCTGGCCGTATTCTCCAGGGTGCCGCAGTCAGTCGGATCAGTTGGACCAACCACCGTGACACTGAACTCGTCGCCGGGCGCCATCGTGCCGATGTCGCAAGTCAGCGAGATGCCGTCGTCAGCGATCGAGCAGGCCTCGTTGGCGGGATCGATGGTCCACTCGATGCCAGCAGGCAGGGTGTCGGTCAGCACCACATCGTAGGCGTTGCCGACGTTCTCGCCCGCAGGATTGGTGACGACGATGGTGAAACCAACCTCGTCGCTGGCGGAGACGACCGGGGTGTCGGTCGATTTCTCGACGATCACGTCCGGGCAGAGCACGCTGATCGTCGCCGTCGACGAGTTGCCATTGCCAGCAGCTTCCTCGTCCTCGTTGCTGGCCTCGATCGAGGCCGTATTTGTCAGCACGCCGCAGTCGGGTGCATCGGTCGTGCCGACGACAGATACGGTGAACACGTCACCGGGTTCCATGGTCCCGATGTCACAGGTCAGGGTTACGCCATCGCCGGCGATGGTGCAGGCTTCGTTGGCGGGATCGATGGTCCATTCGATGCCGGCTGGCAGCGTGTCGGTCAATTCCACGTCGTAGGCGGTGCCGACGTTGACTCCTGCCGGATTCGTCACGACGATGCTGAAGCTCACGTCGTCGCCGGCGGAGACGACTGGGGTATCGGTCGATTTTTCGACGATCACATCCGGGCACTGGATCAGGATGGATGCGGAATCCTCGTTTGCGTACTCATCGCCCTCTGGTTCGTTGGATGCGGTGCCACGCGCGATGTTGACCCTGAGCCCGCAGTCGGCAGCGTCGGTTTGGCCGACAACAGTCACCGAGAATGAGTCATCCGGTTCCAGAGTCCCGATGTCACAGGTCAGCGTGACACCATCATCGGCAATCTCGCAGGCTTCGTTGGCCGGATCGATGGCCCATTCGATACCGGCTGGCAGTGTGTCGGTCAACTCGACGTTGTACGCGGTGCCGACATCCTCCCCTCCGGGATTGGAAATGGTGATGGTGTAGCTGGCCTCGTCGCCTGCCGAGATGATTGGGGTATCGGTATCCTTCTCAACCAGGATGCCCGGGCAGTCGATGTCGAGGTAGGCGGTCGAGCTGTTGTTCTCCGTAACGTCGGGTGGTACTTCACCCCTGAAGACGAGGGTGCCATACCGGCCAGACGCGATCGACCGGGCGGGGCCGGATTCCGGCACTTCGTTGGCGGCCTCGACTGTCACCGTATTGACCAGGACACCGCAGTTGGTGGGGTCGGTTTCGCCGGTGACCGTGATACTGACCGGGCTGCCCGGCTCCAGGGAATCGAACGAACACGCGAGGATGCCGTCGGTGATTGCGCAGCCATCGACCGCCGGGTCGATCACCCAGTCGATTCCCTCCGGCAACTCGTCCTCGAGGGTCACGTCGTAGGCGGTGCCCTCACCGATATTGGAGAGGGTAATCGTGAACGCCGCGTTGTCACCGGCCGAGATCGGGGTGTTGGCGGCTTCCTTGATCACCTCGAGATCCGGGCAGTTGACGGCGATTTCCGCACTGCCGGTGTTGTTCTCCTGGACATCATCTGGCTCGTTGGTTGCGTCTGCACTGGCCGAGTTCTCGAGCACGCCGCAGTCTGCCGCGTCGGTGGTTCCGGTCACGGTCACGCTGAACGTGTCGTCGGGATCCATGTCCCCGATGTCACAGGTGAGATCGAGGCCGGAAAGGGTGCAGGATTCGTTGACTGGATCGATCGACCAGTCAATCCCGGCCGGGAGGGTGTCGTTGAGTTCGACATCCCGCGCCAGGCCCTCACCGATGTTCGTTACCGTGATCGTGAAGCTGACATCGTCGCCGGCGTTGACTGACTCCGACCCGGCTTCCTTCACGACCTCGATGTCTGGCGCCTCGACGACGAATGTTTCCTCGCCACAGGCGCTCACGGCGGCGTTATTGTTCTGGTCGCCGGAGTAGCTGACGACCCAGTTGTACGTTCCTGGCTGGTTGACGACGACATTGGCGGACGGCGGAAAGGTCGGCCCGTTCAGGGTGAAGACCTGCGGTCCGAACACGTTTGTGCCCGTCGCGCAGTCGGCCGAGCGGTACAGCGTGTAGGTCAGGCTGCCAGTACGGGTGACCGTACCGGTGCCAGGCACCAACTGGG
The DNA here is from genome assembly GCA_964610045.1 of uncultured Sphaerobacteraceae bacterium. GTDB lineage: Bacteria > Chloroflexota > Chloroflexia > Thermomicrobiales > UBA6265 > JACCYX01. The sequence goes on from CAZSUN010000010.1 coordinate 17,658, forward strand.
TGGTGTCGTAGACCGCGTCACCGAGGACTACCGTGCCACCCTGCTCGATCTCGGTGGCAGGATTACCGGCCACGAACATTTCCGTGAAGATGTCCGGATTTAGTTTGGTGGTGTTGCAGTTGGCGACCGCGCTGCCCCTCGTGCCGTCCGGCCAGGTGATCTGGACGGACAATTGCCGCCATGACTGCAGGACGAAGTTCACCCCTGAGGCTGGGTTGCTGCTGTCGTAGGCGTGATAGGTGATGGCCGTCAACGGGTTCAGCAGGTTATCGGTCGGTGTTGCCACGACAACCAGGTTCGGGTCGATATCCGGATCGGCGGTCGTCGGCTTGGAAACCAGGACCTGGAAGGTGGACAGTTGTGTGGATGCGTTGTAGGTGCAGCGGATGTTCACGTTTTTCGGGTTTTGCGTGACACCGGTGAATGTTTCCTCACCACACTCGGTCTTCACCGTTTCCGGGATGCCGTCGTTGGTGAGGTCGCCCGATACCGTCACGACCCAGTTGTAGGTTCCCCAGTCAGCGGTGCCGAGAGTGAACGGCGTCGTCGTGAGCGTCAGGTTTGTCGGGGTGATCGTGAAGTCGTTATAGGTGAATGTCTGCACCGGCGTTCCGGAGCAGTCCGTGCTCTTGAACAGCTCGAACGTGACATCGCCGGTGGTTTGGACCGGGAGTCCGAGGATGATCAGGGTGTCGGTGACGCTGGCTGGAAGATAGCGAATCTGGCTGTCATCCGCGATGACCTGACCGTTCGACCGCATCTCGGTGCGGATGATGATTTCCGTTTCCGGGTCGAGGGTGAAGTTCTCGGTTCCACATTCGCTTTTGGCCGGGAAATTGGTGTTGTTTCCCGAGTAGATCGCCTGGATACTCCACTCGCCGATGAACGGGGGCAGGATGGTGCCGGACGGCGGAATGGCGCCGTTCGTGACCGTCACCGTCGGGGCGAACACGGGAGTGCCGGAGCAGTCGGCGCTGTGATAGAAGTTGTAGGTCACCGTGCCACTGGCGTTCGATGTCGCGCCGGTCAGCACGGCGGTGTCGCCGATTGGTTCGCCTGCCTGGATTGTGGAGTTGTTCGCGATCTCGCCGTTGTTCTCGTCAACCATTTTCGTGGTGATGGTGGGCTGCAGGGCGATGTAGAACGTTTCGGAACTACAGGCACTGACCGAGGGCGCGTAGTCGGCGTCGCCGGAGTAGGTCACCACCCAGTTGTAGATGCCGGGTACCGTCAATGTCACGCTGGGCGACGGGTCCCCCAGCGGCACACCCTCGTACAACTCGATCGGGTTGCCAGAGCAGTTGGCGTTGTTGTAGAGCGCGTAGGTCAATGTGCCGGTTGCGTCGTCCGGTGTCACGACTGCCGTATCGAAGGTTGGGGTACCGGCGAGCACACGCTCGTTGTTCCCGAGCTCTGTTTCACCGACATACATCGTCGTCGCAACGGATGACGGCTTGCCGACGACGACGATCGTCTCGGCGCCGCAGGGGCTGCTGACGGAGGCGTTGTTGTTGTCACCGCTGTAGACGGCCACCCACTCGTAGGTGCCCTGATTCTCGAATATGAACGTGCCGGACGGCCCCTGGACGACACCATTCACCACCGGAACCGGCGCCGAAGTGAAGATGGCATCGGTGAGCGGATCGCAATCCTGACCCGTTCCCTGGAAAAGATAGAACGTGACCGTGCCGCCGGCATTGGGGGTCACGCCGTCGAGGACTGCGGTGTCGCGGAGGATGGTGTCGACGGTGACGGTGCTGCCGTCCGGCTTGTCAACGCCGTTGGTGTCCTCAACCATGGTCGAGATGCCGCCCTGGCCCTGGCCGACGAAGAATTCCTCATCCCCACAGGAGGTGCTGGCGGGGTTGTTCTTGTCGTCGCCCGAGTAGGAGGCTGTCCAGTTCCAGGTGCCGCCCGGCAGCGGACCCACGTCTGGTGTGGGGGGTACCGTACCGTCGGAGTTGAGCGGCACGGTTACCGTGAAGTACGGCTCCCCGGCACAGGTGTAATTGTTGTAGAGCGAGAAGGTGACGGTGCCTGTGGCATCCGGGGTCAAGCCATCGATGGTGGCGGTGTCGTAGACGGACGAATCGTCCGGAATCACCGATCCGGGATTGACAACCGAGTCGTCGACCGCATTGAAGATCTCGGTCACAATCGTCGGATCGGTCGGCGTCACATTTACTGTTTCCGACCCGCAGTCGCTGGAAGCCGCTTCGTTCTGGTCGTCGCCGGAATACGTGACGACCCAGTTGAAGGTGCCAACCGTATCCAGAGTCACATCCGGAGACGGAGGGATTGTTCCATCCTCACCGATCGTGACCTCGAACGGGCCGGCTACTGGTTCGCCGTCGCAATTTGCCGAATCATAAAGTGCGTAGGTCACGGTGCCGGTCAGCGGTTCGGCAGAGTCGTCGATCTGGGCGGTGTCGTACATCGAGGTCCCGACCGGCACCTCGCCGCCGTCCTCGATGAGGTTGTTATCGCTGTCGTACATCGTGGTGGTAACCGCCGGCTCGGCCTTGCCGACGGTGAAGGTCTCCTCACCGCACTCGCTGCTGGCGGCGGAGTTCTGGTCGTCTCCCGAGTACTCGACGACCCAGTTGTAGGTTCCCTGTGGCAGATCGCTAACCACCGGGGAGTTCGGCACCTGGCCATTGGCAACATCGACCACGAACGGTCCGGCCACCAACGTGCCAGGGCATTCGCCGGAGTACAGGCTGTAGGTGACAGTCCCGCCGGCGTTGCCCAGGGCGCCGTTGAGATCGGCAGTGTCCTGGACATCGGTGCCAAGCGGAATCGTGCTACCCTGCGGGATCGTGTCGCCGTTGGCGGTTTGCATCACGGTCGAGATGTCGGTCTCGACTTCACCGACGATCACGGTTTCTTCACCGCAACCGCTTTCGGCCGGGCCATTGAAGTTGGAGTTCTCGGTAGGATTCCCATCCTCGAGATCACCCGAGTAGACGACGACCCATTGGTAGACACCAGCGTCGTTTGGGGTGTAGCTATCGGAATCCGGCACCTCGCCATTGACCACATCCTTTGGCCCGGAGGTGAAGACCGGTTCCCCGGAGCAGTCGGCCGAGTCATACAGGTAGTAGGTGACCGTGCCACCAGCATCGACAGACTGGCCAGCGAGTTCGGCCGTGTCGTACATCGGAGTGCCCGGGTCGATCCCACCGCCGTCCGGGATGGCATCGCCACCTTCGACGTACGGCGTCGTGGTGATGTCGACATCGATCGGATCGCTGTTGCATCCGGCGACCGCTGAACCAACCTGACCATTGGAGAACTGGATATCGACCTCGATCCGGCGCCACTCCTCATCCGGAAGCTCGACCGGTGACTCCGTGAACGTGATCGGTGGGAGGGCGTTTCCTTCGAGATCGTAGGGCGTGACCGTGATGGAGAATGGCGTGTCTCCTTCGTAGTCGCCGACCTCGATTACGAAATCGGTTGTGGGGCTGCCAGTCGTGTGGTCGCAGTCGATGGAGATACTGCCCGGATCGAGAGCGAACGCAGCAGCACGGGCAAATGGCTGGGAGTTGTCCTCAGATTCCTCGGATGACACTTCCGTGGGGACAGCGGTCGGCTCGACCGTAGGTTCGGGCGGGATCACCTGGGCCGTGAGGGTGACATACCCTGTGTCACCGTCCGGAATCGTACCGTAGGCTTCCGGCGCTACGGCGTAGCCCGCAACACTGCTGGACTGGCGCACGGTGACGTCACCGGCCGGCAGGTCGGAAACGGTGACCGATCCATCGCCATCGTCATCACAGGTGGATTCGACACCATCGGCGTGGAGGATGTCGAAACAGGCGCCGCCCAGGCTGGCGCCGTCCGATCCCACGAGGTTGATGACGAGATTCCCGAGAGCGGGCTCGTCGATGTCTGGCGGTGTCGCGTCGATCGGCTGGAAGATTGCCACCAGGATCGAGACTGCCGCGAAAACGTGAAACAACGCCGCATTCTTCAAGAGCCACCTCTCCCTGAAAGACCCCGGGTATCCCCATTACGAGTACCCGAACGTGATTGTACTGTACGTTCATATCGCTGGGTTAACATGCCCCTGCAAGCCCAGAAGGCATCCAGACCTGAACGTATCGTGACATCTGGCTACCTCCGACCTCCGAAAAGGAGTACTTCGGAGTAGAGGGTAGACCGGCGCCGGTATTCCCAGACACAAGACCTCATCTTACCGATTCGAGGCCACTTCAACCGGTCCAAAGGGTCGTCCTGCCCCTATCGGGGTATGCCTCGGCGGTACCTCTGTGGGGTGACTGGGTGAAAAGGGTCACCAAAATGCCAAAGAACACACCCCGGGGCCGGTTTTGAGGCCGGCCCCGGGGTGCGGTTCAGCGACAGTGGTCTGGGAATGGGGACGCCCCCGGGGATCGGATTCCCCGAGGGCGTTGTCGAGATCTAGTAGATCTCCAGGTACTGCTCGCGCTCCCACTCGGTGACGACCTTGCGGAACGAATCCCACTGGGCCGTCTGGTTTTCGATGAGGGCGTTTGCGACGTGCTCGCCGAGGGCTCCGCGGACGACGTCGTCATCCTTGAACGCCTGGATGGCTTCACCGAGGGTCGCCGGCAGTGTCGGGATGTTGCGGCGGACGAGATCCTCGTCGGTGAAGTGGTAGAGGTTCTCCTCGATCGGATCCTCGAGCGGCAACTCGTTGATGATGCCGTCCATGCCGGCCGCGAGCATCGCCGCGAAGGCGAGGTACGGGTTGCAGGACGGATCCGGGCAGCGAAGCTCGATGCGGGTGGCGTTCAGGTTGCCGCCGCGGATGGCCGGCACCCGGATCAGGGCCGAGCGGTTGGTGCGGGCCCAGGCGACGTAGACCGGCGCCTCGAAGCCCGGCACGAGCCGGCGGTAGGAGTTCACCAGCGGGGCGATGACCGCGGCCAGGCCGCGGGCGTGCTTCAGCTGGCCGGCGATAAAGTGCTTGGCGACCTTCGAGAGCCCGTACGGGTCGTTCTGGTCGACGAAGGCATTCTTGCCGGTGGAAGGATCGATGAAACCGAAGCTCTGGTGGACGTGCATGCCCGAGCCGTTGATGCCGGCGATCGGCTTCGGCATGAAGGTGGCGTGCAGGCCGTGCTTCTGGGCGATGGCCTTGAGGATGTACTTGAAGGAGACGGCGCGGTCGGCAGTCGGGACGGCCGGACCATACTCGAAGTCGATCTCGTGCTGGCCGATCGCCACTTCGTGGTGGCTGGCCTCGACCTCGATGTCCATCGCATCGAGCGCGAGGACCATGTCCTTGCGGACAGTGGACGCGAGGTCGGTGGAGAGGTCGAAATAGCCGCCGCGGTCGTGCGGCAGCGGGTTGATGACGCCGTTGGAGTTCTCGAAGAGGAAGAACTCCAGTTCCGGGCCCACGTTGTAGGTGTAGCCAAGCTCGGCCAGCTTGCCGAGTTGCTTCAGGAGGACGCCGCGCGGGTCACCGGCAAACGGCTCGCCATTCGGGGTGTAGACCCAGCAGATGACGCGAGCGGTGGTGAACTCGCCACGCTCCCACGGGATGACCTTGAAGGTCGAGAGGTCGGCTTCCAGGTACATGTCCGACTCGGCGATACGGGTGAACCCGGCAATCGACGAACCGTCGATCCACTGCCCGCCCTCAACGATGTGATGGAAGATGGCCGACGTGACCGTGACGCTCTTGACGATGCCCATGACATCGGTGAACTGGAGATTGATGAACTTCACGCCCTCGGCTTCGATCAGGGCGTAGATTTCCTCGGGCGATGGGCCTTCGCCCAGCAGGGCTACTCGATCGATTGAATCTCCCACGTTTGTCCTTCTCCCGCGCGTCCATCCACGATCGACCCATATGTCGACCGCTCGAAAGGTGAACCTGCGTGAGCCTACCGCGTGGCCGGAAACCTGGGCATCGTGCAACGTGATGAACTTCACAAACTATATTTGTGCGAACTGCACAGAATTCGCACGATTGTACCGGCAAGTCGTGGCTGATTGGCCCACCTGCACAGGAAATGGACTGTTTTGGACGGCTGGATGTGGCCTGAGCGGGGGAATCAGACACCGATATCGATCAACGGCGGAACTGGACGAATCCCGCCGTCCTGCTGTTGTGCTCGGAATCCAATACAGTTGGGGTATCGCCACCCGAAATGCAAAGGCGTCGATCGACCCAGGAGCTCAATGTCCACGGTAGGAAGCGTCTTTACCGGACTCGGGAAGTCGCGCTGCGGTCCGGCAGGGCCGCGGATCGTGTGCCCCGCCCGCGTACCACTGTGGAACGACGTCACCAACAGCCTACCGTGATGCGGTGACGCCAACACGGGCGCACATGTCCAGTACCGGGCAGGTCGAGCATTTCGGCCGTTCTCCCGTGCAGATGTGCTTCCCGAACGGGACGAGCAAGCGGTTGATCTCGATCCGGTACCGCTCCGGCAACACCTGCTCCAGCGCCAGCATGGTCTTCTCCGGTGTGGTCGCCCGAACGTAGCCCCAGCGGTTGGTCACCCGGTGAACGTGGATGTCAACGCTGATCACCGGTACTCCGCAGGCAACGCCCAACGTGAGGTTGGCGCACTTCGGCCCGATCCCGTCGAACGACTGCAAGACCTCGCCGTCGCAGGGCAGATCGCCATCGAACTCGTCCTTCACTCGCCGCGCGATCTCACGGATCTGCCCGGCCTTGCGCTCGGCGAAGGTGACATCGTGGATCTCCTCAATGACCCGGTCCGTGGGGAGCGCTGCCAGGCCGGCCGGGGTTCGCGCCACCGCAAACAGGCGCGGCGCGGCCTTCACCGAGACCTCGTCGCGCGTTCGCACCGAGAGCAGGCAGGCGATGAGTTGCTCGAAGGCTGAATCGTAGCCCTGCTCGGCGAGTTCGAACATGGCGGCCTTCGGGTAGGGCGCAACTGCCTCCGCAATCAGGGGCATGGCGGTGTCGATGTCGAAGGTCTGCATGCCGCCCTCCGTGTTGGCACCATTCATGTGTTCCGGTAACGACCGTCGCTTTCCGTGATCCGGCCGTTCGCCACCGCCAGCGCGATCGCTTCCGCCAGCCAGGTGCGGGCGGACTCGGTGAGACGGACATAGCCGAAGAAGGTCAGCGTTTCGCGCTCCAGGTCGTCCCTGCTCATCGAGATCGCACTGGTCAGCAGCCAGCACATCGCGTTCCCGATCTCCTGCGGGGAGATCTCGTCGAGGTCACGGTCACCGGAGGCCGGGTTGCGGCGGAATTCCGGCCAGGTCTCCGGATCGAGGTTTGCGGGCCAGGCGAACTCCGCGCCGGCTTCGGTGATCCGGGCACTCTTGCGGATGATCGCTTCGATTTCGTCCCGCTTCTGGGCGCCGATCCGACGCATACCGAAGCGGCGGGCAATCTGGAGGGTGAGTCGATCGAGCCGCACGGGGCCTTCCGTCGCCATGATCTCCGCGGCGTACCGGCGAATGGCCGGGGTGGCCAGCCCGATGTTGTCGAGCACCGACCGGTCGGCGATGGCCGAGTCATCAGCCGGGGTGAATACGCCGGGTTCGCCCGGTGCCGGGAGATTCGACGCTTTCCGGGGCGCCGGCGGAGGGGCTGGCACGGCGGGTTTCGGCGCCGGCGGTAGAGCAGGCTGGGGTCGCGGTACGTCGGGCGCCCGATCAACCGCCGCGCGGATGCGCGCGATCGTGCCATCACGGTCACGCAGCCATCCTGGCAGCCAGACCCGGATCACTGCCGGCCAGTGCATGATGCCGGTCAGGAGATCCGGCGCACCGTCACGGTCGGCCACGGTCGGGCGCGAAGCCCAGACCGGGCCGTCGACCATCACCGCCACCTTCCACCGGTGATCGCCTGGCTTGCGCACCGCCAGGTCGACTTTGAACGACGACAGGCCGACCCCGGTGCCCACCTCGTAGCCCTGTCCGCGCAAGGTCTCCGCCAGCTCCGACACCAGGCGTGAGTGCGCGGCTGGCTCCGCTGCACCGGCGTCACCGGTGGCGGCTGGGCGTTCGGCGGCATATTCCACGTACCGGCGCAGGTCGCGCAGGCCGCGAGCGCCGCTCCGGCTGAGGTCGATGTCCTTCGGATCGAACGAACTGAAGAGGATCACCTGCTTGCGCGCCCGGGTGACGGCCACATTGAGCCGCCGTTCGCCACCGGCGCCGTTGAGCGGGCCGAAGTTGAGCGGCAGTTTGCCGGTGGCGGGATCGAGCGAAAAGGCCAGTGAAAAGAGGATGACATCCCGCTCGTCACCCTGCACGTTTTCGAGGTTCTTGACGAACAGCGCATCGCCAGGCGCGGCGGTCAGGGCCTGCTGGACGAGTGGATCGGCGCTGTCTTCCAGCTTGTTGAGGATCAGGTCGCGCTGCTGGATGTTGAAGCAGACAACCCCGATCGAGTCGTCGCGGGTGGCCGGGTCGTGCAACCGGGCGACGATCTCGTCCACGATCGCGCTGGCTTCGACCTCGTTCGTGCGTGACCGGCCGCGATCGAAGACGCCGTCCACCCGCCTCCACGAGAGCCCGGTGGAGGGGTCGGTTCCCGGCGATGGCAGACTGACCAGCCGGTCGTCGTAGTAGTGCTCGTTGGAAAAGGCGATCAGGCTTTCGTCCTGGCTGCGATAGTGCCAGGTGAGCCATTCCTGCGGCAGGCCGGATTCGACCGCCTCCGAAAGGATGCTCTCCAGGTCCTCGACCACGACCTGCTCGGTGGCCGGGATTTCCTCGGTGCCGCCGGTGCTGACTTCCATGATCCGGGTTGGCGGCATTTGGCGGGAATCGCCGACCACCACCACCGCCTTTCCACGACCCATCGAACCGATCGACTGCGGTACCCGGATTTGCGATGCTTCGTCGAAGATCACCAGGTCGAAGGTAACCGCCTCGGGGTCCAGGAAGTGCGCTACCGATCCCGGGCTCATCAGGAAGCAGGGTGTGAGCGCCAGGATTGCGCCGGGGTAGCGCTTGACCAGGTCGCGGAAGCTGAGGCCACCCCGTTTCCGGTCGAGCTGGCGTTTGAGTTCGGCCACCTCGCCGCGCAACTGGTTGGCCTGGAAGGGACGATGGGCGATGATCGTGGCGGCAAGCCTGGTCGCCTGCATGTCTCTCAGTTGCTGGCCCTGGCGCACATACGATGCCGCAGCCCGGTCCTGGGCATCGGCGTCGAACTGGTCGAGACCGCCGCTCGTGGTCCGCTCGGCGATCGAAACGGTGGCGAGGCCACGCAGGAGCGCGGCGGAGAGTTGGTCGGCCGGGATCGAACCGGACAGGGCCTCCGTCGCGAAGGTCTCCAGGCCCATGTCGCCGAGTTGTGCGGCGGTTCGCGCCAGCTCGCGGTATCGCTGTGGTTGGAGCGTGCCGGATGCGGCGAGGTCGCTGGTCCATCGCGACTCGTCGGTTTCCCAGGCCGAGACCCAGTCGCGGGCGACCCGCCCGGTGGGAGGCGCCCAGCGGGCGACCTCGACCCTGCTTGCGCCGAGGACTTCGAGCCAGCGCTGCCACGAGGTGTCGATGTCGCGCAGGATCGCGAGGTCCTGCTCACTCGCCTGCGAAACCTCGGCTGCCAGACGGGGGTCGACGCCGTGCAGCCAGACCAGGAGGCGGGAAATGTAGGCGGCGCGATCGATTGCCGCCAGCGCCTCGGCGTCACCTGGTTGCCAATCGCCGGGTAGCACCAGCCCGCTCACCGCGCGGGCACGCGTACGCAGCTCCGAGGCGGCCTCCCGGGCTGACCGCCACCCGGTCAGGAAGGTCGTGGCCTGATCGCCATCGATGTGGGCACCATCGACGAGATGCGCGTTGACCTCGGCGATCAATCCCTTCTGACGCATGCCGCGGAAGAGTTTCACGCTGTCGAGACTTGCCGATTGCACGATCAGGTTGTCGAGATTGTTGAGTTCCAGTGAGCCCGGTTTCAACCGGCCCAGCACGTTGCGGTGCGATTCCTGGTACGCCGTGGTGGCAGCACGGAGCGAATCGACCGTCTCGCGCCAGGAGAGCCGGTCGATCTCCGGCGCGGTGGCTGCCGGTGGCACCAACCCGGCGACACCGGCTTCCAGGAGGCTGACCAGGGCGTTGAGACTGCCATCCGGGGCGAACCGCCGCAGGTGTTGCCGCCAGATGGGTGAGAGCGAACCGAGTCGTTGCCGCGCGGCGCCAAGGTCGCGAGCGATCGCGGTCAGGGTTGCGGCGTCGAGCGAGGCGCCTTGGCCCGGACCGGTGACGAGCCATGGGTGACCCGGCTGAAGGCCGATCTGGATCGCCATTTCCTGGAGTTCCCGGGTGCGCTCGGCGGCCACCGCCACGTCGAGTGTTGCCTCCCCACCTGGGGTCACCAGGCGGTGCGGGATGGTCGCCACCGGTCCGCGGCCAGCGGCGGCGATCGTATCGTAGGCCGACCAGAGCGAGTGGCCGGCCGGATTTCGGTCGTGGACACGACCGGTATGCATTGCCAATCGTGCGATGGCGGCCCGCATCGCGCTGTCGGCCGAATCCCAGGCGGCCTGGTCGACCGAGGCCGTCAGTTCCAGGGCTCGCCGCAGTTGGTCGCGGATCGAGGTCATCGACTGCTTGCTGCCGTGCAGTTCCAGGGCGAGCGCACCAATCCCGATCGCATCGAGCCGTCGTTGCACGACTTCCAGGGCGGCCTGTTTCTCCGCCACGAACAGCACCGTCTTGCCTTCCACCAGGGCGTGGGCGATGAGGTTCGTGATTGTTTGCGACTTGCCGGTGCCTGGCGGTCCTTCGAGCACGAACGACTGCCCAGCAGACGCACGCATGACCGCCGCCATCTGCGAACCGTCGGCAGCGATAGGGAGGCGCAGGCTCGCCTCGTCGATCGCAGGGTCGCTGTCACCAGAAGGATCCTGGAAGGTTTCACCGGGGCGTTCCACGAGGTGCCGCACGACGGGGTTGTCGATCAACCCTTCCCAGTGCTCGTCGAGGTCCTTCCAGATCTGGAAGGTCGCGAACCTCAGGATGGCGACGGAACAGGTTTCGTCGATCCGGAACGGCAACCGGGCATCGACCAGCGTTTTGCGGATGCCGGCGAACACGGTCTGGATCGCGATGCCGGCGTCGTCGATTGCGGGTTCGGCGAGGTCTGGCAGGTCCAGCCCGTGGGTGGTCTTCAACCATTGCAACAGGCACAGGTTGGGCTGGGCGATCTCCTGGCCATCGAGCGCGATCGCGTACGGACGTGAAGCGAGTCCCCCGGCAAGCCGGATTGGCAACAGGAAGAGGGGAGCCCGCGCCTCTCCTCCCTTCTTCGGGTGAACGAGTGCTCCGAGCGTGAGGTAGAGGTAGTTGCTGCCGGTTTCCTGTTCCAGGGTGTCGGCCTCGCGCTTCATCGAACGCAGTTGCCGCCGGCAGGCATCACCGGCGACCGTGGTGTACAGCTGCCGCTGGGCGTCGAAGATCGTGCGGAGTTCGTCGCCGGACAGGTCTGCGGCTGTTTTCACTCCTCGGGCCAGCTGGATCGCATCGACCTGGTCGGCGGGCGTCAGCCGGACCTGCTTGCCGGAGTGCACGATATCGTCGACCCGGGCGAGCATTCCTTCCGGCACCACCAGGTCCATCACCTTCTGGGTGCGAGGCATGTTCAGCAGGGGATTGCGCAGGCTGAGGTCCAGCAGGTCACGCTTCCAGTTCCGCAGTCTCGGGGGAGCGTTGTCCGTCGCTTCCAGCACGCCACGGACTGCCTCGGCGGCCTCGTCGTCCGCAACGTCGAGCGTCACCCGCTGGACGAACGGGCGCTCTTCATCGACCAGGCGCTGGTCCTCGACCGGATCGCTGGCGGTGTGGAAGTGCGGCATCGGCCTGATGCCCTCCTCGCGCGCCCGGCGCACATCGACGAGGGCAACGAATTGGTCGAGTTTGGTGGCGATGGTTGCCGCGCCGATCGACCGGGCACGCCGGAATTCGATACCAGAGCCGGGGTTGAGTCCTGTCAGTTCGACCGGCGCGAGGATGCCGAGTTCGACGAGGTTGGAGACCGTATTCGGCTCCGTCACCAGGGTCGTCTCGCCGTGCGCATCCTGGGTGTAGTAACCCGCGAATGCGTGTCCACGGATGAGGAAGACGACCGGGAAGATCCCGGCGGCTTCGAGGCAGGCAGCGTAGAGCACCGACAGGTCGATGCAGGTGCCGAATCGATCGGTGAGTACCTGTTCGGTGGTACGGACCTTTTGGCCAGTGCTTTCGAACGATGCGGGTGGGTTGACATAGGTGATCTGCCGGGCACGAATCGCTTCGTAGACCGAGGCGGCGATGAGGTGGACGCGTTCCGACCCGGATTGGTACCCGGCCAGGGCGCCGTCGCCGGTTTCCTCCAGCAGGTGTTCGGAGGCAGCGCGCAGGATGCCGGTGATGGTGCGGGTATTGGGTTGGACGAACGCAGCCAGCGACGATTGCAGTCCGGGTCGGTTGAGGTATTCGTTGTAGGCGCTGACTTCGAGATCGGCGATGACCCGGGTTTCGACACCGGGAAGCATGGGGCTGGTGGCCCGGAAGTCGAGCCTGCCGGGGGCCGACTCGGCCGCGTTTGCCAGGACCGGCAGGAACTCCTGGAAGTCCGCAAGCCGATCGAGCCGCGAGACGCTGCCGGCGGCGTGAACACCCGGCATCTCGCGCGACCAGGGCACCGGCTCCGGGTAGCCGGCGATCTCCAGGTTGCCTGAAACGGTCAGTGACGGGAGGTCGCGACCGGTTTCGTTGTGGACGACGATGGCCCGGATGAAGGGGATGCCACTGAGTACGAGCGCGTAGTTGGCGCGCGGCTGAAGTTCGACCTGCAGGCGCAGGCCGCCATGCTCGGCTTCGTGGATTGCGTACAGCTGCTCATCCATCGTGCCGGCTCTCCTGCTCCGGGCGAGGTGGCGCCCCGTTACCATGCCCGTGTCCGGCCAGTACCGGATACCTGCAACGTGGACTGTCTCGCCAAACCCGATTATGCAGATTTGCCCGCAGTGGGACAACGTGTCGACGGGATCCGGGCGAAGATCGCAGTACCATGGGCGACAATGATCCGGTCGCTGGCCGGCTATTCGAGCATGGGAACAGCACGCGAGGGATATCGATGAACACAGCAGTGATTCAGCTTGGCGTTGGCAACGACATCGACGCGAACCTCGACACCGCTCTCCGCCTGGTTGGGCAAGCTGCGGCCGCCGGCGCCGAGATTGTGGTGCTGCCGGAAGTTGTTGATTACTTTGGAGAAGACGACGGCGCGGCCGCCATCACCTTCGGCATTCCCGGACCAACGTCGGAGCAGTTCGCCGCCGCCGCCCGGCAGCATGGCATCTGGTTGCTCGCCGGATCGATCCACGAGGCGATCGACGGCGAGGCGCGGATGGGCAACACCAGTGTGTTGTTCGACCGCTCCGGGATCGAACAGGCCCGGTACCGCAAGATCCACCTGTACGATGTCCAGATTCCCGGCCAGGTCGATTCCCTCGAGTCCCGGACATTTGCCCCTGGCGAGGAGGTGGTGACCGCCGGCATCGAAGGTCATGTCGCCGGACTCTCGATTTGCTATGACATCCGCTTCCCGGAGTTGTACCGGGCACTCGCCGATCGCGGGGCCGAACTGGTCTTCCTGCCAGCTGCGTTCACCATGTTCACGGGCAAGGACCACTGGGAAGTCCTGATCCGTGCGCGAGCGATCGAGAATCAGTGCTTCATGCTGGCGTCCGGCCAGCATGGGAAAGCGCTGTATGGCCGCAGCATGATCGTGGATCCGTGGGGGACGGTCCTGGCGACGGCGCCCGATGGCGACGGCTTCGCAATGGCGCGGCTTGACTTTGATCGCCTGACCAGGATCCGGCGCGAACTTCCGGCGCTGGCCAACCGGCGCCTGCACCGGGAGGCGCTGGCTGAGGTTTAGCCGCGCTGACGAGTGTGCGGTACCCGCCTCCGGTTGGTTCGCCATATCCCGGCGAGTCCATCTGCCGTCATTCGCGGGGCCCTGACGTTGCCAGCGAGTCCGGATGACACTCCCGTCGACCCATGCGCCGGCAATCTGGCGGTGCCGGTTGCCTCCGAACCAGGGAACTGGCCGACCTCCAGTACGAGGTACGGGCGTCGTATCGACCGGGTCTGCGGGTTGCATGCGACGAATCTCCACAATTGTGACGCAAAACATGCAGTGGTGATGGACTTTCGTTGTCGATTTGGCTAGGATGCACGCAGGATCACGTGAACATCGCGTCCATTCGGCCGGGTGGGCGATTGACATGGGAGCCGAGGGTCTCTAGCTGTACATGCTATGGCCGGTCGGGTGCTGTTCACACGCCAGTGTCGGGCAGGTTGCTGCCGGCTGCGTTGTCGCGATGTTGTCGTCAGGGAGACACGGACAGCACCGCGGAACCGAGATGTCCTGTGGCGTCGACAAATCATCCCCGTCATCCCTCCCGGTTTGCGGTCAACCGACGGAGCCTGGCTGGTGGCGCCCTGGCTGCCCTGACGGCAACCGCGATGCCCTCCGCCTACCGCCGTGCCATCGCCGCCGACCCCGCCAGGACGGTCTACCGTGGCCCGACGGACAAGGCGTTGGTGGCGCTCACCTTCGACGGAGGAAGCGATCGCGGTCACAGCATGGACATCCTGGATACGCTGGCTACCAACGGCGTGAAGGCCACGTTCCCGCTCACCGGCCAGTTCGCCAATGCCAATCCGGATGTCGTCCAGCGCATCGTGCGCGAGGGGCACCAACTGGTGAACCACTCGTATTCGCATCCGTCGTTTACCGGGGCGTCGACGACGAATACTGTCCTGACAACCGAAGCTCGCCTTGCCCAACTCAACGATTGTGAGGCTGCTCTCGTCAATGCTGCCGGAACCGGTGGCAAGCCCTGGTTCCGGCCGCCCTATGGCGACCAGAATGCCAGTGTCCTGCAGGTCCTGGGCGATGCCGGATTCACCGTGTGCCTGATGTGGTCGATCGACCTGCTGGGCTGGAACGGCCTGTCGAAAGCCCAGGTCATCTCGCGGGCGATGGCCAACCACGGCAACGGGTATATCTACCTGATGCATGTTGGCGAAGGGTCGCAGGAAGGACCCGCGCTGCAGTCGATCATTACCGGCCTGCGCAACTTCGGCTATGGGTTCGCGACGGTCTCGAACCTGCTGGCCGGAACCGCCGAGCCGCCCGCACCGCAGTTCGTACCCGGCGACACGATCCGGGTGACCTCATCGCTGAACCTGCGGGTATCCCCGACGACGGCTGCAAGAATCATCTCCACCATGCCCACCGGCACCACCGGCACGGTGGTTGCCGGGCCGGTGGCGGCCAATGGCTACACCTGGTACCAGATAGAAACGAACAGCGGGCGCGGCTGGGCGGCAACAATCGGGCTGGCGAAAACCAGCACCCCCACACCACCGGTCGGCACTCCGGCGTTCGTTCCCGGCGACACCGTCAAGGTCACCGCCGGGCTCTACCTGCGCTCCGGTCCCGCAACCGCCAGCACCGTCTACCTGACCATGCCCACCGGGACGGTCTGCACGGTGCTGGCGGGCCCGAGCCCCGCCAACGGCTACACCTGGTACCAGGTACAGACCAGCTACGGGACAGGTTGGGCGGCTGGGGAATACCTTGCGAAAACCGGCTCCACCCAGCCCACGCCTCCGGCAGGTTGGGTTACTGGCGGCCGGGTGCGGGTTACCGATAACCTGAACCTGCGGGCAAGCCCGTCGACCAGTGGCGCGATCCGCGCGACCATGCGAACCGGCACGATCTGCACCATCGTCGGCGGTCCCAGCTTCGCCAATGGGTACACCTGGTACCAACTGGAGTCGAGTTACGGGACGGGCTGGGCAGTCAAGACCTACCTGACCCTTGCCTGAAGCGAGACAAGCCATCCCGGCCGGCGCCGGATGCCGATGACCTGGCGCGGTGGAGGCGGGTGATCCATTTCCCGGAGTTCCAAAGTGCGGCACACTGGCGCCGGCGGGCAGGTGGTGCCCGCTTCGGCAGGCGGGTTCGCTGCAGGAGTTTCGAACGTGACGGATCACCCATCATCCTCGGCGGTGCCCGCCGGGTGGGGACGCGGCTTCGGCCGGTTGCAGGGGCGTACCGCGCTGGTTACCGGCAGCACGCGTGGGCTTGGCCGCACGATGGCCGACTGGCTGGCGCGGGAAGGCGCAAACATCATCGTCACCGGACGCGACCAGGGCCATGTCGATGCCGCGGTCGCGGGCATCCGGGGGCTTGGGGTCGATGCCTGGGGGATCCCGGCCGACCTTTCCCGCGTCGAAGAGATACATGCCCTCGCGGAGGCAGCGTTCGGCAGGCCGTCTCCCCCCGATATCGTCGTCAACAACGCCGGCATGAGCATTCCGCAGGAGTTCTGGAAGGCGACCGACGCCGATTTCGACTACGAGATGAACGTCAATGTGCGCGCGCCCTTCATCCTCTGCCAGCACGCGACCCGCGCCTGGATGACGGCAGGGACACACGGCCGGATCGTGAACGTCAGCACGATCGGCGTGTTCCAGGGGCATCGCGACCGGGTGATCTACAACATGGCCAAGGCGGGGGTGCAGGCCATGACCCGCAACCTGGCGTTCGAAGCGGGACAGCACGGCATCACGATCAACTGTGTGGCGCCTGGCGCCGTGCCGGACAAACCTGGCACCGACTGGCACCCCGCGCAGGCTGAACGCGAGCGCGCCACGCCGGACATCCCGGTCAAACGGTATGGCCGGGCGGAAGATATCGCCGCCGCCGTCGTGTATTTCTGCATGCCGGAAACGGAATGGACCAACGGGCAAACCCTGCTGGTCGATGGCGGGCACATTTCCTGCATGTACGGGTAGCACGTCGATTGCCTGGAAGGACACACGCCGCATGAAGGCCGGACTTTACACCTACGCCTGGGACCTCGCCGACGAGGGATACGATCGGGCGGCTGGACGGATCGCCGGAGCGGGATTCACGGCCGTCAACCTGGCGACCGCCTATCACGCGGGCCGCTTCCTGCTGCCGCACAACCCGCGGCGCAAGGTGTACGACGCGGAGGACGGTTCCCTGTACTTCCAGCCCGACCTCACGAAGTACGGGCGGATCAAGCCCAGGGTGAACACCCTCGTCACCGCGGATGCCAGCCCGGTCTCGCTGCTGCAGGACGCTGCCCGCAATCACGGCATCGACTATGTGGCGTGGACCGTCTGCCTGCACAACAGCTGGCTTGGTGAGCGCTATCCCGATGTCACGGCGCACACCGCCTTCGGGACACCCATGCTCCATTCGCTTTCCCCGGTCCATCCCGATGTGCGTGAGTACCTGCTGGCGATGATCGGCGACCTCGTCTCCCGCCACGAGGTCGCCGCGATCGAGCTGGAGTCGCCCGGCTAC
>CAZSUN010000010.1:35086-65249 GCA_964610045.1 uncultured Sphaerobacteraceae bacterium
ATCCTCGACGACCCCGATCTCATCGCCTACCGCGCATGGCAGCACGAGCAGGTCGTCTCGCTCAGCGCGGCCGTTCGCGATCTGGTCAAGGCACAGAGCCCGCGGACGGAGATACGCCATTTCGCGGCGATGGCGGCCGGCGATGCTGGAGGGGTCGACATGGCGCTGATGGCCTCCGCCGACGCCATTCTCACTGGGTACGCCGCACACCCGGACGATGTCCCGGCCCGGGTAGCCGTACTCGATTCGCTCGCACAGCCGTCGTGGGGCATGATCCGGGCGATCCAGCCGGAAGTGACCGAGCCGGCGCAGGTTGCGCCCCTCGTCGATGCCTGGCGAGCGGCGGGTGTGGCCGGGATCGATGTCTACAATTACGGCCTGATGCCGGAACGCACCTTCCAGGCACTTGGATTGGCCCTGAACGGCTGAGCGGGTGTCTGAGAAGGGTGATGGTCCGCCCGTCGCCACCTTGAAAACGGTGATTGCCAGTCTCAGGGCGACCACCCACCCCTGACCCCTCCTCCACCGGAGAAGTGGAACTGTGGGTCGCCCCTATGAGTGAACGCTCCCGATCACCCGGATATGGGAAGGCCGAAACGAGAAGGACAGGAGGCATTACGCCTCCTGTCCTACAAATTCCGTGACACCGGTCAGATCAGTTGGTGGCTTTCCAGACACCGTCGATCGTCTGGCGGGCCTTTTCCAACACATCCGGCGCGATCACCGGCGCGTGATCCCCTGACGCAAGGTCCTGCAGGAGCGCCTGTGGGATCAGGTGATTCAGGTCCTGGACGAGGCTGGCGTAGGTCGTCAGGCCTGCCTTGGCGAAGGCCGATGTTTCGTCATCCGCGAACGCCAGTGCCGCGGTGCAGAGCATGGTGTAGGCGATCGCAACGTGGTTGTAGGCGGTGTAGTCGTCGCGGAGCGCCTTCGAGACCGAATCGTTGCGCAGCTTGTCGATCAACCCCGCGACCTTGCCGGTCAGGTTGCTGCCGGCCTTGATCACCGGGTTGCCGGCGGTGGAGCCGTAGTCCTGCTGGAACGCGACCGCCCGCTGCTTGCTGTCGCGGACGGTATCGTGCAATCGCTGGATGTCCGAAGCGATGGTTGGGTCGCCGTCGAGCTTGAGCTGGGCGTCCATTGCCTCCTCGACGTGCGTCTCCAGGGCGACGATATCGCCGAGCCAGTCCGAGATTTCGCTGTGGACCTGTTTGGATGTCTCTGTCATCTGGTGCCTCCGGTCCGTTCGATGCGGGAAGGCGTTGAGTGGGAACGAGCGGGAGGGATCCAGTTGCGATCCACTCCCGCCTGGCTCCGCTATCGTGGTTGTGGTGCAGCAACTGGATCGGTCTCACCACCGAAGAGCCTAGCCAGAGACGTCAGCTGGTACACACCGGCAACACCAACCAGGATATAGATGATCCGGGACACGATATTGGTCTCGCCAAAGTCGTCGCCGGTGATCGTGGCGACGAGGTCAAGCTCGAACAGGCCCACAAGGCCCCAGTTCAGCGCGCCGATAATTACCAGAAGCAGGGTTACGATATTAGCCGTTCGCATGCCGATGGTCCCTTCCTGTTTCGCCCAACACTCACAATGAGCGTTCAGGACAACGTACCTCACCTTACAGTAGAGGTTTAGGAGGGGCCATCGTATACCGGGACTATGGCCAACGTGCATGTTCCCGCGGACGGCCTGAACGCCCTATGTGGGAATGGCTGACAGAGTGGAACCCGTCCGGTCGATGAGGCGGGTGTCGTACGTTGGGGACTCGTACAATTCCGGGTCTCCCGAAGCGCCCTGCGACATGACCGTGCCGGTTTGCCAGACCTCGATGGCGACGGTGCCGCTGCGATCGGTTTCGACATCAGTCCAGGCGAACGTGACCGACCAGCGGCCATCGCCGGTCTCGACAGGCTCGGAGGTCTCGACCAGCCAGCTCGACCATGCCCAGCCGGCCTCGATAAACGCCATGCGTTCGGCGACCTGCTGGACTTCGTGCGCGAGCAGGGTCGATCCCCGGTACCGGTGGGCTACCGTGGTTACGGGCTGGTCGCGATGGACCAGTCGCGCCAGGTCGGTCATTTCGAGCAGTCCCCAGTATCGCCCGTCCGGCAACTCCAGCGCGGTTGGGGCGAACCGGTGGCCGCCAAAGTGCGTGCATCGCCAGGCGCGGACCTGGTCCCCGGTGGAATCGGCGATTTTACGCAGGATGCGGTAGGCGGGGTAGCCGAATGTCCCGCAGCAGATGTCGACCGAGCCGTGGGTGCAGATGAGCAGATCGCGTGTACCCGTGTCCGGCAGGCGGAAGGGATCGGCGGACGCTGACTCCGGATCGTCGATCAGTGCGGCGAGCACGGAAACGATGTCGTTGGTGGGCACCAGGTACTCGCGCCGTTGATACCGATGCCGGTGGCCCGAGCCGGTGTAGCAATCGATGAGCCGTGAAAACCCGGGAACCGAATACCCCTCATCCGGGGCGATGCCGAGGAAGCCGATCGACAGTTCCCGCTGGTAGGCGCTGTAAATGAGCGCCTTCATGCCATCCGGCAATTGCTTTGCGGACAGCACCTCATACGGCCACGGCAGTGGGAACTCGGTCGCGATGTAGCGATCGACCGCCCAGGCGCTGCCGATGGGGTCCTCGCCGTTTTCGGCGGTGTAGACGGAGCAGAAGCGCGCCGGCGTTGGAGTCGTGGTGGTCATGCCCGTCCCGGAATCTCAACCTGGAGCCCAAAGCCGAGTCAAGCACTCGGCTTTGGTAGGGTACGGATCGCGAGGTGTGACTGTCAACGCCGGGAGATACGAGGAAACGGAAAGGGCCGGCACTCGGCCGGCCCATCCCTATTTTCTCTTTTCTCTCTCCTCTTTTCTCCGTCCTCGTCACTGCTTGCCGCGGCGCTCGTACATCCAGACAGCCAGCGGTGCCGCCACCAGCAGCATCCCGGACAGGATCGCGACGGCGATCCATGCCTTGTTGCCAACTTCCGGATACCCGGTCAGCAGACCGCGAACCGCTTCCAGGACCAGCGTGAACGGCTGATTCTCGGCGAACCCGCGCAGCCAGCCCGGCATGAATTCCGGCTGCACGAAGGTGCTGCTGAGGAACGTGAGCGGGAAGATAATGACGAACCCGATTGAATTCACGGCCTCGATCGTCTTGAGCCAGAGCCCGATCACCGCCCCGATCCAGGCGAGGACGAACGCGAGGTAGAGCATCAGCGCGATTGCGGCCAGCCATTCGAGGACATTGGCGGTTGGCCGGAACCCGACCAGGAGGCCGACGATGATCGTGATCCCGGTCGTGAAGGTCGCGATGGCCATGTCGGCCAGGATGCGTCCGAGCAGCACCGACGACCGTGTCATCGGCAGCACCCGGAACCGGTCCATGATGCCGTCCTTGGCATCCTGTGCCAGCCCGAGAGCCGTGTTCATGCAACCGAAAACGAGACCCTGGACGATGATGCCGGCCACCAGGAAGTTGACCGCGAGGACGCCAGGCGGCATGGTGGCCTGGACCGTGCCCCCGAAGATGTAGCGGAACAACAGCAGGAACATGATCGGCATGATGGTGACGCCCATCAGCCAGTCCGGCTGCCGCGGAATCCGCATCAGGCTGCGCCGCGCCAGGATCAGCGAGTCGACCAGGACGCTCAACACCTTGCCGCGGTTCACCATCTCCAGGTCGGCATAATTCCGGGCCGGGGCTGCCGGTACGTCGATTGGAGCCGGAATGGTTTGGCTGCTCATGCTGCGCGTTCCCCTTCTGGACCTTCCTCGACCGGCTTGCCGGTAAGCGTCAGGAACACTTCGTCGAGGGTCGGGCGCCGCAGCGCCAGATCCGTGATTTCGAGCCCGGCCGCATCGAATTGCCGGACGACCTCCGCCAACCCCTTCGCGCCTTCGCCGAAGGCGACCGTCAGGTGGTGGGAATAGGGATCGACCGTGACGCCGCCATCGGCCTCCGCGGCACTTCCCGCGACCTGCAGGAGACTGCGTTCAGCCAGGTGCAGGTCGGAACCGGGGGCAACCGCGATCTCGAGGCGCTCGCCACCGAGTTGGGCCTTCAGCTCGTTGGCGGTGCCCTCGGCGATGACCTTGCCGTGATCGACCATCACGATCCTGTCAGCAAGTTGATCGGCCTCTTCAAGGTACTGCGTCGTCAGCAGGACGGTTGTCCCGTCGTTGACCAGGTCCTGGATCACGGTCCACATGCCATTGCGGCTGCGGGGATCGAGGCCTGTCGTCGGCTCGTCCAGGAAGATGACCGGCGGCGCGACGATCAGGCTGGCTGCGAGGTCGAGACGCCGGCGCATGCCGCCCGAGTAGGTCTTGAGCGTCCTGTTTCCGGCATCGGTGAGGTCGAACCGTTCCAGCAATTCGTCCGCGCGTTTCTTCGCCGAGCGGTAGGTGAGCCGGTAGAGCTGCCCGAACATGATCAGGTTTTCCCGCCCGGTCAGGATTTCGTCGACCGCCGCATATTGCCCGGTGAGCCCGATTGAGGCTCGGACCGCCTCCGGATCCTTCAGGACATCGATCCCGGCCACCTGGGCGGAACCGCTGTCTGGCTGGAGCAGGGTCGTCAGGATATTCACCGTGGTGGTTTTCCCGGCGCCGTTGGGTCCCAGCAGCCCGAGTACCGACCCCGCCTTGACGGTCAGGTCCACCCCGGCGAGCGCCATCGTCGTGCCGAATGATTTGGTGAGTCCCCTGGCGACCACGGCATCGCCGGTCGTTTTCGGGGACTTGCGAACAACTGTCGCCATTGCCACTCCTTCGATCTCCGTTCGATCCGGAGACCGTTCCATCAACGTCCCGGGCAGGGACGCCAATTCGTGCTGTCCAAATGCATCATCCGAAACAATGTGGACGTAATCGGTCCTCTTTCCTGGCAATCGCCCAAGAGTGTACGTTCACCCTGAGTGTACGTGGAAATCGTCACAAAACCGCGTCACCCAATGGGACATTTCGTCAACTCGGCTACACTCACCTGTGAGTGCGTTGAGCGCTCCGTTGACCACCGCTCGGGAGCTCGGGAGAACCGGGCTGAGATCGCGCCCGCAATCCGGCGCGGACCGTTGAACCTGATCCGGGTAATGCCGGCGCAGGAAGCGAAGCCAGATGTCACTGCATGCACAAACTCCCGATCCGCTCGCGACTCCCTGCCTGCATCTCGCCAACGTCTCCGCGACCTACGTCGAGGACGGCCAGACGCTCGATGCCCTCGCCGGGATTACCTTCGACATCGCCGCTGGCGAATTCGTCGCCCTGATCGGGCCGTCCGGCTCCGGCAAGAGCACCCTGCTCGACATCGTGTCGGGTCTTTTTGCCGAGACCGGCGGTGATGTCCTGATTCTTGGCGAACCGTTGCCGGTCGCCGCCCGGCTCGATCACTCCGCCTACATGCGCCAGCGCGATCTCCTGCTCCCGTGGCGAAAGGCCCTCGACAACGCCACCATCGCGCTCGAAATCCACGGCCTGTCCCGGCAGGAGGCCCGCGCTCGCGCCCTGGAACGTTTTCCGGAGTTCGGCCTGACCGGGTTCGAGGATTCCTGGCCGGCCCAGCTCTCCGGCGGCATGCGCCAGCGGGTGGCATTCCTCCGGACCATGCTCGCCGAGCGCCCGCTCCTGCTGCTCGATGAGCCGTTCGGCGCCCTGGACGCGTTGAGCCGCGTCAACCTCCAGTCCTGGCTCCTCGACCTCTGGGAGCGAGAACCGCGCGCTGTGCTCCTGGTCACCCACGACATCGACGAAGCGGTGTTCCTGGCAGATCGCGTCATCGTGCTGTCCAGCCGGCCTGGCCGGATCGTCCACATCGAGCAGATCGAACTTCCCCGGCCGCGCCGGCGCGCCGACCTCGCCAGCGAGCAGTTCTTTCGCCACCGTGCCCGACTCGCCGCGGCGCTTGGGTTGCTCGGGGAAACCTCCCAGCAGGACGAGGTGGACCGGTGAACGGAAAGCAGGGCTCACGTTTCGATTGGGTGTGGCCGGCACTCCTGCTCCTTTTCCTCGCGTTGATCTGGGAGATCGCGGTCCGCGTCTCGGACACGCCCTCCTGGATGCTGCCGCCGCCATCCGCCATCGTCGAATCGTTCCGGCAGGATTGGCGGATGCTGCTTCAGCACACCTGGGTCACCCTGGTCGAGGTCCTGCTCGGCTTCGGCCTGGCACTGGTCGCCGGGATCGTGACCGGTGTCGCCATCGACAGTTCGTCGATCCTGCGCCGGACCATCTACCCGTTGATCATCGCCAGCCAAACCATCCCGATGGTGGCTCTCGCGCCACTGATGCTGATCTGGTTCGGCTATGGCCTCCTGCCCAAGATACTGATTACCGCGCTGATCGGCTTCTTCCCGATTGCGGTGAATACCGTCGACGGGTTGCGATCGGCGGACCGCGAAATCCTCTCGCTGCTGCGGGCGATGGGGTCCAGCGCGTGGCAACGCTTCCGGATGGTGCGCGTCCCGTCCGCCTTGCCGCTGGTGTTTTCCGGCGCACGTATCGCGATCACGTTTTGCGTGATCGGGGCGGTCTTTGGGGAACTGGTCGGGGCTAGTGAGGGGTTGGGTTACCTGATGACCCGGTCGGCGGCGCAGTTCCAGACGGCGCGGCTGTTTGCCTGTATCGTGATCCTTGCAGTGATGGGCATCGGGTTGTTCGGCCTGGTTGCCCTCATCGAACGGCGTATGCTGCCCTGGCGGCGGTTTCTCACGGACACCGGGAGCTGACGAGGCTCCCCGAGGAATGTATGGCCCGGATCACCGATTATCTCCGGATGCAGGCAGACGATGTCTGGCAGGCGCAACATGCCCACCCGTTCGTGCGCGGCATTGGCGACGGCACGCTGGATCCTGCGAAGTTCGGCCACTGGCTCCGGCAGGATTACCTTTTTCTGACCGAGTACGCCCGCCTGGCGGGGGCGGCCGTGCTCCGCGCGCCCGGCCTCGACCAGATGAAAACCTTCTCCCAACTGCTCTACGAGATCCTTGGCCGGGAGATGGAGCTGCACAAGAGCTATTGCGCCGAGTTCGGGATCACAGCCGAGGACCTGGCGTCCGGCGTGATGACCCCGACCACCCAGGCCTATACCGACTTCCTGCTGCGGGCTGCCACCACCCGCGACTGGGCGGAACTCCTCGGTGCGTTACTGCCGTGCATGTGGGGCTACAGCGAGGTGGGCACCACGCTGGCGGCACGAGGAATGCCGGACGATCCGCGCTACCGGCGCTGGATCAACGTCTACGCCGATCCCGAGTTCGGCGAGATCGCGACCTGGTGCCGCGACCTCCTCGACGACGCCTGCGAGGGATTGCCCGAGCCCCGGCTTGCCGCCGTGGAGCGGCTCTTCATCACCTCCAGCCGCTACGAGCTGCAATTCTGGGAAATGGCCTGGGTGTTGGAGGACTGGCGCGTGTGACGGGAGAAGTGAGGAGAGAGAAACGAGGAAACAGGAAAGGGTCGCTCCCTGGCATCGCCGGACCACTCGAATGGGAACATGCTGGCCGAGGCGAGGTCAGCTGATTCCAGGGCCGACGCGGGGTCGGCCCCTACAAACGACCGGCCTTGCTCTCTCATCCTATTTTCTGTTTTCTGTTTGCTATTTTCTCTTTCCTCACTACCTGTGGCATGGATTCCGGCGCCCGCAGGGAGAACAGCACCCCGCAGGCAAGCAGGAACGCTGCCGTGAACATGAGGGCCGCTTCCGGTGATTGCAGGTCGGCGATGGCCCCGAGCAACAGGGGACCAACCACATACCCGGCATCGGCCAGGGCGCGGTAGAGCCCGAGGGACGGCGCGACCATGCCGGGCGGGGCGATGTCGGTCGCGTAGGCCGCCGGGGCCGCGCCGCTGATCCCGCTCGATGCGCTCCAGAGCAGGCAGCAGAGCAGGAATCCGGCGAAGGTGCCGATCGTGCCGAACAGCATCATCGCGACGCCGCTGAACAGCATCGATGGCACGATCACCGCCTTGCGCCCGTAGCGGTCCACCAGGGAACCGCTTGGGTATACCAGCACCAGGCCGACGATGCTGATCATGCCGATGCCCAGGCCGATCTGGTCGGGGGAGAGACCGATTCTGTCTTCGGCGAGCAGGGGGATCACGTTGAACAGGCCCCCGGTGCGCGCGAAGAACGCGGCGAAGCTGGTCAGGCAGATCAGCGCGAACCCCGGCACCCGGAGGATGAGGTCGATTTGCTGGCGGAATGGCAGCGCGACCCCTGGAGCGTGGGATCGCGGACGCAGGTCGCGCGTTTCCGGGACGAAGGCGAAAGCCAGGATGGTGACGACACCAGCCAGCACCGCGTTGGCCCAGAACGGGGCTGCCAACCCGTAGCGGTCGGCCAGCCACCCTCCCGGGAACGCCCCGGCCCCGACCGCGAACAGGAACACACCCTGGTAGATTGCCATGACCCGGCCACGGTTATGGGGCGAGGCGATATCCGCCAGCACCACCTGCCCGGCTGTGAGGACGAGGGCCGCGCCCGCGCCCGCGACGAATCTGGCCCCGAGGAACATCGTGTAATTCGTGGACAGGGCGCACAGGATGGTGCCAACGACCGTGACCGCGCCTCCGAGCGCCAGGGTGTGCCGCCGCCCGATCAGGTCGGCGAGGCGGCCAGCGGGGAGGTTGATGAGGAACCGGGCCGCCCCGTAAACGGCGATCGTCAGGCCGATGGCGGTTTGGCTGACGCCGAAATCCTCGGCATACAGCGCGACGACGGGCACGATCGAGCCGAAGCCGAACTGGTTGGCGGCGATCAGCACGCACATCCAGATGAGGACATTCCTGCCTTGCCGCGAGAGACCGATATCGTCGAACCGCGGCATGTCCCGCCTTTCCCCGATGGTGGATGCGAACCCCGCCAGCATCGCATCAATCCCGGACGCGGACAAACCCGCAGGCGGTGCCCTGTCTCCAGGCGGCAGGCCAATGCACCCAAACCTCGTATCATGTGCGCTGGTACACCGGCCGGGCACGCCGCCATTCGTGACACGCAGCAACAGGCAGGATGCATTGAGCGACGGCACATCACCCGGCAGCGACGATCAACCGCGCCTTCTTGGCGAGCGATACGAAGTCATCGAGATCGTTGGCGAGGGCGCTTCGGCGATCACCTGGCGCGGAATCGACCGCCGGCTCGGCCGGCCGGTCGCGATCAAGATCCTCAAGCGGGACAGTGGGCAGGATCCCGCCTGGGCCCAGCGATTCGAGCGCGAAGCCAGCACCTCGGCAGGCATTTCCCACGCCAATGTGGTCCATGTCTACGACGCCGGCCAGCAGGATGGCTGGCTCTACCTCGTCATGCAACTCATCGATGGCGAGGATCTCAAGGCGCTGATCCGGCGTCGCGGTCACCTCCCTGCGAATGAGGCGATCGGTTATGCCCGGCAAATCCTCCAGGGACTGTCGGCCATTCATCGCAACGGCATCCTCCACCGCGACATCAAGCCTCAGAATGTCCTGGTCGATCGCGATGGCATTGCGCGTGTCACCGATTTCGGCATCGCCCACACCGCGCTCGACAGCAACCTCACCACGGCCGGCATGGCGATTGGGACCGCCGCCTACATGGCTCCGGAACAGGCGCAGGCAGGCACCCTCTCCGAGGCGACCGACATCTACGCGGTCGGTGTCGTGCTCTACGAGATGCTGACCGGCCAGGTACCGTACGATCGCCCCACCCCGATCGCGACGATGCTGGCGCATATCCAGGAAACACCCGTTGCACCATCATCCCGCGCGCCCGATGCCGGGATCCCGCCCCGGCTCGACGGGATCGTGCTCCAGGCGATGTCGCGTGAACCCTCTGACCGGTTCCGCAGTGCCCAGGCGATGCTGCGCGCCCTCGACGACCCTGTCCGGAGCGGGGGAGAGACGACCCGGGTCGCAATCGGGCAGGATCGGACGACGGTGGCTCCGAAGGTGACCCCGCGCGACCAGGCCTGGCCAGCCCCGGCCGCGCCGGCAACGCCGGCACCCCCTCCCGTACGCCAGGAGACGGCGGGCGGGGGCGGGCGTGGCCTCCTGACCTTCCTGCTGGCGTTGATCCTGCTCTCGATGGCGGCGGTTGCGGCCTACATGGTCTATGACGCCACGCGAGATGACGATCCAGGCGATGGGGCGGTGACCGCGACTGCGGATCCGACGAGAGAGCCAACCCCGACCGATGAGGCGATCATCGGACCGCCAACCGATGCTCCGCCCACGGCCGAGCCAACCGCCGAACCGACCCGGGAACCGACGGCGGAGCCAACCGATGTCCCGATCGAGGTTGCCACGCAATCGACGTACGACACAACTGAGCAGGTCATCGAGCCTGTATCAACCAACCCGCCCTGATTGGGGGAATGGTGGCATCATTCCCGCACGAGTCGCTCGCATCCCGGTTTGCGGGATTCACCCAGGGAACCCTCATGATCGATCTTCGATCCGATACCGTCACGCATCCCACGCCTGCCATGCGCCAGGCCATGTTCGAGGCCGAGGTCGGCGACGATCAGTACGGTGAGGATCCCACCGTCAACCGGCTGGAGGCGCGTGCCGCCGGCCTGCTCGGCAAGGAAGCGGCGGTCTTCGTGACCAGTGGCACCATGGGGAACCTGTCCTCGGTCCTGGCGCACTGCGGGCGTGGCGACGAGGCGATCGTCGGCGACGAGTCGCACATCCTCTGGTTCGAGAGCGGGGGCGTGTCGACGCTTGGCGGCGTGCCGGTATTTGCCTTGCACACCGATCGGTTCGGCCAGCTCGATCCTGATGCCATTGCCGATGCGATTCGCCCTGCCAGGCCCGGATATCCCCGCACGGGCGTCGTCTGCCTGGAGAGCACGCACAACCGCTGCGGCGGCGTCGTGCTCGGGCTCGACTATATGCGGGACGTGCGCGAGATCGCCCACGAGCGAGGCGTGCCCGTTCACCTCGATGGGGCGAGGATCTTCAACGCCGCGGCGACGCTTGGCGTGCCCGCCTCGGCCATTGCCGCCGAGGTCGATTCGGTGCAGTTCTGCCTGAGCAAGGGGCTCGGCGCGCCAGTCGGTTCGATGGTCGCCGGCAGCGCCGATTTCGTTGGCGAGGTGCGGAAGCAGCGGAAGGTGCTCGGCGGCGCCATGCGGCAGGCCGGTATCGTCGCCGCCGCGGGCCTGGTCGCCTTCGACACCATGATCGAGCGCCTGCCCGAGGATCATGTCCGGGCGCGCATCCTGGCCGATGGGTTGTCCGAAGTGGACGGCATCACGATCGATCGGGAGACGGTGCAGTCGAACATCGTCGTTTTCCGGGTCGATGGCATGCGCGACCACAGCGATTTCATCGCCCGGCTCCGGGAGCGTGGGGTGGCGATTTCCAACTACGGTCTGCGCGGCGCCCGGATGGTCACGCACTACCAGATCGACGATGTCGCGATCGAGACGGCGCTGAACGCGATCGACGATGTCATGGCCGAGATCCGGGAGCCGGTCCGTGTCAGCGCCTGAGTCCGGCCCGGAAGGCTTGCGCGGGGCGCGAGTCGTGCTCGGTGTGTCTGGCGGGATCGCCGCCTACAAGGCGGCCGAGCTGGCGAGCATCCTGGTCCAGGCTGGCGCGATCGTCGATGTCGCCATGACGGAAGGAGCCCGGCAGTTCATCCAGCCGCTGACGTTCGAGGGCCTGACGCACCGCCGGGTACGGACCAGCGTGTTTGAAGGCTGGGACGACGGCGGCACCGGCCACGTCGAACTGGCGGCCAACGCGAACCTGGTGCTGATCGCGCCGGCCACCGCCAACACCATCGCCCGTCTTGCCCAGGGAGTGGTGGACGACATGCTCACCGCTGTCGCGCTCGCCACGAGTGCGCCGATCCTCATCGCCCCGGCGATGGAGCATCACATGTGGCATCACCCTGCCACCAAGGCCAATGTCCGGACACTGACCGACCGTGGCGTGCGGGTTGTTGGACCGGCATCAGGCCGGTTGGCATCCGGGGCCACCGGCGACGGGAGGCTGGCGCCGCTTCCCGAGATCGTCCTGGCGGCGCGGGCCGCGCTTGGCCAGGCGGGTCCACTCGCCGGCAAGACGGTGGTCGTGACTGCCGGCGGTACCCGGGAGGCGATCGATCCTGTCCGGTTCATCGGGAACGGATCGTCCGGCCAGATGGGCGTGGCGATTGCCCTGGCGGCGATCGATCAGGGTGCTGACGTTCGCCTGATCGCGACGGACAGTGTGGACGCAACCACGTTGCCGCCCGGAACGACCGTGGTGTCGTCCGCGCTGGAGTTGCAGGCTGCGGTCGAGGCGCAGGTTGCCGGGGCCGATGTGGTGATCATGGCGGCGGCAGTTGCCGACTTCCGTCCCGCGGTACGGGCCGGGCAGAAAGTGAAGAAGCAGCCCGGTCAGGAGACGTGGTCGATCGACCTGGTGAAGAACCCCGACATCATCGCCGGAATCGTGCGGTCAGGATTGCTCAAGGTTGGGTTTGCAGCGGAAACCGAGCACATTCTGGAGCATGCCCGGCAGAAGCTGGCCTCAAAGGGGCTTGACCTCATCGTGGCCAACGACGCCGTGGCCACCATTGGCAGCCGCCGGAGCGCCGCGACCCTGATCGCCCGGGACCGCGAACCCGTGCACCTTCCCGAAGCGGACAAGCAGGATGTCGCGAATCGCATCATCGAGGAGGTGGTGCGGCTGCTACGGGCGACCGGTGTTTGACCAGGCGCGCCGCCGCCGGGCGCAAATGTCGACACGGTCCCAATTGGCGACCGAGTTGCTGTTGATCACGTTCGCCGCGGTAGGCAGTATCATCCTGCTGCGGACCGTGCTCGTGGTGCTGGATGTCTCCGATCGCATCTGGATTGGCCAGTTCGTGTATGGGCTCACCGATCCGGTGACGAGGCTGCTCGGGTTTGTGCCTGGCGCCACCCACACCATCTACGGGCATCTCACGGTGATCGACCTGACGTTGCTGGGCGGGATATTCCTGTTCCTGCTCGGTCTGGTAGCCACCGGCGGCGGTCGCGATTACCCCGTAGAATGACCGTGTCGGCGAAATCTCTCGCAACAGGGATTGCTTCGATGCCTGTGGTTCATGCACCTGAAGGGACAGGACGATGATGAAGAATGTGGCCCGTGGCGTTTTGGGCCTGATCCTGACGGCATTGGCAACCTGGCTCGCCAACTACATCGTCGATCAGGTCTTCGGACCCGATGAGTACGAGGCGTAAGTGGGCGAACAACCGGAAGTCCCACGAATGGGAAGCGCACCGCCTGGCCGGGTGGTGGTGGTGGTCAATCCCGCCACGCGCCGCGATGCGGCCAGGATCGTTGCGACCCTGAAGGAACGTACCCCCACCGGAACGACGCTCGAGGTGTTCGAGACGACGCATCAGGGACACGCCAGCGATCTCGTGCGCCAACACGCCGTTGGCGCCGACCTGGTAGTGGCTGTAGGGGGGGACGGCACGGTCGGGGAGGTGGCGAGTGCCGCCTACGAAACCGGCATCGACCTCGGCATCATCCCGGCGGGCTCCACCAACATCATCGCCCGGGAGTTGCGCATACCCACCGATCCGGTCAGGGCGGTCGAACTCCTGTATGGACCTCACGCGCGGACCCGGCTCGACGCCGGGCTGTGTGGCGATCGGGTTTTCCTGCACATGGCGGGGGCCGGGGTCGATAGCCTGATGTTCGACCTGACCAATCCGGCCATGAAGCGGAAAGTCGGCTGGATGGCGTATGTCCCGGCGGCGGTCCAGGCCCTGGCGAAGCCGCTGGCTCGCTACACCATCACGTCGCCTGGGGTCTCGCTGGTCGATATCGCTTCGCCGATGGTCCTGGTGGCCAATGGCAGCTCGATCATCGCCCCATCGATCGTGCTCGATCGCCGGATCCGGTTCGATGATGGGCTGCTCGACGTGCTGGTGGTCACGGCGACGAGACCCGATCACCTGGCGAGGGTGATGGCCCGGATGGCAACCCGGCGGATGGGCGACTCACCATTCGTGACCCACTTTACGACCAGGGAAGTGGAGATCGCCGCCGACCCGCCGATGTCGATCCAGGTTGATGGCGATGTCATGGGCGCCACCCCGGTGTCGATCCGGATGCTACCCGGAACGGTGAACGTGATCGTCCCGGCCTGATCGAAACCCGGCCGAAACCGAGGAAGCCAGCCGCCGGTGCTCCAGGGCACCGGCGGCTCCTTCTGTTGATACGAGATAGGCGATCAGGAAATCGGTGGGCAGGAATCCGGCTGCTTGACCAACTGGTAGGTTGCCGATCCTGTTTCGTAGCCCATGGTGAACTCGCCGCCACAGGCATTGGTGAAGATCGTTTGCTTGCCCCACGACGTGGTCACATCGAACGTGTTGCCGGTCAGGAAGCCGGTGGTATCCCCGGCCGCGAGCGACCCGTCGTAGACAATGACGCCGTCGGCGATGACCGTCACATACAGATCGGCATTGGCCGTGATCATGATGCTGGTCAGGTCAGACTCATCGATCTCCGGTGCGTTGGATTCCTCGACGGCCAGCGAACTCGTGTCCTCGGAGGTGTCCGGCGGTTCGGTAGCCTCGTTGCTGTTGCCTCGCTGGTTGTCACCGCCGCGTTGCTGGGTGTTTTGCCCGTCGTCGCTGGACGACGCCCGGGAACCGGCGTTGGCTGCCTGGGTCGGTTCCGGCGTTTCGGTCGGTTCGGCCGTTGGCGGTGGTTGCGTTGGCGGCAGGGTCGGCACCGGGATGTCGCTTTCGAACGCGGTTGCGGTCGGCACCGGCGGGGTTGGGGTGACATCGATGTCCGGCTGGGCGACGAAGGCGCTGTACAGCCAGGCAGAAACGATCGCGGTCAGGACCAGGGCGAACGAGATGATGGCGAAGTTGGGGGCCCAGTGCGATGGCATGTTGATGGGCGAGGTGGAAACGATCGTCCGGTTCGGGGATGGTCCCCCACCGTGCGCGTCCTCGAACATCGCGAGGAGCTTGCCGGGATCGAGTTGGAGATAGGTAGCGTAGTTGCGCACGATACCGCGCTGGTAGATCAGCGGCGGCAGGGCCGCGAAGTTCTCCTCCTCCAGCGCCGCCAGGTGATGGCGATTGATTCGTGTAGCCTGCTCCGCCTCTTTCAGCGTCACGCCCATGTGCGCGCGCGCCTGGTGGAGCGTCTCTCCAAAACCGGCCATACCACGTTCCTGAACAACCCGAGACGGGTTTCTGTCGCATGCAAATGGGCATAAGGCCCGGGAAGTCGTGCCTGCCTGGTCGGCAGTCCAGATGAATCAGTGGGACGGACAACTGCCCAGCGTCCGACCCTCGTTCACCGCACGAAGTGTACCCCCATGTCACCGCGTTTGACCGCACGAAACGGTCGTCTAGCCACTCCTTCTCGTACGTACACGTTGGCCATCCTGCGTGGCCGGTTCATTCTCCCCGCGTTGCCGCATTTCGAGGCGGTCGGTGTACGGTGTTTCCGGCACGATCGCCGTGTCGGGCGGTATCCAGGCGAGATCGTCGGCCAGCCACCAGTCACCAATCGACGAGTGACACGACAGGACATCCGCGTTCACCAGTTGGCGGTGGGTGTACGCCCAGGCATTGCCGCAGCGCCCCTGTTCCTGGTTGTCGCTCGGTTGGAACGAGCGGCATGTCCGGCAGCACTTGCGCACTGCGGACGCAACCTCGAACCGCTGCGCGACATCTTCCTGATCGGTGAACGCTGCCCGAAGCTCACGATCGGACACGCGGGTTGAATGTTGCCGGGTGGACCGGCTGGGTTTCGCCATAACCGGCGGCATGGTCACCTGGTCGTCCACGTATGCCGGTGGTTCGAAATCGTCGTCCCATCCGGATGTTGCGGTGATCGGCTCCGGGCGGCTCGTCTCGGGCGGGTGCGTTGGTGCGTCGGTGGCAAACAGGGCCTCCCGGAAGGCGATGAACCCACCGGGATCTTCCACGTGGTAGGTGCGCCGGGATTCCGCTGGCGCGGGTGACCGAACCACCGGACCAGGATCCGGCCGTGCTGGAGGCACGGTCTGGGGCAGGGACGGGACGGGCGGCAACGGTACGTCTTCGCTCAACGGCGATTGCGCGAGCAAGGCGGCGCGCTGTTCCCGCCACGCGGCGGGTTGTACCTCCGGGAACTGGGTTTCATCGTGCAGCCAGCTTGCTTCGGTGGTGATGAGGCGGTCGTCCTGATCGTCGCCGGCATCGTCGTCCGTGAAGGTGTCCGCGAAGTGGGACATGGCGGCTACGCGGTCGCTCTCGCCAGCGATGCTTCCGGCGTCCTCGTCGAACCATATCGCGTCAGGTTCGTCGTGATGGTCGTATATCAGCGTATCGTCGTCATATTCCGCCCAGGGGGCATCATCCGCCGGTGACGGCCGATAGGGAGTTCGGGCTGATTGGATGTCGGCAGACACGCGCCGCCGGATGCCAAAATTCAGGCTTCGCCACCAGCTCGAACGTGGCGACTCCGCGATGGGCTGGGGTGGTCGATGGATGACGGTATCGGTGGCCTCGAAGGTGTCGTCAGCAAACGGCTCATCGGCGAACGCCTCGACCATATGGGACTGCGGCTGCTCGTTGGGCAGGTCGTGGGCAGGTTCCTGGTTGTGGGAGGAGCGAGGATCCTGCCGCGCTTGTTCTTCGTCGAGCACTGTGCGGACACGGGAGAAGACGACGTTCAGGTTGGCGATGTCGAGATCCCAGACGAGATCCCTCTCCGAAGCCGGCTCATCTGGCTCGGGGGTCGGCGGAACCTGGGAGAACGACTTGGCCGGCGTGGGGCGCGGTGCGGAGTTGCGGCTGCTTGCCTGGCCAGCCTGCTGGAAGCTGCGTCCGGTCGAGGTCTTGATCTCCTGTGCTCGTCGCAGCACATGGTCGTATGACGACAGCGAGACATCTGGCAGGGGAGTTCGGGATGGCTCGCGGTCGGGTTGCTCGTGGCGCAGGAATTCCCGGAGTCTCGGCAGTTCCACGTCGGCCCTGATCGGTGGCACCGAGTCGAACCGGTCGTCCGGCCCAATGGCAGGCGATGCCTCCCGGCTGACGGACCTCACTTCATCGCGCGGAACCGGGGGCGTTCGCTCGTAGGCGGCCATCCGGCTGACCGTGGAGTCCGTCTCGGTCAATGGTGAGGAAACGCCAGGATCGACCGGTTCGTCGATGGTGTCGCCGGCAGCCGGTTCGATCGATGGCCGGGCTGGCTGACGGCGCTGGGCAGCGCGCTCACGCGCCCTCAGGATGGCGTCACGGTTTCCGCGAGCCATGATCCGGACACGGTCGGTCTGGTCGTCGTTGGCGGGAGCATTGATGTCGTCGACGCTCAACGGCGCCGGCGCATGGTCGTCGTCGCGAACGGCGGTGTGCGTAATCCGGTCGTCATTGTCGCCGCCGGTCTCGGCCCGTACGGACAGCCGGGAGCCGGTGTCGACCACCGATGTCACCGTATCGTCGTGCTGGGGATCACCGATGAACGGCGCTGGAAGGTCATCCGGATGAGCGTTCGATGTTGTCGCATGCGACGATTTTTCGGCCCACAGGTCGTCGCCCCAGCTGTTCCGGCAGGCGAGTTCGCGCGATCGAACGAGAATGCGGACATCGCTCGCCAGTTGACGCTTCGGGTGGGTACACCAACCGTTGCCAGCCAACTGGGCATTCTGGAAGAATTGGCACGATGCGCATTCGCGTTTCGGACTCGGCATTCTGCCCTTTTCCCACGTTCAGGGCGGCGAAGGCGTCAAGGGAGCGATGCTGCGGCTTGCCCACCCTACTGGTACAAGCGCAGGTCACCGGTCTGGACGGTTCCCCGAGGTTCCCGTGATTGTAGTCCTCACGGACGTTCGTGTCTACGAGGCACTGACGAGAAACGGTCGCGTCATCCCGGAACGCCTGGCAGGGATGGTGAGATGTACGGACAATGTGTCCGGAAGCGCGCCGTTGACTCTGGCCATGCCGGCAATGATAGACCAGTGCATCCGTCTGGTGCCATCGTGTCACATGGCTGGATCTGGCAGGTGGGTGACTCATTCGGGGCGCTCGGGTGTAGGCGATGTTAATGGAAAGGTGCTCGGATGTTGGCGTTATCCCGTCGAGATATTCGTGAATTGGTGCCGATTGGCAAGGCGATCGACCTCGTGACCACCGCGTTCCAGGACCTTTCGGCGGGCCGGGCGATCTCGCCGCTTCGAACCGGGCTGGCCGTGCAGCCGGACCGGGCAACCACCCTGGTGATGCCCGCGTACGTACCCACGGCGCACGCGCTTGGCCTCAAGGTCGTGTCGGTGTTCCGGGACAATCCGCAACGCGGCCTGCCGACGATTACCTCGATGGTCTGCCTCGTCGACGATACCACCGGACAACCCCTTGCCATCCTGGAGGGCGCGTACCTTACCGCCTTGCGCACGGGCGCGGTATCGGGCTCGGCGACCCGGTTGCTCGCTCGCGACGATGCAGCGACGCTGCTCGTGATCGGTTCCGGCGCGCAGGCGTTGACCCAGGCTGCGGCAGTCTCCGCTGTCCGGGACCTCGATCGAATCATTGTGGCGGGTCGGTCCGAGGAGGGATTGGCCCGCTTTCGCGCCCGGTGCGAGGCAGATTGGCCGGAACTCGTCGATCGGCTCGAAACCACCACCGATATCGCTTCGGGCGTTCGGCAGGCCGCCATCATCTGCGCCGCCACCTCGTCGTCCACACCGGTGTTCGACGACGACGATGTGCAGCCGGGTACGCACATCAACGGCGTCGGTTCCTTCACTCCGGCAATGCAGGAAGTGCCCGCCGCCACTGTCCGGCGAGCGGTGGTGGTGGTCGATCAGGTCGAGGCGGCGCTGGAGGAAGCTGGCGACCTGATCATTCCGCTCCGGGATGGCCTGATCGATGAATCCCACCTGGCTCGCGAGCTTGGCCACCTGGCGTTGGGAGACGTGGTGGGCCGGACCAATGCGGATGAGGTGACGTTCTTCAAGAGCGTCGGCAATGCGGTCCAGGATATGGCGGTGGCAAGATTCGCGTACAACGAGGCGGTTCGTCGCGGCATCGGCCAGCAAGTCAACCTGTTGGCTGAATAGGCGGGGCGCCTTCCCGGCGGTCGCTTCGCCGCCCGTTTCGTCCGTAGCGGCGATCCCCCGTGAACGCCCATGTTCGAACGCGGTACGAGGGTAGGGAAGACCTTCCGCGCCGCCTCATCCAGCCGGTGGAGTCTTGTTCGCCTGGCGGCGCGGTAATGGTCTTCCTCATTCTCGGAGGACGTGCAACGAGGAAGACCATTCCCGGCGCAGGGGAAATTTGGTCTGGGTGGTTGCGTGTGCGCCGGAAGGACTTCCCTACCGCTGGCGACGGTGCATGGTGAGCAACCGGAAACTACGGAATGCCGGGTTTGCACATATTCCGGGTGATCCATGTGGTTCGACGTCGGAGGGCGCACCCGGTGGTCCGCCCTCCGATTGACACGCGTTTGTACATCCGGGGTTGGTCCTACACGTACTCCGGCAGGTAGTCGCCATGGGCGTCGATCAGATCGTCCACCAGGTGCCAGATCTGGTCGAGCGACAACTCGGCCGCGGTGTGTGGGTCCAGCATTGCCGCGTGGTAGATATGTTCCCGCTTACCGGTGAGGGCGGCCTCGACCGTGAGGGCCTGCACATTGATGTTGGTTTGCATCATGGCGGCGAGGTGTGGCGGCAGGGCGCCGAACGCGACCGGCTGGATGCCGTTCCGGTCGATCAGGCAGGCGACCTCCACGCAGCAGCCGGCTGGCAGGTTGTCGATCAGGCCGTGGTTCGGGACGTTGCCATAGATGACCTGCGGTGCGCCGGTTACGCGGCCGAGCATGATTTGGGATGCATATTCGTGGCTGCGGGTGTGCTGAATCGGCGCATCGCCCTCGTACTCCGAACGCATGGACTCCCAGCGGGCGATCTGGTTTTCGCAGCGGCGGGGGTATTCGTCCAGCGGGATGTTGAACTCGTCGATCAGGTCCGGGCGATCCCGCTTGATGAACCAGGGCACGTACTCCGAGAAGTGCTCGCTCGACTCGGTGACGAAGTAGCCGGTGCGCTTGAAGATCTCGTACCGGACGCGGTTGTGCTCCGGCTGGCGACCCTCATCCAGGACTTTCCGGATTTCCGGGTAGAGATCCTCGCCGTCCCGTTCAAAGGTCTGGTAGAACGCCATGTGGTTGATACCGGCGCAGGTGTAGTTGATGTCCTCGAACGGCACCCCGATGTCTTTCGCCAGTTCGCCCGCAGTGCCCTGGACGCTGTGGCAGAGACCGACCGTCTGGATCGAACCTGCTGCCCGGCTGATCGCCCAGCAGTTCATCGCCATCGGATTCACGTAGTTAAGGTAGAGGGCGTCGGGGCAGAGTTCCTCCATGTCCTTCGCCACCTCGACGAGCACCGGGATGGTCCGGAGACCCCGCATGATGCCGCCGATGCCGAGGGTGTCGGCGATGGTCTGGCGCAAGCCGTACTTCTTCGGAATTTCGAAATCGATGACCGTGCTCGGTCGGTAGCCGCCGACCTGGATCATCGTAATCACGAAATCGGCTCCGGCCAGCGCCTCGCGCCGGTCCATCGTCGGCTCGATGGCGGTGGGCGCCCCGGCGGACGATACGAGTTTGTTGGCGACGATCGTGGAGGTGGCAAGGCGTTCGGCGTCGATGTCGTACAGCGCGATGGTGGAGTCGGCGAGTTCGGGATAGCTGACGACATCGCCGATGATGTTCTTGGCGAAGACCGTGCTGCCGGCGCCGACGATGGCGATCCTGGGTCGTGGCATGGTGAGGGTGTCTCCTGCGTATCCCAGCCAGACTCCTGGCTGCCCGTTGCGCGCGATCCTACCCGTTCTTCGGAGTGCTGGATAGTCTCAGATTCGCCGCCGATTTATGCCCGCAACTCGGCGGCGGTGAGATACGCCTGCCCGGACGGGATGGTTGGGGCAGGCACGATCGTCGCCGCTTCCTCGCCGGCCTCGACCATCCGTGCCACGAGGCGGGCGGAGAGTTGATCGGAGAGTTCCCGGTAGGCCGCCCTGCCCACCAGGTTGTTCAACTCGTAGGGATCGACCTCCAGATCGTAGAGATACGCCTCATGGTACGTATCGGACCCTGGCGCGGCGTTCCCGTCCATGTCCGGCACCGTCACCGCGTACTTCCAGCGATGTGTCCGGATCGCCCGCCCGACTTCCGCCTCGCTGATCTGGACGAAGACCTCCCGCTGCCAGTCGCTGGGATTGGGACCGCGCACCAGCGGCAGGATCGATCGTCCCTGCATCTCCCCCGGCACCGGGATTCCCGCCGCGTCGAGCAGGGTCGGCGGCAGGTCTATCAGGCTGACCAGGCCGCCGACCTGGCCACCTCCCTCGAACCCTGGCCCGGTGAACACCGTCGGCACTCGCACCGACGCCTCGTGACAAGACCGCTTGTACTCCGTATTCCTCGTCTTGAAGTGGCAGCCATGGTCGGACGTGAACAGGACGATGGTGTTGTCCAGCAGGTCCATGCTCTTCAGCGCATCGAGCAATCGCCCGTACGCCTCGTCGAGTCGTTTGATCATGCCCCAGTACCCGGCCAGGTGCTGCTGCGACGACCCGCCGAGGTTGAGCAGGTCGGGAGGCGTCCAGCGCCCCTCGTAGCGTTGGCGGTATCCGTCGGGCGCCGGGTAATCATCGAGCCGGTTCTGGTGGTGTGGCTCCAGATACGAGCAGAAGAGGAAGAACGGTTCGTCGCGATGGTCGCTCACGTACCGGATGGCCGCATCGGTTTGCGCGTCGACCCGGTAGCCGGGAAGCGTCACCTCCT
Organism: uncultured Sphaerobacteraceae bacterium; assembly: GCA_964610045.1. Lineage (GTDB taxonomy): Bacteria > Chloroflexota > Chloroflexia > Thermomicrobiales > UBA6265 > JACCYX01. The sequence goes on from CAZSUN010000010.1 coordinate 56,849, forward strand.
TCTCATTGTTGTCGTACACCGTCATGCGGTACGGCTCCGACGTGAACTCCAGTGTGTTGGCCGCCAGCCACGTTTGATAGCCACCGCGTTCTCCCTCCGGGACGGGATCGTGGGAGGCGAGGTGCCACTTGCCGATGTAGCCGGTGTGGTACCCGGCGTCGTTGAACCAGTCGGCCAGCGTCCTCTGCCCCTCGGGCAGCGGAATCGAGTTCCGGTAGCATCCGGTCGTGGTGGGATACAGCCCGGTCTGCAACGCCGACCGGGCCGGACCGCAGACCGGCTGGCAGGTGATCGAGTTGGCGACGTGCGTTCCCTCGCGTGCGATCCGGTCGAGGTTGGGCGTCAGGTCGAGTGGGTTACCGTGCAACCCCATCGAATCCCAGCGTTGCTGATCGGTGAAGAACACGATGACATTCGGCGAATCGGACATGCCGCGTTGCTGCTCCTCTGGGTAACGGGTGCTACGACGGGTGACATGTGCGTCATCCGACCCCGGCGGCGGCGAGTCCCGCCAAGAGTTCCTGCTCGCGGGCGTTGGCCAGCTGGAAGACCTCCTCCGGGTCGCACCAGGTTCGCAGCGCGGCGTCGAGCCGGACGACGACGTCGGGCCGGAGTTCGTGGCAGTTCGACAATTCGCCTGGATCGTCCTCCAGGTTGAAGAGCTGGTGCGGCGCCCGCTCGTGATGGAGCAGTTTCCACGGTCCTTCGCGTACCAGCAAGGTACCGCCCCGCGTTCCGTGACCGTGGTACTCCGTCACGATCGAACGCGTGTCGGAGTCCAGGGGAAGGTCCTGCAACGGAACGCCCCACCAGTTGTTCGGGCGTTGGCAGCCGGTCGCCCGGAAGAGTGACGCCTGCAGGTCGTAGAGCGTGACCGGGGTGCTGGATCGAACTCCTGCGGCAAAGCCGGGGCCGGCTGCGATCAGCGGGACGCGGGCGGAATCCTCGTACATCGAGCACTTCCACCACATGTCGAAGGTGCCGAGCATCTCGCCATGGTCGGAGGTGTAAACCACGATGGTGTCGTCGGCCGCCCCGGACCGATCGAGGGCATCCAGCAACCGGCCGAGCTGCTGGTCGACGTAATCAACGCATGCCCAATACCCCTGACGCAGCCCCTGGATCTGGTAGTCCGAGAACGTCCCGGTCTGGAAGTGGTGGCGAAGGTCGAGCGCGTATGGGTGCTGGGCGGATTCCACATCGCCGCGCACGCTTGGAAGGTCCGCGTAGCCGGCGTATTTCTCCCAGAGTTCCGGACTCGCGTAGTGCGGGAAATGCGGGGCGACGATGTTGACGGTCAGCGTCCAGGGCGTTGTCACTGTGGGGGCGACCTGGTCGAGCCAGCCGACTGCGGCATCGATGATCTTCGTGTCGCTGGCGAACGCATGGTCCCGTGGACCGAACTGGTTGGCGCGACCGGGACCGTCCTCCCGGATCGTCAGCGGATCGCGCCGGAAGTTCGTATCTCCGGGCATCTTCCGGTCGCCGGCCAGGAGTGCCGCGCTGAACCCGAGCCGGTCGGTGTTCGTGTAAACGTCGGTCTTGCCCACCGTCACCGTCTGGATCCCTTGCGCGGCAAGGACCCCTCCGTACGACGGCAGGTCTCGATACTCGAGCACGCAGTTGTTGATCACGCCGGTCCGGTGGACCGGCAGTCCCGAGAGGAAGGACGACCGCGACGGGGCACAGAGCGGGGAAGGGCAGTAGGCCGCGTCGAAAATGGTGCCTCGCTCTGCCAGCCGGGTCATGTTCGGCGTATCGACGAATGGGTGCCCGTACGGTACAGCAACGTGGGCATTGTGCTCGTCCGACATCAGGATCAGAACATTCGTCATGCTTTGACCGCTCCTGCGATTCCTTCGACGAAATAGCGTTGCAGTACCAGGAAAATAATCACGATCGGCGCCAGGCTGATCGTCGCTGCTGCTGCCATCCCCGACCAGTCCGTGAAGAACTGACCCTTGAATGCGTAGATGCCAACCGCGAGCGTTCGCAGGTCTGGACGTGAGAGGGTCAGGACTAACGGCTGCAGGAAGGCGTTCCAGCTGTTCATGAATTGCAGGATGATCGTGGTCGCGATCACCGGTTTCGCCAGCGGCAGCATGATCTGCCAGAACACCCGGAAGAATCCTGCCCCATCGATCACGGCGGCTTCCTCGAGTTCCTTCGGCAGCTGTGCGAAGTACCCGGCGAACAGCAGGACCAGCACCACATTGGCGCCACCCGACTGGGCCAGCGTCACGCCAAGCAGCGAGTTGGCGAGCCCCAGTTTGGTCACCAGCTCGAAGATCGGGATGATGGTGTACCCCTCGGGCAGGAAGAAGGTCAGCGCGAAGAGCGCGATCAGGAGCTTCTTGCCGGGGAATTGGTACCGTCCCAGGACATAGCCGATCATCGAGACCGAGACCAGTACCAGGGCGATCGATCCCACCGTCACGATCGTGGTGTTGAGGAAGTACTGGCCGATCCGGGCATCGGTCCAGGCCCGCGAGAAGTTCCCGAACTGCGGATCGTCCGGAATCAGGTCGAGACCCGAGAAGATCTCCTGGTTGGTCTTGAACCCGGCGCTCACCATCCACAGGAATGGGTAGATCCAGCCGAATCCCAGCGGCAAGAGGATTGCGGTGGTGATGATTGCCCGGATCCGGGGCATCCGGAACCGGCGACGCGGTCGCGGTGCGGGTTCGGATACGGATGACGGAACGGTCGTTGCCATGGTCGCCTCCCTATCCCTGTCGCAACTGGCTGCGGGCCGCGGCTGCCTTGCGCAGACCCCACGCCTGGATCAGCGAGAGGCCGATCACGGTGATCCCGAAGAAGAGCGCCGCTGCCGAGGCGAAGCCGAGTCGTGGAAGACCGGTGTTGCCGAAAGCGTTGCGGTAGATGTAGACCTCCATGACCTCACTGGAGAAATACGGACCGCCGCCGGTCATGGTCTGGACCAGGCCGAACACATTGAGCGATCCGACGATCGTGATCAGGACGATCACCATGGCGAACGGGGCGATCATCGGCAGGGTGATGTCCTTGTGCAGCGAGAGCCTGCCGGCGCCGTCGATCCGGGCCGCCTCGTACAGGTCCTGGGGCACCACTTGGAGCGCCGCCAGCCAGTAGATCATCGTGATGCCGAACCACTTCCAGATCCAGACCGCGGCCACCGTCCAGAGCGCGGTATCCGGATCGCCCAGGAAATCGACCGGCCGGTCGATCAGGTTGGTCTGCAGGAGGACCTTGTTGATCGGTCCGTTGAAGGGGCTGAAGATGAAGGACATCACGATCCCGATGATCGCCGCGCTGGTCACCACCGGCAGGAAGAAGACGGTGCGGAAGAACGTTCCCAGCTTGTACGAGGAGTCGTTGAGGACCAGTGCCACGATGAACGCCAGTACGACCTGGATCGGGACGGCGACGATCATGAACAGGAACGACCGCTTGTAGGCGTTCCAGAAGAACGCGTCGTGGATCACCAGGCGGAAGTTGTCCAGCCCTGCCCATTCGCGATCGCCAAGGAATCCCGACCAGTCCAGGAAGGCGAAGTACCACGACATCACCGCCGGGTAGAACGTGAACAGGGCTGCCAGTACCAGGTTCGGCAGCATGAAGAGATAGCACCAGCGGGCGGTCCACAACCGCCGGCCGAGCGACCTCGACTGGGGGACCGCTCGGCCGCTGGCTGGGGGGAGCTGGTTGGTTGCGATCGCCATACGGGTTCGTTTCTCCCCGCAGCAAGGTGCCCGGTCATCCCGGGCACCTTGTCGAGCGCCGTTCCCGGCGTGACTAGCGGCTTTCGGTCGTGTACTCGGCGTTCGGATCCCAATCGGCGAACACGAAGTCGTCGCGGGAAACCTGTGCACCCTTCTCCTGGGCGGCCGCGATCGACCGCTCCAGCTCGGCGGTGGCCCGGCTCTGGATGTCTTCCATCGCCGCCCGGATATCGCTCACCTGGCCGGTGATGATGCCCTGGCACAGCACGCCGAGATCCGGCTGGAGCGGCTGGCGCTCCGCGGCGACGGCCGCGATCTCCGGATTGCGGATTGCAACCATTGGGCCGAGCCGCAACTGCTCGTCGTAGAGCGCGAGCGCGGTGCTGGCAACCGGGTCGAGATCGACGCTGGCCTGGGCGATCTCGACCGCCTCCGGCAGCATCGCCCGCAGGTTGCCGCCGGTCGCGGCCATGATCGCCACCTGGCCTTCGACGCTGCCGATGTAGGCGAACATGTCGCCGGCCACCTGCTTGTAGTCGCTGTTCGCGTAGACCCAGAGCTGGTTGGCCCCGGTCTCCTCGTAGGTCATCGGTACCACGACATCGCCGTTCGGCACCGGCTGGCTGGAGAGCGAGAACCGGAAGTCCGGTGCGTCGCGTTGCCACTGCGGGATGATCCACGGCCCGCCAAGGATCATTCCGGCGATCCCGTTCGGGAACTGGGCTCGTGCCTCCGCCTCGTTGAGCGACATCGCGCCGGGGAAGACGCTGCCGTCGGTGTGAAGCGCCAGCAGGAGTTCCACCGCGGCGATGTACTCGTCGCTTGTGTAGACGAACTCGCCGGTGCGCCAGTCGATGTCCTGGAAACCGGCACCGGACCCTGCCGAGGCGCCCGCCATCCGCGCCAGGTTCCGCACGAAGTCGCCGAACTGGTCGGTCGACTTGCCGCCCATGATGATGCCGAAGTACTGCCCCTGGCCCTGTTCCGTCACCTTCCGGCAGGCTTCGCGGAATTCGTCCCAGGTCAGGCGCTGGCTCGTGAGATCGTATCCCGCCTGCTCCATGAGGTCGGAATTGGCGAACGTCATCGTCCAGTAGCGCTTGCTCGACGTCTGTGGGAAGGTGTAGGTCTTGCCGTCGAAGACATGCACGCCGTCCATGAACGACCCGACCGGGAAGCGGGCCTTCCACTCGGCGAAGTTCGGGACGATGTCGTCCAGCGGCGCCACCCACCCTTCGGCCACCGCCTGGGACGATGTCACGTCCTGGGGCATGGCGAAGATGTCGTGGGCGTCACCGCTCTGGATGCCGATCGGCACGATCTGGTTGATCTCGGTCCAGGGGAGTGGATCGTACTGGATCGTGATGTTGGGGTGGGCCTCCATGTAGGCGGCGTGGAACTCGTTGTAGAACAGGGCCTTCAGGTCGCCGCTGTCGATCCACCGAAACGTAATGTCGTCGGTTGGCAGCTCGACCCCGTTGTCGGGAATGACGATCGTGCCCGGGGCCGGACTGGCCTCCTGTGCCCAGGTGGTGGCGAACCTGGACCCCGCCAGGGCGGCTCCTGCGGCAGCGCCTGTGCGAAGGACGTGGCGTCGAGTCATCGGTCGAAACATTGTGGGTTCCCCTGTTGCGTGCCGCGGAAGGTTGCCGCGGGAACGGGCCGGTCGGTCGCCGGGATGGGTCGAGAGATCCGGGTTGGACGATCGAATAGGTGTCACCTCCTTGGGAAACTGCTGTCTGGAAGACCGGGACCCCTGCTGGATTCGCGCGGGAAAAAGGTCCAGCGCTCGAAGGTGTGTCGCTCACCCGGTCTGGCCGGGTCCTGGATGCGTTTGATGAGCAGATCGGCCACGACCGTGTAGTCGGGTGACTCTGGTCCGGCGGACGAGAGTGAGGGGACGACCAGTTGGCATTCGTCGATGTTGCCGCAGCCGATCACCGCCAGGTCGTCCGGAACCCGCATGCCCATCCGGTGCGCGGCCCAGATCGATGAGATGCCACCGATGTCCGACGTGGAGAACACCGCCGTGGGACGATCGGTCAGGGTCAGCAGGTGCCGGACTTCCGCGTGAGCGCTGTGGCGGTCGCGAGCCCCGCTGCGGATGAACTGGGTCGGTATCGAGAGTCCATGCCCGTGCAGCTGTTTCCTGAACGCCTCGAAACGTAGTTCCGGCTGCGACTGGTCAGGCAGGTGGCCGATAAAGGCGATGCGTTTGTGACCGAGCCCTGCCAGGTGGTCGACCGCCTGGCCGATCGCCAGCTCCTCGTCCTGCGGCTCCAGTACGTCGTAGCCATCCGGCGAAATCGCGCCGACGGCCACGATGGGCACGCCCTGGGCCGCTGCCGGTTGCAGGATCTCGCGCGAGACTGATTTGATGGAGCCGAGAACGATCGCGCCGTCGGCGAGCCGCCCCGGGATCATCTCGAGGGCCGACCGCAGCCGTTCGGTGTTCGGGCAGACCACGATCGACATCGTGAAGCCATGTCGGGTCAGGACCGATTCGATATCCGCTGCGGCGTGATGGCTAAACGGACTCGTGAGCCGGTCGATCAACAGGAGGATGTGGTCGGTCCGCTGCCGTCGCAGATGTCGTGCTGGCAGATTGACGCGATAGCCGATGGCCTCGACCGCGTCGAGCACGCGTTGCCGGGTGTCCTCGCTGATGCGTACGCCGTCGTTGCTGCCCCGGCGTCCACCGATGACGTAGGAGACTGTGGTGACCGAGACGTTGGCTGTGCGAGCGACATCGGCCATGGTCGGTCGGGTTGCAGATGAGCGTGGAGGCATGGCGACACCTCACAGCGGACGTTAGTTTGGTGAATCGTTTCACCATCGTGTGTGCTGGTCAGTATGCCCCCTTTCCAGCGGCTGTCAAGACTCCGTTCCCGGATCGAGGCGGGGATTCGTGCAAGGCGCGGCCTTGAGGTGACGTTCGACCTACAATTCCACCGGAGTACGCTGTGAGGCCGGATTGGCGGATGGAAAGGACCGATTGTGTCGCAGGTTCAACAGGCAAGCACCACGTACGACCTGGTCGTCGTGGGCGCCGGCATCAACGGAACCGGGATCGCACGCGATGCGTCCCGGCGTGGCCTGAAGGTCCTCCTGCTCGACAAGTCGGACATCGCCGCCGGAACCACCAGCTGGTCGAGCCGGCTCATTCATGGCGGGTTGCGGTACCTCGAGTCCGCCGAGGTCGGGTTGGTCCACGAGTCGTTGCAGGAACGTGAGCGACTGCTGCGGATCGCCCCGCACCTGGTGTTTCCGTTGCCGCTGACCCTCCCCATCTACAGCTATCACAAGCGTGGTCCCCTCCTGATCCGGGCGGGGATGGTTGCCTACGATGCCTTGTCCTACAGCAAGTCGCTGCCAAGGCACCGGATGTTCAGCCGCGATGGCGCCCTGGCCCACATCCCCGGGCTCAACCCGGATGGGCTGAAGGCAGCCGCCCGGTACTACGATGCCCAGCTGGAGTTCCCCGAGCGCATCTCGGTCGAGAACACCCTCGACGCCGTCGCCCATGGCGCGGTCGTCCACACCCAGGCTGATGTCGATGGCCTGATCCTCGAAGCCGGCGTTGTCCGGGGTGTGCGCTGGCGCGACGCAAACGGGAATCGGCAGGAGGCGCGAACCGTCACCGTGGCCAACGTCGCCGGTCCGTGGGTGGATCGCGTCCTGGCCGAAGCTGGCGTCGCCCGGAACCAGGCGCCGTTTCTGGGGGTCACCAAGGGGAGCCACATCGTGGTCGCGCCGTTCCCTGGCGCTCCATCGGACGCGCTCTATATCGAAGCGAAATCGGATGGCCGTCCGTATTTCATCATTCCCTGGAACGGCCTCTACCTGATTGGCACCACCGACGAGCGTTACATCGGCGATCTCGACACGGTCGTGCCGACCGAGGATGAGATCGCCTACCTCCTCCGGGAGACGGTGACGGCTATCCCTGGTTCGGGTCTCGGCCGCGAATCGGTCCTGTATGCCTACGCTGGATTGCGGCCGCTCCCGAACCAGGCGGGCAGTGAGAGCAGGATCACGCGCCGGCACATCATTCACGATCACGCGCCGGTGGTGAGCGGGTTGTTGTCGATCATTGGCGGAAAACTGACGACCTTCCGGAACCTCTCGGAGCAGGTGGTCGATACTGTCGGTGCGATGCAGGGGCGAACGTTGCCGCCGTCCGACACGGCGCAGGCGCCGCTGCCGGGTGGCGGCGAGCAACCGGGACCGCTGGCGCGGTCGATCCAGCAGGAACGGCCGGACTGGTTGTCCCAACAGTCGGCTGCGTACCTGGTGCGCATCTACGGCACCCGCGCCCGGGACGTGATCGCCCTCGCCGGGGCAGACCCGGAACTCCGCGCGGTAATCCATCCGGAGACCGGCGCGATTGCCGCCACGATCGCGTTCGCGTTCGCGACGGAACACGCACTGACGCTCACCGATGTCCTGATGCGACGGACCATGATCGGCTACGCGGCGGATGCCGGATTCGATGCAATCGCTGCCGCGGCCCGGGTGGCGGCGGTTGTTGCCGGGTGGGACGAAGCACGAATGTTCGATGAAGTGGAGCGACACCGACTGTACATGAATCGATTTCTGCCGCGCGCCGGCACATTCGCCGAAGAGTGAGAGCCGTGACCGGGAGGCAACAGTGAATGTACATGGTGTACGTTCGCCTGGGCTTCTGAATCAGTGGA